>NZ_JAMXSI010000004.1:0-258736 GCF_024124705.1 Halomonas sp. Mc5H-6
CAATAGCGGGAGCCAAAGCCCCCTTTCTCCCGTAGGACGTATGCGGTATTAGCCTGGGTTTCCCCAGGTTATCCCCCACTACCGGGTAGATTCCTATGCGTTACTCACCCGTCCGCCGCTCGTCAGCGTCCAGCAAGCTGGACCTGTTACCGCTCGACTTGCATGTGTTAGGCCTGCCGCCAGCGTTCAATCTGAGCCATGATCAAACTCTTCAGTTTACAATCATTGCGGTTCTTACCTGCCACCCGAAGGCGACAGAAGCGAACCAAACTTGGCTCAAGGTTTTCAAACGTTCTCTCAAGATCCGAAGACCTTGGACGAGTCGCTTGCCTTGATATTTGGTGATTTATCACCCTCATCGGCAAGCGCCCACATGAATTACCTGATCACATTATTAAAGAGCGTTTCGCTGTGCTGTTTGACTGACCTAAAAGTGTCAAAAGCCCGACCAATCGTTGAACTGCTTGGCCTCAGCGAGGAAGACGTATTCTACGCACTTCCCAATGTTTGTCAATAACTGATTGGCGAAAATCGAGGCGGCGTGATATGACACAGTAACCACGCTCGCTTGCCTAACCTACTGACAAACCTGAGGTTTTACACCTTATCCACCGCTGGCAACGCTGGGCGTCCCCGGCAGCGGATGAGTACTTTACGGTGTTGCTGGCGGGTTGGCAAGAGGGTTTTAAAAATAAAAAGGCGACAGGTCTGATTCAAAGAACCAAGCCTGCCGCAAACCACCGATCAGAACGCCTGACCAGAGAGTGCCCGTTCGCGGCATGCGGCCGCGCTAACTGTTAATCAGATTTCAAACCCCAGACCGAAGTCCTCACTAGACATGGCCATCAGGCTACCCGCACCCGACTGGATCATTTCCGCGTGGGCCTTGGTACGCGGTAACAATCGTTGGAAATAGAAGCGTGCAGTGTTCAACTTCGCGGCATAGAAAGCCTTGTCTTCGCCCGCTAGAGACACCGACGCCTGCTTGGCCGCCCGAGCAAATAAGTACGCGAGCGTGACGTAACCGGTATACATAAGGTAATCAACGCTTGCCGCGCCGACTTCTTCGCGGTCCTGCATGGCTTTCATGCCAACGCCCATGGTCAGCTCACCCCATTCGGCATTCAGCTTGGCCAGCGGCTCGACAAACTCTTTGAGGTCGGGATTGTCGGCTTCTGCCTTGCAGAACTTGTGAATCTCCTTGGTGAACACCTTCAACGACTCGCCCTGGCTCATCAATACTTTACGGCCCAGCAGGTCGAGGGCCTGAATACCGGTTGTACCTTCATAGAGGCGGGTGATCCGCGCATCACGGACCAGCTGCTCCATTCCCCACTCTTTGATGAAGCCATGACCACCGTATATCTGCACTCCTTCGTTGGTACTTTCAAAACCGACTTCCGTCAGGAAAGCTTTGACGACAGGCGTCAAAAGTCCGAGCAGCGTCTCGGCACGGTCACGCTCTTCACCCGCCTGCCCATGCTCGACCACGTCAAGCATTTGTGCGGTGTACAGCACCAGCATGCGCCCGCCTTCAGCAAAGGCTTTCTGCGTGAGCAGCATCCGGCGCACATCGGGATGGACGATGATCGGGTCCGCTGTCTTTTCAGGGGCCTGCTTACCTGAGAGGCCACGCATCTGCAGGCGGTCGCGGGCGTAGCTGAGCGAGTTTTGAAAACTGGCTTCGATCAACCCCAACCCCTGGATACCGACGCCGAGACGTGCCGCATTCATCATGGTGAACATGCACGCCAGCCCTTTATTGGGTGGCCCTACCAGGTAGCCGGTTGCGCCGTCGAAGTTCATCACGCAGGTGGCGTTACCGTGAATGCCCATCTTGTGCTCTAGCGAACCACAGGTGACGCCATTGCGTTCGCCAGGATTACCGTCTGCATCCGGCAGGAACTTGGGCACGACAAACAGCGAAATGCCCTTGGAGCCTTCAGGCGCATCGGGGAGCTTTGCCAGCACCAAGTGAACGATATTCTCGGCAAGGTTGTGCTCACCTGCCGAGATAAAGATCTTGGTGCCAGTGATCGCGTACGCGTCGCCCGCAACGGGGACCGCACGGGTCTTGATCAGGCCGAGGTCGGTGCCGCAGTGCGGCTCGGTGAGGCACATGGTCCCCGTCCAGACGCCTTCAACCAGCTTGGTGAGATAGGCCGCCTTCTGCTCTTCGGTGCCGTGATGGCGCAGCGCATCCGCCGCGCCATGGGAAAGCCCTGGGTACATACCCCACGCCAGGTTCGTCGCGCAGATCATTTCCGAGAGCATCATGGCAAGCGAGGGCGGCAAGCCCTGGCCACCCTGCTCGGGGTCGGCAGCCAGACTTGGCCAGCCGCCTTCAACATACTGTTGATAGGCTTCTTTGAATCCTTTGGGCGCTTTTACCTCGCCGCCCTCTAACAGGCACCCTTCTTCATCGCCGCTCTGGTTAAGGGGCAACAGCACCTCGCGGGCAAAGCGTGCGCCCTCTTCAAGAATAGCGCTCACCACATCGGGAGAAGCGTCCTCACCGTTGGGCAGCGAGGCATAATGGGCGGGGTAGTCAAACATTTCGTCCATGACGAAACGCATGTCACGCAAGGGGGCCTGGTAGCTGGGCATGGCACTTCTCCTAAAACAGGGGGCTGAAAGCAACGAGCATTGTCAGAAAACGGCTTTCAAACACGTGTTTGAAAATTAGCGCGAGCCCACCCAGTAGTCAAGCAGTCGTTTTAATTTAGACGCTCAAATCGCTACCACTTTGGTCGCCCAACGGGCCTGTCATGCCTCAAAAAAATAAAACCTGCCGACGAGAACGCCGGCAGGCCATCTAATTAGCGGATGAATAGGGCATTTACTGCATTCGAATACCACCGTCCAGCCGAATCACTTCTCCGTTCAACATCGGGTTCGTAATAATTTGCTCTGCCAACTGGGCAAACTCTTCTGGCTTGCCCAACCGTTTAGGGAAAGGAACGGCAGCGGCCAGCGCCTGGGCGGCTTCATCAGGTATTTCGCTCATCATGGGGGTTTCGAACACGCCGGGTGCAATGGCCATGACGCGAACGGCATGACGCGAAAGCTCCCGGGCAGCAGGCAGGCTCATACCCACAACACCCGCTTTGGAGGCACTGTATGCACACTGCCCCACCTGCCCGTCAAATGCCGCTATGGACGCCGTATTGATGATCACCCCCCGCTCGCCGGTCTCATTCGGCGTGTTTTTGGCCATCGCGGCCGCCGCCAGACGCATGACATTGAAAGTACCGACGAGATTGATATTGATCGTTTTGATATAGCTTTCCAGGTCAGCGGGGTTGCCCTCACGGTCAACCAGCTTGGCAACACTGACAACGCCCGCGCAGTGAATGACACCCGAGAGCCCGTGCTCGCCGCCCAATGCGACGGCGGTATCAACTGCCTGCTGCATCTGCTCTTGGGACGTGATATCCGCCAGGCATGCACTGGCGTCTTCCCCCAATTGTTCTGCATGGGACTGGACACTGTCGCTGAGGTCGCACAAGACGACGCGAGCACCGGCAGCCACTAAGCGTTCTGCTGTCGCAGCGCCTAAGCCTGAAGCAGCGCCGGTGATTAAAAACGCATGATCCTTCACCTGCATGGTCGTGTTTCCCTGTCATGAAAGTCGTTATTGGCTCAAGTTGACGTCTTCTGCTGCTTGAGCGCGCAACTTGAAGCGCTGAATTTTGCCGCTCGGTGTCTTGGGCAGTTCGTCGACAAATTCGATGACCCGGGGAAATGCATGGGCCGACAAACGGTCTCGCACCTGTTGACGAATTTCATCCGCCAGGGCTTCGCTTGCCTCGTAGCCATCACGCAACACGATGTACGACTTGATCACTTCGCCCCGAATCTCATCCGGCTGGCCAACCGCGGCCGACTCCGCCACAGCAGGGTGTGCCATGACGCTGTTTTCGACATCGGTAGGGCCCACCCGGTAACCGGAGGTCGTGATGATATCGTCATCACGGCCAGCAAACTGAAACGACCCGTCTTCGTTGCGAATCACCACATCGCCCGTCAGGTAATACCCCTGCACGAAAGGATCTTTTTCCTGCCAGGTGTAGCCCTGAAAAAAGTGCGCGGGGGACTGCTCGATATCCACGGCCAGAACACCGGGCTCGCCGGGCAGGAGCTCGTTATACTCGGCGTCCAGAATCGCCAGCCGGTACCCTGGCATGGGCACCCCCATGCCACCGACATGCTTGGGGTGATCCAGGGCATGGTGGTTATTGCACGTCATCCCGGTTTCGGTTTGTCCATAGTGGTCCATCACCGAACAGCCCAATGACGTCTCCACCCATGACACTACTTCGGTATTGAGCGGTTCGCCTGCTGAACTGGCGGCACGTAACTCAAGCGTTTGATGGGCGTCGTCAAAAAGGCCTGACGCCTTCATCAGCCGATAGGCCGTTGGTGCTGCAGCGAAGTTGGTAATGCGGTGGCGCTTCATGAACTCAAGCGCCCCTTCGGCACTGAACCCTGCTTCGCAGAAGTGGGTCGTGACCCCCAGAAGCAATGGGCCCGCAATGGCATAGTAAAGGCCGTATGCCCAGCCGGGGTCGGCCATGTTCCAGAAGCGATCCTCCTCGCGAAGGTCGACTGCCAACTCCATGTAGAGGGCAAATGCCGTCATACCGGAAAGCGGGACGGCAACCCCCTTTGGCTTGCCCACCGTCCCGGAAGTAAACATCTGCAGGAAAGGTTTATCCGCAGACAGGCGGGGCGGCTCGCCGCTCATTGACGTATACGTCAACGCCGTTTGCCAATCATGGTCGTCGGGATGCTCCCGGGTCGGCCCACCGACGGCCAATACCGGTGGGCACTGGCCCAAGCCATCAAACTTGTAGCGGTTCGCATGATCGGTAATGACAAGTCTGGAGTCAGCCCGCCCCAACCGATAATCCACTGCATCTGGGCCAAAGGCAGTGAATAGCGGCTGGTAGACCGCGCCAATACGCCAGGTCGCCACCACGGCTACCAGAAGCGCCAGCGAACGGGGGAGCATACACGCAATGCGATCCCCCTCGCCTAGTCCTTGAGATTGAAACCAGCCCGCCAGCTTGGCGCTCTGCTGATCGAGCTCTTTATAGCTAAGCGTGTGCGTGGCGCCTTCCAGATCCTCCTGCACCAGAGCCAACACCTCGCCCCTGCCAGCACGGACATGACGCCCACAACACGCCTCAAAGGCGTTTAAATAACCATCCTGATGATCGTCAAGTTTGGCGATGACGTCTCCGATGGAAAACGAATCAAGGTAATCCGAATAATTGGGGCATGATGTCGCAGTCATGATGGCTCTCTTGGGTATTGTTGGTAGTGAGCATCGGGTTACGCAGGTGCCGACATTGTTCTTATCAGTTTACGTTAACGGAACCCTTTGAATAAAACCACGCTAAAAGCAAACACGAAGAAGCGCAAGCGAGTCGAAGCATTTACTGGTTATACGTTAGTCGTGAGCGGCCAGGGAATCACCCTGTTCACGCTGACGGGCCATGATCATCGCGACCAGTTCATCGGCCAGGTCATCCGGTGTTCTGGGGCCATCCGGGTCGTACCAGCGTACCGTCCAGTTTAACGCGCCCAGTACAAAGCGGGAGACAAGGAAGCGATCCCCGTGAATCAGCCCTGCTGCCAAGGCATCATCGATCACCGCCACCCACAGCGCTTCGTACGCATCGCGAAGATGGCTCAGATGGGCACTCGCCGCAGGCGCTAGCCTTCGCCATTCAAACAGTGCGACCACGTGGGCATTGCGATCGGTAAACAGTGTTTCGAGGTGTGCTCGCGCCATCGCACGCAGACGCGCTTCGGGGTCATCTGCGCAGTCATCGAGCGCCCGACGCGCAATCAACAGCGCATTGTGAGTGCCTTCTTCAATCACAGCCGCCAGGATTTCCTGTTTATCTTTAAAATGGTGGAACAAGCTACCGGACTTGATCCCCATTTCCTGCGCCAGCATGCGCACCGTGGTACGGTCGAAGCCTTCCTGGACAAATAGCTGAGCCGCGAGGCGTGTTAATTCCTTGCGACGAGGAGATGCATTCATTACATTCATGTCGTTCACACTAGCGCTTGCTTGGTTACCTCGGAGAAGACCACAGCACCGGCAACGGGTCAACGCATAGCGCACCTCTCAGCGAGATAATCACAATAACCTTAATGGAGAACACCATGAGTAACGCTAAAGACATCGTGTTTCTGTCGGCAACACGCACCCCGATGGGCGGCATGATGGGCAGCCTGTCGAGCATGAGCGCTCCCGAGCTGGGTGCGATTGCCATCCGCGCCGCGATTGAGCGTGCCGGTATCGACCCCACGACAATCGAAGAAGGCATCATGGGCTGTGTACTACCCGCTGGTGTTAAACAGGGCCCGGCGCGACAAGCCATGCGCCAGGCAGGTATCCCCGATGCCAACGGCGCCACCACCATTAACAAGCTGTGTGGCTCGGGAATGAAAGCCGCCATGCTGGCCCACGACCTGATCAAGGCAGGCAGCGGCGATGTCATCCTCGCTGGCGGCATGGAGTCCATGTCCAACGCTCCCCATGTGCTCACCAAGGCGCGCAGCGGTTATCGGTTAGGCCACGGAGAGCTGAAAGATCACATGTTCCTGGATGGCCTGGAAGATGCAGAGACCGGCAAGCTGATGGGTGTCTTCGCCCAGGATGTTGCGTCTCAGCGTGGCTACACCCGCGAGCGGCTTGACGATTTTGCCATCGCCTCCCTCGAGCGCGCCATGGCGGCTACCAATGCGGGACACTTAGATGCCGAAATGGCCGCCGTCACCGTCAGCTCGCGCCATGGCGAGGCCCTGGTTGAACATGACGAGCAGCCCTTTCAGGCCAAACTGGATAAAATCCGCCAGTTGCGCCCTGCCTTTGCCAAAGAGGGCACCATTACCGCCGCCAACTCAAGCTCGATATCGGACGGCGCGTCGGCACTTATCCTGGCGAGTCAGGCAGCGGCAGATCAGCACGGCCTTAAACCGCTGGCACGCATGCTGGGACACACCACCCACTCACGCCACCCGAGCGAGTTCACAATTGCCCCGGTGGGCGCGATTGAAAAGTTGATGAAAAAGCTGGATTGGCGCGTTGAGGACGTTGATCTATTTGAAATCAACGAGGCCTTTGCCGTGGTGACGCTGATGGCGATGGATGACCTGGGCCTCCCCCACGACAAGGTCAACGTCTTTGGCGGCGCCTGCGCCCAGGGCCACCCGATCGGCTCAACCGGCTCACGCGTTATCGCGACGTTAATCCACGCGCTGCGCACCAAAGGCGGCAAGCGCGGTATTGCAAGCCTGTGCATCGGCGGCGGCGAAGCCACGGCCGTCGCCGTCGAGTTGATGGATTAGCCACCGCCCCCAGCGCATGATCATTTCACTGCGCTGGCCCCCCTAGGTCAGCGCCAACACTTCGTGTGACGAAACCCGATCCCGGCCACTTGATGAATCGGTAAGCGCTTCCGAACTTTCCTCTTGTGGATCAGACATTGGCGTCTCTTTTTCTACACCCGACGTCACTATCTCGCCGGTCACCTTGAACTGGCCGGCGTATTCGCGCATTTGCGAAGCTTCTTCTGACAGCTCTGAAGAATATTGAGCCGCTTTATTGACCAGTCGCATGGTATCTTGCGTGGTGGTTTCGATATTGCCAACCGCTTGATTGACTTCTTCAATCCCTCGCCGCTGCTCCTCGGACGCATGCGCTATTTGCGTCATTAACCCATCTACGTAGCTGGCGGCATGCATGATAGCGCGAGTTCGCTCACCGGCCTGTTGGGATAGTACGCTACCTTGCTGAACACTATTACTTGATGCCTCGATACGTGTTCTGATCTCACTGGCCGCATTAGCACTACGCGTTGCCAAAGCACGCACCTCACTGGCAACCACCGCGAACCCGCGCCCGTGCTCACCGGCACGCGCCGCTTCTACGGAGGCATTCAGCGCCAAGATATTGGTCTGAAAAGCGATGCTTTCTATCATCTTGATGATGCTTTGAATCTCCTCAGAGTGATCATTGATGGCTTCCATCGTCGCGACAAGCTGGGAAATGACTTCGTCACCCTCTTTTGCTTTCTGGGAGACATCTGTTGTCGACTGACTGACATGGTCTGCGTTTTCCGCGTTTTGATTAACCGTCGCGGTTAGCTGCTCCAGACTCGCCGCAATTTGCTGCAATGCAGAGACTTGCGTATCCGTTTGGCTGGTCAATCGCTCATTCTGTTCTGTCATCTCCTGGCTGTTGCTATATACCTGCTGACTGCTGGCAGCAAGGCGGTTGACCGTCGCTGTCAGTGAGTCCTGCATGCTGGCAAGCTCGCTGAACAGTTGCCCAATCTCATTGTTCGAATGCGCGTTTACTGGAGCAGACAGGTCACCTTTGGCAATGCGCTGAAAGTGCCCTCTGATATTTTTTAATGGGCCAAGCACATTCCTGCGCACGCCCCAAACGACAAAGCCCACCACTACCAGTGCCGCGATGAGTACCGCTACCACGCCCCAGAAGAGCAATGAAGACACTTGATCGAAGCGTGCCAACAATCCATTACCCCGTTGAGCGGATGCTTCGAAAAAAGCTTCGACACTCTCTACAAAATGCTCACTGCTCTCATCCACCCGCGACTCACCCGACAGAAAGCCGGACACATCACGCTCATCAAGCATCATCATTTGCAGGCTGAGATTGTTGTTAACAAAGGATTGAAAATCATTTGTTAACTGATCAACCAGGGCCTGTTGGCTCGGCGCAATACGACTCGATTTAAATTGTGAAAAATGCGCTTTCGCCGATTCAAGCAACTGGTGTGCCTCTTCCAGCAACGGCTCGGGACGATCAAAAGAAGGGGTTCGAATGAGCTCCGCGGCACGATTCATCTGGATACGAGCACGCAGCAACTCACTATAAGCGCTGTTGAGCTCACTGATTTGTGCCATATCGCGCTGATGTAATGACGTGAAGGCATCCCGCCCAAACTGGTTGGCAAATAATCCAAGCGCTCCGATAAGGAGGATCAAACCGCTAAACGCCGCCAAAACCAGCATCCAGCTCATTTTGACGCTTAGGTGATTAACAAGCTTCATCACGACCCGCCTCATTCAAAGTTGTTTTTGGGACTCGGGTAGCAAGAGCCATAGCTGCATACGGCGCCGAATCTCTTGAAGTGCCTGTTCGTAAGCGTCCAGCTTGCTGATCAAACGCGGGTCGCGAATATCCCAAAACAGCTTTTCACCCGCTGCCCCTTGCCATTCACGGCAAGCCTGTTGGGCTTTGTCACACAGCACAATGACGTAATCAAAGCTTTCGTTTTCAAACTCATCCAATGACTTGCTGTGCAGCCCTTCAATGGAAAGCCCCTGCTTGGCGAGCGCTTCAAGCGTCAGTGCATGGGGTTCATCCGGCTCAGTGCCCGCGCTGAACGCATCAAAGCGGTCACCGGCCATGTGACGAAGCAGCACTTCGCCCATTAGCGAACGTGCCGAATTGGCGTTACACAGGAATAGCACGCGGCGCTTTGACATAAATAAACGACCTCTTATCTAGTGATTTAGCAACACATTACCCAGCCATCATGACGACATTGTTGCAGCGATAGCGACGCCGGTAGAAATATATGGAAAAACATATATCATAAAGGGAGTGCTTTTCGACACGACATCAATAAGGAAACCGCTTACATGACCCCGCTGGACGATTTACCCAACCTGGACGCGAACCTCTTTGAAGTACCCAACCCCGAGGGCCTGGGTCTAACGGCAGGTAATACCCAAGCACCTAAGATTCTGCTGCTTTATGGCTCCCTTCGTGAACGTTCGTTTAGCCGTTTGGCAACGGAGGAAGCCGCTCGCCTGCTCAACGCCATGGGCGCTGAAACAAGAATTTTTGACTCCAGAGGATTGCCGCTGCCGGATACCGAGGACGCCAGCCACTTCAAAGTTGAAGAGCTGCGCCAATTGGCCCAATGGTCAGAAGGCATGGTGTGGTGCTCTCCCGAACGCCACGGCGCGATGACCGGCATCATGAAAGCGCAGATTGACTGGATCCCGCTTGCATTGGGTGGCGTGCGTCCGACCCAGGGCAAGACATTGGCGGTAATGCAGGTATGCGGCGGTTCGCAGTCCTTCAACACCGTCAACCAGCTGCGTATTCTGGGCCGCTGGATGCGCATGCTGACGATCCCCAACCAGTCATCAGTGCCCAAAGCCTTCATGGAGTTTGATGATAACGACCGTATGAAAGCCTCCCCTTTCTACGACCGTATCGTGGATGTCATGGAAGAACTGGTGAAGTTTACGCTACTCGTGCGGGACCGCAGTGCGCTGCTCACCGACCGTTATTCAGAGCGCAAGGAAAGCGCCGAAGAACTCTCCAAGCGGGTTAACCAGCGCGCTATTTGATCAGGAGCTTTTCATGTCAGCAAAGCAGGATACGTCATCGCCCTCCACCGCCGAGGGCATGGGTTTATTCGAGCGCTTTCTCTCGGTATGGGTCGCGCTTGCCATTGTGGCAGGCATCTTGCTCGGGCAGCTTGCCCCGGCGATACCGGAAACGCTTTCACGCCTTGAGGTAGCCCAGGTCTCCATCCCTATCGCGGTACTCATCTGGGCCATGATTTTTCCCATGATGGCGCAAATTGACTTCACCGCCATCGCCGGGGTTCGCCGCCAACCCAAAGGGCTAACCATCACCACGGCCGTCAATTGGCTGATCAAGCCCTTCTCCATGTTTGCCATTGCGTGGCTGTTTTTCATGGTGATCTTTCAGCCATTTATCCCTGAAGCGCTGGCCAGCCAGTATCTGGCGGGTGCCATTCTGCTGGGCGCCGCACCGTGTACCGCCATGGTGTTTGTATGGAGCTATCTTACCAGAGGGGACGCGGCTTATACCCTGGTGCAGGTAGCTCTCAACGACCTGATCATGCTGTTCGCCTTTGCCCCCATCGTGGTCTTCCTGCTGGGGATCTCTAATATTCAGGTGCCCTGGAACACCGTCGCCCTATCGGTCGTGCTGTATATCGTGATTCCCCTGGCAGCAGGCTATATCACGCGGCAGAGCTTGATTAAAAAACACGGTGCCGAGTGGTACGACTATGTCTTCATGAAGCGCGTTGGCCCGATCACCCCGGTTGGCTTGATCATTACCCTGGTGCTGCTGTTTGCCTTCCAGGGCGAGGTGATTCTGAACAATCCGCTGCATATTGTGCTCATTGCCATTCCGCTGATTATTCAGACCTTCCTGATCTTCTTTATCGCCTACGGTTGGGCGAAAGCCTGGCGCGTCCCCCACAACATTGCCGCTCCCGGCGCGATGATTGGCGCCAGCAACTTTTTTGAACTCGCGGTCGCGGCCGCCATTGCGCTGTTTGGCATGCAGTCAGGCGCGGCACTGGCAACGGTCGTCGGCGTATTGGTCGAAGTGCCGTTGATGCTGGCACTGGTAAGAATCGCCAATAAGACGCGCCAACGCTTCATAACGCCATAAAGCGAGAAAACATGGTTTGCTATGCCACTTGCTTAGGCAACGCCAGCGCCATCACCGCGCTGGAAGCCACCAGCGCAGCGGCGACCCACAGGCAGGCACTCAGCCCATAGGCCATATACAGCCAGCCGGATAGCAGCGTGCCAACCAACCGTCCCATGGCATTGGCCATATAGTAAAAACCGACGTCCATGGAAACGCCGTCGGCACGCGCGTAATGCACAATCAGATAGCTGTGCCAGCTGGAGTTAATTGCAAACAGCACGCCAAATGCCAGTAAGCCGACGACCAGCCAACCGACCTGCGCCAAGGGCAGCATGGCCAACATGATCGCCAGCACCGCCAATGCCGCTGCCCAGCCTGCGGTAAGGGCGCGCGCATCGCCCTTGATCAGTCGCGTGAGCTTGGGCGCCTGGGTTTGCACACCGCCGTAGCCAATAATCCATACCGCCAGCAAACCGCCCACTGTCCAGTGGGTCCAGCCATGCTGGTCATATAAAAATACCGGTAGCGCCACCACAAACCACACATCCCGCGATGCGAACAGACAGAACCGCGCCGCTGACAGCACGTTGATGGCACGTGATTTCGAGAAGATTTCGGAAAACTTGGGCTTTACCTTTTGACGTCCCAGATCCGCCCTCAAGCGCCATAGGGAGAGCAGCAGCACCACGCCCAACATGACGGCCATGACCACCACGGCACCGCGAAAGCCAATCAACGTCAGCAACAGGCCGCCGACGAAAAAGCCCAAACCTTTCAGGGCATTTTTAGAGCCGGTGAGCATGGCGACCCAGCGGTAGAGCGAGCTGTTGGCGTTGGCACTCTCTTTAGGTACCAGCACTTTCACGGCACTTTTGGCGCTCATCTTGTTGAGGTCTTTGGCGATCCCGGAAAGCGCCTGAGCCGCCATGACCCAGGCGACGGTCAGCAAGCTGGCAGGCACCATCAACATGGCGAGCGCAATAATCTGTAGCCCAAGCCCGACGTTCATGGTGCGATTGAGGCCCAGGCGCGCCCCCAGCCAGCCGCCTACCAGGTTCGTCACCACACCAAAGGCTTCATAGAAGAGAAACAGCATGGCGATTTCCAACGGCGAGTAGCCCAGCTGGTGGAAGTGCATCACCACCAGCATGCGCAGCGCGCCATCGGTAATCGTGAAGGCCCAGTAATTGCCCGTTATCAGCATGTACTGGCGCACTTCAAACGGCAGTGCCTTTACACGGGCCCGCATCTTCAACAACGCAGATTCAGCCACGTTCCACCTGCTCGCCACCTACCTTCAGGGCCAGCTCGGCGGTACGGTTGGCATAGCCCCACTCATTGTCGTACCAGGCGTAGAGTTTGAGCTGTGTACCGTTGATCACCATGGTGGAAAGCGCATCGATAACCGAACTGCGCGGGTCGGTACGGTAATCGATCGACACCAGCGGGCGTTCTTCATAGCCCAGAATGCTGGCAAGCGTGCCTTCAGCGGCATGCTTCAATGCCTGGTTGACTTCCTCGGCAGTGACCTCGCGCTCCAGCTCGAAGACCATATCGGTGAGCGACGCGTTGGCCAGCGGCACGCGCACGGCATGGCCATTAAGTTTGCCTTCCAGCTCAGGAAAGATCGCCGTAATGGCTTTAGCAGAACCGGTCGTGGTGGGAATCAAGCTCATACCGCATGCGCGGGCACGCCGCAGGTCCTTATGCGGGGCATCCAGGATCGTCTGTGTATTGGTGATGTCGTGCACGGTGGTCATGGAGCCATGGCGGATTCCGAAGCTTTCCTGGATAACCTTGACCACCGGTGCCAGGCAGTTGGTGGTACAACTGGCGGCAGTGACAATCTTGTGCTGAATGGGGTCGTAAAGGTGGTCATTGACGCCGACAACCACGTTCAACGCACCCTCGTCTTTCAGAGGCGCACTCACCACCACCCGGGCAACATCCTGATCAAGATACGGTTGAAGCTGGGCAGTATTTTTCATCACGCCCGAACACTCGATAACCACCTCGCAACCGGACCAGTCGCTATCCACGATCTGCTTGTTGGCGCTGAATGGGATCGCATCGCCGTCGATCACGATGGCCTCCTGGTTAGCGGATATCCCTGCGCCCGGTGACCAGTGGCCATGCACGGAATCAAACTCGAGCAGGTGGGCGAAGGTCGCTGCATCACCACCAGGATCGTTAATGTGGGCCAGCTCCACTTCACCCGCTTCTACCCGTGGCCACAAACTTCGCAGCGTGAGCCGGCCAATGCGGCCGAACCCGTTGATACCGATACGTAGTGCCATGGTAGCCTCCTAAGCGTTTTGTTGCGCAAAAGCATAATACCCATATACGGAAAATCATATATATAGCGTTAAAAAAACACACCCTTTAACAGGCCCACCGCGGTGGCGGTGGGCCTGAGAAATGAGTGTTACCTAGCCATAGCGTCCGGAAATATAATCTTCGGTTTTTTTCTTGGCGGGGGTGGAGAACATTACCTTGGTATCGTTGTACTCGATGATTTCCCCCAGATGGAAAAACGCCGTGTAGTCAGCCACCCGCGCCGCCTGCTGCATATTGTGCGTGACCGTCACGATGGTGAATTTCTCTTTCAGGCGGTCCATCAGGTCCTCGATGGTCGCCGTGGAAATCGGGTCAAGGGCCGATGTCGGCTCATCCATCAAGATGACGTCAGGTTGCACGGCAATTGCCCGGGCAATGCACAACCGCTGCTGCTGACCACCGGAGAGCGACGTACCCGGCTCCTGAAGCTTGTCTTTCACCTCTTCCCAGAGACCTGCATCACGCAATGCTTTTTCAACCAGCTCGTCCTGTTCGGCTTTACGGCTGACCATATCGTGCATGCGCGGTGCGTAAGCGACATTTTCAAAGATTGACTTGGGAAATGGATTGGGTTTCTGGAACACCATGCCCACGCGCCGACGCAGCGCCACTTCGTCCATTTTGGACTCGTTGACGTCGTGGCCGTCCATCTCCACCAGCCCTTCGGTGCGCACGCTGGGAATCAGGTCGTTCATACGGTTCAGACAGCGCAGGAACGTCGACTTGCCGCAGCCGGAAGGCCCGATGAGGGCCGTCACATTTTTCTGGAACAGGTCAATATTGAGGTTTTTCAGCGCCTGGTTCTTGCCGTACCAGAGGTTCAGGTCGCGGACGCGGATACTCAGGTCATGGCACGCCTGTTCATTGCGCGTGTAGGGCTGACCGACGCTTGGCGTGTCTTGCTCAGACATTACGGGTGCTTGGCTATTCATAACGATATCCTTTTTAACGTGCTGGATTACCAGCGACGCTCAAATTTCTTGCGCAGTAACACGGCGAAGGCGTTGAGGGAGATGAGCACTGCCAGAAGAACCAGAATACCCCCGGCGGTTTTTTCCACAAACGCGGGCTCAGGCTCACCGGCCCAGGTAAAGATTTGCGCGGGCATCACGGTAGCTGCCTCTGTAAAGGAGGCGCCCACATCGGGGATAAACGCCACCATTCCCACGATGATCAACGGCGCCGTCTCCCCCATGGCTTGCGCCAGACCAATGATCGAACCGGTCATGATACCCGGCATTGCCAGTGGTAATACGTGATCGCGCACCACCTGCCAGCGCGAACAGCCAACGCCAAACGCCGCATGCCGAATCGAATCCGGTACGCTACGCAGCGCCGCACGCGTCGAGATAATGATGACCGGCAATGTCATCAGCGCCAAGGTCATACCACCCGCCAGCGGAGAAGACCGTGGCACGCCAAAGAAGTTGATGAAAATCGCCAACCCCAACAAACCAAACAGGATCGAGGGAATCGCGGCCAGGTTATTGATGTTGATTTCAATGGCCTGGGTAATCCGGTTGTCCGGTGCGAACTCTTCCAGATACACCGCCGTCATCACGCCAATCGGAAAAGAAATCGCCAGGGTAACGATCATGGTCATGACGGTACCTACGACGGCAGCCAATATACCGGCACTCTCGGAGGTCTTGGAGTCCCCTTCGGTAAAGAAGGTGCGGTTGAAGGCCAGCTCTACCTGTCCCGACTCTACACGTTCATCAATGGCCGCACGTTCTTCTTCGCTCAGACTATTACGATTCCCCTTGAGGTATTGGTCGACCTCGCCGTTGGCCAACAGCCACCGCTGCTCGGACGTTCCTAGCAAATCTTCGTTATTACGCATTTGCAGCGGGATGCTTCGAATCTCGGTACGGCTGACGAACGGCACCAGGTCATCCGCGATGGCCTGACGTGCGTCGCTGGCCGACTCCTCGGTGTAGTTTATCTCCGTGTTAATATACGCTTGCTGAAAGGCGGGCAGGCCCTTATTGAGCATATCGGTGAAAAACAGCAGCAGAAATAGGCCTGCCAAGCCAAGTGCGCCCATGGAAATCCACTTTAAACGAGCGGACTTGCGGTGACGCCGCTTGAGCTGCTGGCTGATGTCATCAAAAGAGTGGCTCATCGAATCAGTTCCTCGGCGTTACAGGTTATTCACGCGGTATTTTTCACGGAAGCGGCGGATCATCAGCACCGAGACCAGGTTGAGCGTCAGCGTGACGCCAAACAGTACCAGGCCAAGCGCAAAAGCAGACAGGGTTTCAGCGCTTGCAAACTCTTGATCCCCGGTCAGCGCGGCCACGATGCGCACGGTCACGGTGGTCATGTCTTCCAGTGGGTTGGCGGTCAAGTTGGGGCGCATACCCGCCGCCATTACCACAATCATGGTTTCCCCCATTGCCCGTGAAACCCCCAACAGCGAGGCAGAAATGATCCCGGGTAACGCCGCCGGGATCACCACGTCGCGAATGGTTTCACCCTTGGTCATGCCCAGCGCCAGTGACCCCTGGCGCATGGTATCGGGTACCGAATTGATCACGTCATCGGAAAGCGAGGAAATGAACGGAATGATCATGATGCCCATAACGATGCCGGGCGCCAGCGCATTGTTATAGGAAGCATCCAGGCCAAAAAAGCCGGCGATATTGACGATGATGGGCGCCACGGTAATGGCCGCAAAGAAGCCGTACACGACGGTCGGAATACCGGCCAGTATCTCGAGAACCGGCTTCGCAACGGCACGTACTTTCTGTGGTGCATACTCGGACATGTAAATCGCCGAGAGCAATCCGATGGGGACCGCCACCAGCATGGCGATAGCGGTAATCATGAAGGTACCGGCAAAAAGCGGTACAGAGCCGAACTGGGCGCCACCTCCGTCGCCGCGACCGGCCGCTGCCAGGAAGCTGTCGCCCGGGCTCCAGGTCGTGCCGGTTATGAACTCCCAGAAGCTATGCATCTGGAAAAAGCGAATGGCCTCGGAAATGATTGAGAACAGAATCCCGAAGGTCGTAAAAATAGAAATCAACGCCGCCGACGCCAGCGCCATTCGAATTGCACGTTCGATCGCTTGGCGGGCGTGAAAATTGGGGCGCACTTGCGATATTCCCACCACCAGCCCGGCAGCGGCAACCACAAGGCTTGCAGCGAGAAGATAAAACGTGGGGATGTCTGCGCCCAACAGCAGCATGATCAACGCACCCACCGCACCCACCAATATGGCGGGGCCTGCGGTGGAGAGCACGGCAAACCAGGCATACTGGTCGGGTTGGGCAAACATACTGCCACCAGCGCTGCGCACACGAGCAGCCTTTGAGCGGCCAATAAAAAAGGCCACTAGCCCCAGCAGCAAGAGCACAGTGCAAAAGAGTAAAAATAGCTGGTTGGTTTGCATCTAATCTCTCTCGCGTTCCTGATGAAATCGGTTTGGTGAGTACTTTGCAGCAAAAACATTACAGCAATGTGACAGACGCCCAATTCAAAAGCTGGCGTTTCAGCGACAATCGCAAAGCAAAAGGCCGACAGCTTCCGCTGTCGGCCATTGCCTTATTATCGGGCGTTATCCCTGTTATTTATTGAAGATCAGAGAGTTCCAGCTGAGCGCGGTCTGCCACTTGCTGACGCCACTCTGCACGCTCTTCTTCCGGCAGCACGATCAGGCCGATATCACGCAGGTAGCCACCGTCGCCGATCATCTGCTCATCCATGAACATATCAACGTATTCGTACATGGGCGGCACTTCGTCAGCGTGCTGGTTCTTGACGTAGAACCACAGTGAACGGGCAACCGGATAGTCACCAGAGCTGATGGCTTCGGGCTCCGGCTCAACACCTTCGATCGTTGCCGCATTCAGCGTGTTGGTGTTCTCTTCCAGGAAGGAGTAGCCGAAGATACCGAAGGCACCGGTGTCTTCCTGCAGACGCTGAACGATCAGGTTGTCGTTCTCACCGGCGTCGATGTAAACACCGTCAGAACGGATATCGGTGTAGGCTTCGCCGTAGACGTCCATGTCTTCAGAAGCGGTTTCCATCACCAGCTCTTCGAAGGCATCACGAGTACCCGAGGTAGTGGGCGGTCCGTAAATGGAGATCTCGCGATCCGGCAGAGAGGAATCGATCTCGCTCCAGTTGGTGTAGGGATTGTCTACCAGCTCGCCGTCCTGGGGCACCTGCGCTGCCACCGCCATGAAGATGTGCTCGAGGGTGAGTTCAACCACATCATTTTCGTTGGACTGACCCAATACGATACCGTCGGAGCCAATCTTGGCCTCGGTGATATCGGTCACGCCGTTTTCTGCACAGCGTTCGAACTCAGACGGCTTCATGCGGCGCGATGCGTTGGTGATGTCCGGCGTGCCCTCGCCAACACCGTTGCAGAACAGACGCAAACCACCACCTGAACCCGTAGACTCGATCACCGGTGTGGGGTAGTTGGTCACCGCGCCAAACTCTTCAGTCACATAGCTGGCAAACGGATACACCGTGCTGGAACCAACAATGCGGATTTGGTCACGGGCTTGTGCAACACCTGCCACGCTCATCACAGCTGCTGCGAGCACGGTAGTTTTGAGAATACGGTTCATGCGAATTACTCCTGAAGCTGTTAGGGATCTTGCCTTCGCAAGGCACACTTTGCATCGCTTCGATGACAGCTTCATGACAAGCAACGTCACAAAATAAATTTTTTAAAGATTTCTCACCTCGGCTCGCAACGCCATGATGTATTACAACAAAAGCCCCACGGCGGCCAGGGTACACAGCGCAAGGGACGCCGCCTGAAGCCATTGCCGGTCAATGCGGTGCGCCACCGCATCGGCCAGCGCATTCCCCAGCAGCACCCCAGGCAATAGCGTTGCCGCCACGCCCAGATGCCATGCCCGCACCTGCCCTGCCAACGCCAGCGTAGCGAGCGTCAGCATCGAGGTGATGATAAAGAAAGCAGCCAGATTACCGCGTAGACGATCCGGGGCAAATCCATGCATCAGCAGCACCATTGGCGGCCCGCCGATGGCAGCGACAGTACCGAAAATCCCTGAGAACACCCCCGCGCCAAATAGCGACAAACGATTAACCGGCAGTCGCACGCGGCATAGCGTGACGAATACCGCAAACAGCACGATGGCAGCAATCAACTTTTCCAATATCACCATGGGCGCCGCGATCAGCAGCCAGATCCCCAACGCATTGCCCGGCAAACGTCCCACCAGCGCCATGGCCAGTGCCCCCAGGCGCACCTCATGCCGGTAATGGCGGAACATCATCAAGGACACGGTAAACCCGAACAGCACCAGCACCACAGGCACCAGGCGCGGCTCGATCATCAACAACAGCGGTGCCCCAATAACCGCCAAGCCAAAGCCGGTGGCACGCTGCACAAAAGCGCCTAATGCCAGGGTCAGCGCGCACCCCACCCAGGTGCTCAGCGACATATCCAGCCATGCCGCAACATCTGCGATCATGCCGAGCGCCCATCCGTTGCCGCTGGCGTCAGCAGGCGCACACCAACGTTACCCAACAGAGCTGCCGCCAGCATGGTCAATACCATCGGCCAGAGGTGCTCGACTTCAAACAGGCCCACCATGGCCCCCGCCAGGGCGCCACAGCTAAATTGAATACCGCCTAACAGGGCAGTGGCGGTGGCACTGATATGACCGAAATGATCCAGCAATGAGGAAATGGCATTGGGCGTAATCAGGCCAATCATGCCGGTAAACAACATGACCAACGGGACGACAACACCCAATGAAGCAATATTGAGGGCTGTGGCGGTCACCAGGCCCAATGCGGCGATCAGTTGAACCGCCAGCCCCAGGCGTAGATTTTGCTGGGGCGTGCGTTTACGCAATAGATAGATGTTGACCCGGTTCGACCCGGCGATCATGACCACGTTGACACCAAACACGAATGGGTACACACCCGGGCTCAGCGAGAAATAGTCCAGGTAAAGAAACGGCGACGCTGTCACAAAGGCAAACAGCCCCGCGAACGACGCCGCCACGGCGCAGATATATCCCATCCCCTCGCGATGGCGCAGCACACTGGCATAGTTGCGAATCACTTGGCGCGGTGACGCTGCGGGCAGCGACATATCGCGGGTTTCAGGCAGCCTTGTTCCCAGCAGCCAGAGAAGAAACCCCGCATACACGGCGAGAAACACAAAGATCAGCCACCAGTCCGCCATGTGCAGCAGCAGGCTCCCCACCGCCGGGGCGACCAGGGGCGCGAGCATCATGATCATGGCCATGGTCGACATCACTCTGGCGGCTTCGCGGCCGCTGAAACAGTCGCGCACAATCGCTGCCGAATTGACCACGCAGGCCCCGCCGCCTAAGGCCTGTACAAACCGCCAAACAAGCAGAGAGGTAAGGCTGTCAGCGGTCATAATCATCAAGCTTGCGCATAGAAACACGACCAGGCCGCTCATCAGCACCGGCTTACGCCCTAGTCGGTCAGACATGGGGCCGAAACACAGCTGCCCCAGCGCAAAGCCGAACAGGAAGACGCTAATCGAAAGCTCGGTACGATGAATACTCGCATTGATGGTATCGGCAATGGCCGCCATGGCCGGTAAATAGGCATCAATGGCGAAGGGCGCCAAGGCCGTGTTGGCGGCCACCAGAATAGCGACGCGCCGGGGATTGAGTTCCATGTCTCTCCTTAGGGTGGCCGCAGTCACCCTGGCAGCAAAAGGTAGGCCGCTAATTATATGCCTTTTAGGCTGCATTGTCGGCCATGATCACGCTAAGGCCGTCAAGGAGATGATATCTGGAGTGGTAATACGCGTCTGGGGCCAGCGTGCCGAACCGTCAGTGGTGGGTTGTTTCTTGGGACTCGAGCATTTCCACCAACGGCTGAAACTGTTCGCGGTTATGCTCGTTCATGCGCATGAGGATACGGTGGGCTTCCAGGATGCGCTCACGCAGGCCCTCTTCATCCGCCGGCACTTCGGGCAATTCCTCTAAGGTGCTATTCAAGTCTGCCGTAGGCTGAAGCGGGGCTTCCATCAAGGTGAAAAAACGCGCAAACCCCATGACATCGAGCATCTGGCGCACATCCTGATTATCCACGATGATCGTTGGCGGCTGTTCCAGGCGCCCTTTTACCGCCAGGGATACCTTGGCAAGAAAACCGAGCGCCGTGGAGTCAACGTTTGTCGCTTCACGCAGGTCGATCATTACAGCGCTCAATCCGGGCGTTTCCGCCAGACGCTGAGCCTGAGTGTCCAGGGTGGCACAGAGTGTCAAGCGTACATCGCCACACAATTTTAAAACAAAAACACCAGAGTCGAACGCCGCTTTAATGCGACCTTCTTCAGTCAGCATGACCAAATCCGCTCACCATCATGATTGTCAGGTCGTCGGGCAAAGCATCACGATCGGGGCTGTCCTCATCACCAGCACGCTGTTTGCTTAACAGCGCGTTGTTGTTGGTCAGTCGATCACAAAGCTGTTCAAGCGTGGTACTCACGCTTACGAGTTGCTCAAGCTCCCTGAGCCGCGTGTCGAGCGAATCACCCGGCAAGCACTCCAATACGCCATCCGAGCACAGCCATAGCCGAAAGTCTTCCGGCAGTTCACAACTGAGAACGGGGTACTCCACATCGGGAAACAGTCCTACCGGCATTCCTTCACCCGGCAACCGCGTCAGCTGGTCACCCGAGACTAATAACGGCATCGGTAACTGTGCCCCGAGCGAATAGTGAAGAGTATGCGCCTCATGGTCAATAACGCCAACAAATAATGTGGCGTGTTTACCAATATCAGTCCCTTGCAACTCGCGGTTCATCGCCGCCAGCCATTGGCTGGGCAGTCTATCGGGCTGAATGCCATCCCATTCGCCTAGCCAGCGATTGCAAAGGTACTTTAACAATACCGTGACAAATGCCGAGGATGCCCCATGGCCTGATACGTCGGCAAAGTAGAAGGCACTGTAACGCGAATTGTAGCGCTGATAGTCGAGAAAATCCCCGGACAAATAAAGCGATGGCGCGAACCAGTAGTCATAGTAAACCCCGTTGATGACCTTGGGGCGCGGCGGCAGCAGGCGACGCTGAATATGCCCCCCGCTCTGCTGGTCCATGCGCAGCAATGCCAAGTGGGTTTCCAGACTTTCGTTGAGCTCGGCCAATCGCTCGTGATCCCGGGCACGGGCTTTCTCAAGCACATCCAGTTCGATCGCCTTGCGGATCATCCGTCGCAGCAGTTCAGCGTGACGCAGCGGGTGGACAATATAGTCGACCAGCCCAACGTCCACCGCCTTTATCAAGTCGGCATCCTGACGCGAATCACTCACCACCACCGTCGGCAAATGATGGGTCAACTGCGACCACTGCTGACGGGGAACCGCACGGGCGTGGGCCACGATCAGGGCCGTTTCGGCCGGTAAATGCTCAATATTATCCGCTGCATATACCCACATACCATCGCAGGTAATCGCCTCGGCAAGCGCATCGCGCTCGGTGCCGGGTTCATCGATCACCGCAATCAGCTGCTTATGCGCCATGGCAAGCCTCAGTCGGCGAAGTCGGCATCATCGAATTCAAAGTCATCGGCAGAAAACGGATCATCCCCGAGTTCGCCGTCGCTAATTTCAAACTGACGACGCTGGAGATAGGCGTCGCGAATAAACCGGTAACGGTCACCCTGGATCAACTCTTCCTGATCCAGCAGGCCGGCTCGTGTATCCACGATATTGAGTGCCGTCAGCCCCGCTCGCACCGCATCGTCGTCGACGTAGGTGACCGGATAGGCTGCCATATCGGCTGGCAGTCCCGATGTGTCACGCAGCGTGCTAGGCCCGAGCAGTGGCAGCACCAGATAGCGCGAGTCTTCCCATCCCCATGTCGCCAGGGTTTGGCCAAAGTCTTCCTCGTCTGAGTCGATATCCATGCGTGAGGCAATATCGAAGAGTCCGCCAATCCCCATGGTGGTGTTGACCAAAAACCGTGATGTCGAACGCCCGGCATTGGCTGGTTTGCCCTGGAGCAGACTGTTCACCGTGGTGCGAAGCTCGCCCAGATTGCTGAAGAAATTACCCACTCCCAACTGTAGTGGCTCAGGGGTAATAGTGCGATACCCCGAGGCAACGGGTTTTAACGCATAACGATCAAGTACGTCATTGAAGACAAACACTTTCCGGTTAAAGCCCTCCCAGGGGTCATCCGGACTGGACGCCTGCGAGGCTTCCGAACCGGTTGAACCGGTGCTGGCACAACCGCCAAGCGCCACCACCATCGTCGAGGCCAAGGCGGCCCGCCATACACGCCGCCGCATCAAATGACATGTCCCTACCCTAGGCATACTGCGTTCCTCTGTTTTGCACTTTGTATCCGCAGGCGACTCATCGGCGCCTGACAACCACACTGCCTGCACTGTACCCCGCGCCGAAAGAGCAGATAACGCCAATGTCACCCGCCTCCAGCGATTCACGGTGTAAATGAAACGCGATGATAGACCCTGCTGAGCTGGTATTCGCGTAGCGATCAAGAATGATCGGCGCCTGTTCCGCACTGGGGTCGTAACCGAGCACTTTGCGCGCAATCATATCGTTCATGTGGCGGTTTGCCTGGTGCAGCCAGAGGCGCTTCAAATCGCTGCCCTTTAACTCCAGCGATGCCAAATGCTGCGCGATCATCGACGCGACCATCGGACATACCTCGCGAAAAACGCGGCGCCCTTCCTGAACGAACAGCTTATCTTCCGCTAGCGGGTCACTATCGGTGACGCGATTCAAAAACCCGGCGTTATTGCGGATGGCATTGGAATACATCGTCGCTAACCGGGTCCCCAGTATCTCGTAGGTCTCGTCGGCGGACGCACTCGCCGCGTCTTCAAGCACCATTGCGGTACACGCATCACCAAAAATAAAGTGGCTGTCACGGTCGGTAAAATTGAGGTGTGCCGAGCATATTTCAGGATTCACGATCAACGCGCGCTTCACGCTGCCCGATGCAATGGCGTTGGCAGCGGTTTCAATCGCGAAGGTCGCCGAACTGCAGGCCACATTCATATCGAAACCGTAGCCGCCAGCACCCAGCGCGTGCTGAAGCTCAACCGCCACGGCTGGGTAGGCGCGCTCGAGATTGGAGCAGGCAACGATCACAAGCTCAATATCCCCGGCATCCACCTTCGCATTGGCTAATGCCTCACGCGCGGCACTCAGCGCCATGTCACATTGGATAGAAGGCTCGTCGTTTTGCCGCTGAGGCAGTTTGGGACGCATACGCGCCGGGTCAAGAATACCATCGGCATTCAATACGTAGCGGCTCTTGATGCCTGACGCTTTTTCAATGAAGTCGCTACTCGAGTGAGCGAGCGGTTCCCGCTGCCCCTGCTCAATGGCTTCTGCATGGCGGTCATTTTCCTGATCCACCCAGGCGTTGAATGCGGCAACCAAGGACGCATTATCGATGGCGTGTTCCGGTGTATAAAGCCCCGTACCGGTTATCACCACGTGTGTCATGTACATCTCCTTTTCACGGCTGCTTGCGCCAGGAAGCTTCAACCGCCGCCAATATCATCACTGTGTGCGTTTCACGCGCATTTTTCCAGCCCGCATCTAAACGCTAATTATCTCTTGCCAACGTTTCTCGAGCCGCTTCACCGAAACGGGCATTCGTGTCCCCAACTGCTGGGCAAATAACGAGACGCGAAGTTCCTGCAACCACCAGCCAAACTCGACGAGCGACGGGTCTTCAACGCGCCCACGGCGTTCGTTTTCGCGACGGGCATCGAATTTTTCCTCCATCGCCTGAATGTCCTGCATCAGCATTTGATCGCGCCCCCGCTCGCGGGCGGCTTTTTCCAACCGGATCAATGCTGCCTCGGTGTAGCGCGGGTACTCTGAAAGCCACTCCCCCGCCTGGGTAATAAAGCCAGGGTAAACAAGCCGCTGCATTTGTGCCTTCACGTCACTGTAGACAAGCGCCAGCGCAAAGTTCAGCTTACCTTTCAGTATCTTGCTGACCGCCAAATGGCCTTTCAGCGCCGCTTCCACCTGGCCAAGCAGTTGCTCGGCGTGGGGTACCAGGTCGCCCTTGACCGCTGCCAGGCGGTCATTCAGCTCGGCGGCCGAGCGAGGGATTGGCGCTTGTGCCACCGTTTGGGTAAACACCGCCACTAACACATCGTCGATCAACGCCTGCTTGCTACCCACATTGGTGAACAACAACGCGCACTTTTCCAGCGCGGGCAGTGCCTTGATCGCCTTGACCTGGGCGGGAGATTGCTGCATCGCCAGACGCGCCACGCCCATTTGGTGGGCCGCCTGGGCTTTTGCCGCATGGTCAAAGAGCATTACCTTAAACGTATCGGCCTCGTTAACCAATGCCGGGTAGGCTTCAACCCGAATACCCGCCTGGGTGGTCACGCGGGAATCGGGCAGGGGCTCCTCAGGTAAGCCTGATAAATCCGGGGCTTCGCTGACCTGCTCGGACAGTGCCTGAGCACCGGCCTTGGCCGCCGCTTCAAACGTCGCTTCCAATGCCCGCAGGGAGCGGCCCTGCCCCAGCGTCTCGCCATCATGATCCACCACCCGGATATTCATCATCAGGTGAGCGGGCAAGGTATCAAAGCGCCAATCGTCCGGGTGCACACGTATCCCAGTGCGCTGGCGAATGAACTCGCCCAGGGCCTCGGTCAAGGGCCGCTCATCTGGCACCAGCGTTTCCAGTGCTGCGTCGACCCAGTCAGGAATGGGCACCACCTGGCGGCGAATGCTCTTGGGCAGGGCTTTCATCAAGGCGATGCATTTCTCGCGCAGCAAGCCGGGTACCAGCCACTCCAGGGCATGCTCTGGCAATTGTGGCAGCATTGCCGCGGGGACGGTCAAGGTGACGCCATCGTCCTCCGCGTCGGGGTCAAAATGATAGCTCAACGGGTAGGCAACCCCCGAAAGGGTCAGATGATCAGGGTACTGCGCCTTTGTGACGTCCTCGGCGTCGCGAGCCTTGAGCGCTTCGATATCGAACTTGAGCAGCTCTGGTTCCTGCTGTTCGGCCTGCTTGCGCCAGTGTTCAAACCCCTTGCCGTTGACGATGTCACTGGGGAGCCGCTCGTCGTAAAACGCAAACAAGGTGTCTTCGTCGACCAGGATGTCGCGACGACGGGCACGGTCTTCCAGCGATTCGACTTCTTCAATCAGCGCCCGGTTGTGGGCAAAAAACTCGCCCTTGGTGTGGAACTCGCCCTCTACCAGCGCGCGGCGAATGAACAGCTCCCGCGACTCGGCCGGGGCGATCGGACCGTAATGCACACGGCGCCGGGTCACAATGGGCAAACCAAACAGGGTCACCTGCTCGAATGCCACTACCTGGGCACGCTTCATTTCCCAGTGAGGCTCGCTGTAGCTGCGCTTGACCAGATGTGACGCCAGCGGCTCAATCCATTGGGGGTCAATCTTTGCCACGGTGCGCGCAAACAGCTTGGAGGTTTCCACCAGCTCGAAGGCCATCAACCATTTGGGCGTTTTTTTGGCCAACCCCGAGCCTGGATGAATCATGAACTTACGGTTACGCGCACCTAAATACTCGCGATTTTCCAGCAGCGTACCCAGGTTGGAGAGCAATCCGGTCAGCAAGGCCTTGTGTAGCGGGCCGGAGGTTTTACGCCGCGCCTGTCGGGCCTGCTCTTCGTTTTCATCTGCCGGGGCGGGCGTCGGCGCTGGCACCTCGATGTCCATATCGCGCAGCAACTGACGCAACTGGCGGAAGGTATCGTGCCACTCGCGTACGCGCAGGTAATTGATGTAGTGGTCCCGACACCAGCGACGCAATTGATTGCCCGACAGCGCCTCTCGGGCATTGTCGATGCCGTGCCAAAGGTTCAGCAGCGCCACGAAATCCGAGTCGGGATCATGCCAGCGCTGGTGGGCCTGATCAGCGGCCTGGCGTTTGTCGGCCGGACGGTCGCGGGGATCCTGAATCGCCAGTGCAGAGACCACGACCAATACATCGCGCAGGCTGCCCTGCTCGTGACCCGCCAGCACCATACGCGCCAGCCGGGGGTCTATCGGCAACCGCGCGAGCTTGCGACCCAGCGCCGTGAGCCGCTGGCGCTCGTCCACCGCCCCGAGTTCAAAGAGCAGACGGAAACCGTCTTTGATAAAGCGGCTGTCGGGCGGGTCGACAAACGGGAAGTCTTCGATGTCGCCCAGTTTGAGGGCCAGCATGGATAAAATGACCGAGGCAAGATTGGTACGCTGGATCTCTGGGTCGGTAAACGCCGGACGGGCCAGGAAATCGTCCTCGTCGTACAGACGGATACACACGCCTTCGGCAATCCGCCCACAGCGTCCCATGCGCTGGTTGGCGCTGGCCTGGCTCACCGGCTCGACCGGCAAGCGCTGGATCTTCGACCGGTAGCTATAACGGCTGATACGCACCAACCCGGGGTCGATCACATAGCGGATGCCGGGGACGGTCAGCGAAGTTTCGGCAACGTTGGTCGCCAGCACGATTCGTCGCCCACGGTGCGGCGCGAACACCCGGTTCTGCTCGGCGTTGGAAAGCCGCGCGTACAGCGGCAGTACTTCACAGTCACGCAAATCAGCGCGGCGCAGCGTATCAGCCGTTTCACGAATTTCCCGCTCGCCGGGCAGGAACACCAGCACATCGCGTGGCCCGTGCTGCCAGCCCTTTTCACGTTCCAGCCCCTCGATTTCCTCGACCGCGTGGAGGATACCCTCTTGCAGGGTTCGGTCCTCTTCGTCCTCGCCGTCGCGTACCAGTGGCCGGTAATGCACCTCAACCGGATAAGCCCGGCCGGAGACTTCAACCGTCGGGGCGGGGCGCTGGGCACTGCCGAAATGGGCAGCAAATCGCGCCACATCGATGGTGGCCGAGGTGATGATAACCGACAGGTCCGGGCGCTTGGGGAGCAGACGTTTCAGATAGCCCAGCAGGAAATCGATGTTGAGGCTGCGCTCGTGGGCTTCATCGATAATGATGGTGTCGTAGCGCAGCAAAAGCGGGTCGTGCTGGGTTTCCGCCAGCAGGATCCCGTCGGTCATCAGCTTGACCAGGGTGTTCTCGTTGCTCTGGTCGGTAAACCTGACCTGATACCCCACCTGCTCGCCAAGCGGCACCGCCAGTTCCTCGGCAAGCCGGGTGGCCACACTGCGCGCGGCAAGCCGCCGCGGCTGGGTGTGGCCTATCAGGCCACGCCGACCAAGGCCTAGCTCCAGGCACATTTTGGGTAACTGGGTGGTTTTACCCGATCCGGTTTCCCCCGCGACGACAACGACCTGATGGTCGCGCAGCGCCGCAAGAATATCCTCACGGCGTTCAACCACCGGCAATTCGTTCGGGTAGTTCCAGTTAAACGATTGATTCTCTCGCTGGTGAAGCACCTGCTGCGCGCGCGCCACCTCGGGTTCCAGCTCGTTCAACCCCCGGTCGATGGGCTTTCCCTCCTGCAGACGACGCGACAAACCGGCCAACCGCCGCTCGAAACGCTGGGCATCGCGTCGCATCGTGTTGTTCACGGCGGACTTGAGCGTCTTGAGGCGTTGTGCATCGGAGGTCGTTGCGAGCGGCGTGTCGTTGGTCACGATATATCCAGGTCCTATGGGCACTTGCAGGGTGGCACGTATAAAAAAGTCTGCCCGCTCAACCGAGCGGGCAGATCATTGTAACGCGTTCACTTAGCTGGCGCATAAATCGCGCTACCGATTAAGCGTCAGCGGAGGTGTTATCTTCGTCACGAAGCTGACGGCGCAGCACCTTACCGACGTTCGTTTTCGGCAGCTCATCGCGAAACTCGATGTGCTTCGGCACTTTGTAACCGGCAAGTTCACTCTTGCACCAGCGACGCAGCGTTTCGGCATCCAGCTCGGGATTTTTGCTGACCACAAACAGCTTGATGGCCTCTCCCGCCGCTTCATCGGCAACGCCTACCGCGGCTGACTCGACCACATCGGGATGTCCGGCCACGACGTCTTCCACTTCGTTTGGATAAACATTGAATCCCGAGACCAGAATCATGTCTTTCTTGCGGTCCACAATACGGATGTAGCCGTCTTCCTGGAGCACGGCTATATCACCGGTATAGAACCAGCCGTCGGCATCGATGGAGGCGCGCGTCTCTTCCTCACGCTGCCAGTAGCCCTTCATGACCTGAGGGCCCTGCACACACAGCTCGCCAGGCTCGCCCAGCGGCTGGTCCTGACCGTCGGCATTGACGACTTTGACCGCCGTCCCTGCCACCGGTTTGCCAATCGTGCCTAGCTGAATGGCATCCGACGGATTGAAACTGACAATCGGCGAGGTTTCCGTCAGTCCGTAGCCTTCCGAGATGGGACACCCCGTTACCTCTTCCCAGCGCTTCGCGGAGGTTTTCGTCAAGGCCATACCGCCAGAAATGGTCAGGTGCAGTTTCGAGAAGTCGAGCTGCTTGAAGTCCTCGCGATTGCACAGCGCATTGAACAGTGTATTGAGACCAATAAAGGCGGTAAACGGCATGCCCTTCAATGACTTGATAAAGCCATCCAGATCACGCGGGTTGGTGATCAATACCGAATGGTTGCCAGTCTCCATCAGAAACAGGCAGTTCACGGTAAAGGTGTAAATGTGATACACGGGCAACGGCGCAATCACCAGTTCGTTGCCATCGGTCAGGTTACCACCGATAGCCTGTCGGGCCTGCAGCATGTTGGCGACAAGGTTACGGTGGGTCAGCATCGCCCCTTTGGGCATGCCGGTGGTCCCCCCGGTATATTGAAGCGCGGCCAGGTCCTCCTGGTCTCGGGTGACTTCGCGGTGACTCAAGGCCTGCCCTTTATTCAACGCATCGCGCAGACGCACCGACTGAGGTAACGAAAAGCGCGGGACCATTTTCTTGATGTACTTGACCACGCTGTTGATCAGCAGCCGCTTGGGGAAGTCGTGCAGGTCGGCAAGCTCCGTCACGACCACATGCTTGATCTCCGTTTTATCGAGCACGCGCTCGAGCTTATCCGCCATGTTGGCCAGGATCACAATCGCCTTGGCGTTGGCATCCTTGAACTGGTGGGCCATTTCGCGCTCGGTATACAGCGGGTTGGTGTTGACCACCACCAGACCCGCGCGCAGCGCACCAAATACCGCCACCGGAAACTGCAGCACATTGGGCAGTTGAATCGCGATCCGATCACCGGGCACCAGGTCGGTTTCATGCTGTAACCAGGCGGCAAAATTGGCCGATAACCGGTCAAGGTCAGCAAAGCTGAGCGTTTTGCCCATGCAGCTAAATGCCGGCTTGTCTTTGAAACGTTCAACGGCCGTGTGGAAAACGTCGGTCACGGCACCGTACTGCTCTAACCCCTCGAGCACAGGACCGCGAAGAATAGGGGCATCAGCTTGTTCGCTCATGGGCAATCTCCAGTTTCCATGTCGATGTCGTCACCGACCTTGTTGTTGTCGAGTCGCGAAGAACGCAACGATATACGACTGACCTACCACTGTAAAACGATCGATTGAAACTTTCGTTTCAACTTTAGCCCTAACCTCCCATCATGCCTGACTTAAATAGCGCGCCTGAATGCATCCATCTCGCCACACCAGCAATTCCCCCGGCTGCATGCGGCACCAGTGTTCATTATGGGTCAGTGGTTCGGTCGCAATCACCGACACGATATCGTTGGGCGTGGTATGTTCGGCAAAGTTGACCGTTAGTTCGGCATCAGACAATTCAGCCTCACCAAAAGGCGCAGCACGGGTGATATGAGCAAGCTTAGTTGAACAGTAGGTATAGAGATACGTGCCGTCAGAGAGCAGTAGATTAAAGACACCCAAGGTTCGCAGCCGCTCGCATAAACCGTGTAGCGTTTGCCAAAGCGGCGCCTGCTCGTCCGGCGGGGTTGGAAAGGCACGCCTCAGCTGGCTCATCAGCCAGCAGAAAGCGTGCTCGCTGTCGGTGCTACCCACGGGGGTATAAACGCCCAACGGTAAAGGCTGCCAGTCGCTCAGCTGACCATTGTGGGCGTAGCACCAGGGCCGCCCCCACATTTCACGGGTAAACGGATGGGTATTGGCCAAGGTGACCCCACCGACGTTGGCCTGACGAATGTGACTGATCACGACATTGGATTTGATCGGGTAATCGCAGATCAGTCGTGCGATGGGCGAGTCTACCGACGGATGGGGGTCGCGAAACTCCCGGTAGCCCCCTTCTTCATAGAAGGCAATGCCCCAACCGTCGCGGTGCGGCCCTGTTCCGCCGCCCCGGTGCAGGAAGCCAGCGAAGCTGAAACAGATATCGGTGGGCACATTGGCACTCATTCCCAACAGCTCACACATCGACGTGCTCCTGCCAGGCTTAGCCGATCACCGGTTCACGGCGGCGTGTTTCTTCGGGATCGCTGGCCGTGTTTTCTTCAGCCGCAGGCTCAAGGACGGCCTTGTTGCGCCCACGCCACCATAGTGCAACGCCTACAACGCCACCAATTGCCATACCAAGCACCAAGCACAAAAGGCCATTACGCAGTGCGCCACCGTTGCTCTCTAAAAACCCTACAGCGGCAACCATGGCGGAAGGCGCCCACCCCGTGTAAAACTCGCCCTCTTCCACCAGGGGCAACCGAAAGGGTGCAGGCGCCCACATCGCACCGCCAATGCACCATGTCAGCACTAGGCGCGGCAATCTGGGCAAAAAGGCGAACGCAAAATAAACGGCCAAGCCCACGACCAGTGACAGACCGTAATAACTCAACCACAACAGTGACATTGAATCTGCAAACAGCATAATACTCCTCATGAGGGTGTACTCACCCAACGTAGATTTCCCGTTATGGTACCTATCAATTTATGAAAGCACAGCCAGCCCTGAACAACAGCCACCCGGTCAGCGCCTATTTTCGTGCGGATGATCCACACTGGCACTGGCTAGAGCAGCGTGACAGCGCCGATGTCAGCCAATTTCTGACCGCGGCAAACCAGCAGCATGCCGCATGGTTCAAACCGCTGGAACCGCTTGCCGACGCGCTTTATGAAAGCCACCTGCGCCGGCGGGAACTCGCGGTCACCAGCCTTCCGACAACGCTCGACCACTTTACGTTCTGGAGCGAAACCGCCGCCGATGAGGAATACCCCCGCTGGTGGCGTCACCCCAACGGCCAGCCCGACGCCTCTGAATGCGTTCTAGCGGTACCCGACCTTGCCGCCGGGCAGCCATTCTACGAAATGGGCGACATGGCGCTGTCACCGGATGAAGCATGGCTGGCCTGGACCGACGACACTCAGGGAGACGAGCGGTTTACCCTGTGGCTAAAACGCCTGCCCGACGGCCAACCGGTTCAGTTGCTCAGCGACATCGGCCCCGGCATCTGCTGGGCAGAAGACCAGACCGCAGGCCATGCCTCGCTGCTGTTTACCCGCTTCGACGACACCCAACGCCCGGACAGCATTTGGTGCCTGCCCGTCAGCCTTGACCACACACCGCACTCCCAGCCAGCGACGTTATTGCTGCGCGAGGACGACCCGGAGTTTTGGCTGGGCATGGGCAAAACCCGTTCCCGGGAGTGGCTGGTGCTTGAAAGTGCCTCCAAAGACACCAGTGAAGTCCACGTGGTGCCAGCCCGAACGCCGACCGATACACCCCGCTGTCTTCAAACTCGCCAACCCGGCGTTGAGTATACGATAGACCATCGTCCCGGCGTATTTTATCGGCTGCATAATCAAGCCAGCGCCCATTTCCAGCTTGACGTGTTAGCCATCGAGGCACTGGATAGCGACTTGCCTGCATGGCAGCCCCTCGTCCCGGCGCGGGAAGACGCTACCCTGGAGGGCATAGATGCCTTCGCCTGGGGGCTGATGCTTGCTGAACGCGATCATGATCGAGCGCAGGTGCGACTGCGTCGTCTGGACCTCAACCCGCAGCAGCACATCACCCGGGACGACTACCTCGACCAACCCGAATCGCTGTGCTCACAGCTGCTTGAGGACGCTCCCCACTTCGATACCCAGGTGCTGCGTCTGCGGGAAGAATCGTTTACCCGTCCGCCCAGCTGGTATGCCCTGGATCTGACCACCGGGGAGCGCACACTGCTCAAACGCGTGCCGGTACATGGCAGCCTGGCACCGGAACAGCTTGTCAGTCAGCGGATCTGGGCGACCAGTGCCGACGGCCAGCGTGTTCCCGTCTCGGTCGTTACGCGTAGCGACCTGGCCAACCAGCCGCTGCCCACCCTGTTATATGGCTATGGTGCTTACGGAGAACCCCTCGACCCGTGGTTTTCCATTGCCCGCCTGGAACTGCTCGAGCGGGGTGTTGCCTTTGCTGTGGCCCACGTACGTGGAGGCGGCGAGCGTGGCGAGCCTTGGTATCTGGACGGCAAGATGGCCCACAAGGAACACAGCTTTGACGACTTTCTAGCCGCCCGCGATGCCCTGGTGGCGCAAGGCTTGAGCGATCCACAGCGAATTGTCGCCTGTGGCGCAAGCGCGGGCGGCCTGCTGGTGGGCACCTGCCTCAACCGTGCCCCTGAGTCGTTTTGCGCCGGTGTCCTCGAGGTGCCATTTCTCGACGTGCTACGCACCATGCAGAATCCGTCGCTGCCGTTGACCACCGCCGAATACAGCGAATGGGGCAACCCGGTCGACCCGCAGGTGGCCGAACGTATCCGCCATTATTCGCCCATCGACAACGTGACGGCCCAACGCTACCCGGCGTTGTGGCTGGAAGGCAGCTGGTTTGATACCCGGGTTAGCTACTGGGAGCCGGCGAAATTCTATGCGCGGGTCAGCCAACTCCAGCAAGGCGACGCGCCGGTATTGCTACACACCGATATGAGTAGTGGCCACGGCGGCGCCTCCGGTCGTTTCAAGGCGTGGCGCGATGCCGCTCGACAGGATGCCTTTATTCTCTGGGCGCTAGGCTTGGTGGATTGATCGAATCCTGATAGATCGTTTTATGAAAGATCGTTAGATGGAAGGGATTTTTATGGAAAAGATTTCCATAAAACAGAATCATGTGGCATATTATGCCTTAGTCTTACAGACCAAGGTTGTAAAACCTCAAGGAGATACCATGCCACATCACGATCATTTCCCGACCATTTGGGATACACCGCGCCAGCCCCGCAAAGCAAAAGCGCCATCGCCTGCGCAAGCGGTAACGCAGGCAGCAAAACCAGCGAAAGAGGCATTTTTATCGATCTGGGATAAGCCAACACGCAAGTCAGCCGTTTAACAAACAGGGGTGGGAATGCACATGCTACCCATAAGCGGGGTGCTACATGGGTAGCACGGCGATGATATGGGATTCCAGCCGGTGTTCGGGAACCTCATCCTGAGAAACGGCATAGCTTCGCACACTCACCCCTTTGCGATGGACTCGCTCGGCATCGTTGCTGAGTAAAGGGTGCCAGCCGGCCAGCTTGCGCCCTTCGGCGACACGCCGGTAGCCACAGGTGGGCGGCAACCAGGTGAATTCTTTCACCAGCTCAGGGGTCAGCTGAGTACAGTCGGGGACGAAGTCAAAACGATTTTCGTAATCGCTGCATTGGCAACTATGCGTATCCAGCAGCCGACAGGCCACATTGAGCACGGCCAGCTCCTGGCTTTCTTCATCATGCAGCTTCAACAGGCAGCACTGCCCGCAGCCATCGCAGAGTGCCTCCCACTCGGCCGTGGTCAGTTCTTCCAGCGTATAGCGCTCCCAAAAGCGCTCGCGTAACGCGCCTGTCATTGGATCACCTTCACTTGCTACTCGTATGCGTTGGGAAACAACGCTCGGTACCTAGCGCATCAAAAAGCGCGGGCCAGAGTTCATCAAAATCGCTCTTCAACTGAGCGTAATCCTCGTGCAGCCATGGGACAAGCTCCGCCAACCGATTGGGTCCTGACAGACGTCTGCCTACGCCAGCAATGGCCTGGCAGGTAAAATCGAAATCGGCATAGCGGCGCAGCCAGTCGTGGGTGATCAAGGGCTCCACCATGGGGGCCAGGCGGTCAGGCGCCGAGCGCTCATTCAACAGCCGATAGCAGCGCTCGATCAATACCGGCTGCGAGGCGTCGGCATGGTGTTCAAGGGAAAGAAAGTGGTCCCAGACAATATCCAGCGCAATGCCCATGAAGCGTCGCTGAGCGGGGGGCGACCGGCGTAACGCCGCCTTGACGCAGTGATGCCCGTCCACCCAGGCATCCACACGGCGATGGTGACGGATACCCCGGGCCGTATCATCAGGCCAGGCGGTCAGATCGCGGCCCTTGACCCCATCGGCAATCAGATTGCCGTAGAGGAAGTCATCGCTGCCGTCGCGGGCAAGCCAGGCATGGGCGAGAAAATTCATTCGCCTGGCGGATTGCCGGAACGCTGCTGGGCCAGGTGTTCCGTCAATAAATTCGTTTCGTTGCCGGGTGGCATCTGCAGATAAAAACCCTGGGAATCGATCGCCTCGATGATGTCTGCCGCACTGGCACGCGCCAGCTTTTTGTCAGCGGTCAAAATCATGGTGAGCAATGCCTGGGGCTTGCCAAACGACGCCAATAGCGGCTCGGGGACATGCGCAAGCCCCTGACGCTTATCAACGTAAAGATACATTTCGTCTTTACGCGAGCTTTTGAAAATCTCGCACAGCAGTTTATCGCTCACTGGGTCTGCGCCTCCAACGCCGTTGCCAGATCATCATTCAGCCGTTCACCTCGCCAACCGGTGGGCAGGGTGAACGGCGTCCCCGCCAGCGACTGCATGACCAACGCCTCCAGATCACGGCGGCGCAACAGCACCTCAGGCGCAAGCCCCAGTTCATCGGCATGGCCTTTAACCACTTTCTTTAACGCCTTGAAACGCTGCTTGAAGGCGGGTTGCATCGGGTCTGGCCATGGCGTGGGCAAGGCGTCACTGGGCGTATGCTGGGCCTCCTTGACGAAGCCCAGCAGGGCATCGCCCTCTTTCTTGACCAGCGGGGGTGTCATTCCTTCAACACGGGCTAGTTCATAGCGATTGCTAGGCATCGCCTCGGCAATGGCCATCAAGTGTTTATCGCTTATCAGCCAGTTCCGCGGTATGTCGCGACGACGTGTCTCGCCTTCCCGCCAGGTGGTCATCAGCTGATACGCTTTCAGTTGTGGCGCGGTGAGTCGCCATAGCTGGCGTTGCCGGGTGTACCACTGAGTGTCGTTGTCATCGCTGCGACCCGCCTGGTCGATCAGTTGGCGGCAGTCGCTCTCCAGCCAGTCAAAGCGGTCAAGGTGCTCGAGCTGCTCACGCTGTTTTGCCCATACGTCGAGCAGGTAAACAACGTCCAGCGCGGCATACTCGCACTGCGCGGCGGTCAAGGGGCGCTCCAGCCAATTGGAGCGGGTTTCTTCCTTGGGCAGGGTTCTACCCACCCAGGCCTCGACCAGCTTCTGGTATCCCATGCTGGGATTATCACCCAGAAACCCCTGCGCCACCTGGGTGTCGATCAAGGGGCTGGGCAAGACGCCTGCCCAGATTTGAAACACCTCCAGGTCTTCACTGCAGGCATGCAGCAGCTTGATCGCTTGATTCTGCAAAAGGGCCCGAAAGGCATCGGTACAGGGCGTTGCCAGCGGGTCGATCAGGAACGCATGCTCACCTGCACTGAACTGGATTAACGCCGGGATGGGAAAAAACGTTTTCTCGCGGAAAAACTCCGTATCCAAGGCAATCACAGGGGCATCGGCCACCTGTAGGCAGGCGTCATCGAGGGCCTGCGGCGAGGCAATCCAGCTGATGTCAGCGGGTTGAAATGAGGACAAAAGTCTATTCCCTGTTTGCACAACCGCCTGAGCGCTTGCTTGAGAGTAAGTTATTCACTGCTGAACGGCTGGCGGCCGTTGAAGGCTCGGCTGAGTGTGCCGCCGTCTACGTACTCCAGCTCACCGCCCATGGGGACGCCGTAGGCAAGCCGCGATAGCGTTACGCCATGTTCCGCCAGCAAGGCAGCAATGTAGTGCGCGGTGGCTTCGCCCTCCACCGTGGGGTTGGTAGCGAGCACCACTTCGCTGATTTGACCTTCCGCGACACGGGCTTCGAGCACGTCCAGGCCGATGGCATCAGGCCCGATGCCATCCAGCGGCGACAGGTGGCCATGCAGGACGAAATACCGCCCCTGAAAGCCACCGGCTTCTTCAATCGCCAGTTGATCGGCAGGTGATTCCACCACGCATAGCAGCTGGTCATGGCGGCGCGGGCTTTCACACAACGCGCAGATATCCGCTTCTGTCAGCGTTCGGCAACGCCGACAGTAGCAGACTTCGTCAATCGCCTGCTGGATGGTGGACGCCAGTTTCTGGCCGCCGGGGCGGTCCCGTTCCAGCAGGTGCATGGCCATACGCTGTGCGGTTTTTGGCCCCACGCCCGGCAAGACGCGAAAGGCCTCCATCAGTTGCTCGACAAGCGGAGAAAACCGCATCATTTAAAATGGCATTTTGAAGCCGGGGGGCAGATCAAGCCCGGCAGTGGCTTCTTCCATCTTGGCTTTCGAGTTGACCTCGACTTTGCGCACTGCATCGTTGACGGCAGCCGCCAGCAGATCTTCCAGCAGTTCTTTGTCTTCCTGCATGACGCTCTGGTCGATATCGACCGAAATCACGTCATGACGGCCATTCATGGTCACCTTGACCATGCCGGCACCGGCTTCGCCCAACACTTCTGCTTCGGCCACTTCTTCCTGGGCACGCTGCATTTTTTCCTGCATCTCTTGGGCTTGTTTCATCAAGTTGCCCATGCCGCCTTTCATCATGGTAAGACTCTCCAATCATCAGTGGATCGCACAGCGTTAGCGCGACGCTTCAACAGGTTTGACGCTGGTTTCGACAAGCTGTGCGCCGAAAGCCTGCATTAACTCTACTACATGGGGGTCGCGCTGCAAGACATCAACCGCCTGAGCATGACGCTCCGCCTGGCAACGCACTTCGCGTTGCCGAGGGGTTTCCAGGGCACCGGCGAGGTCTTCGACATGAAACACCACGCGGCGCTTTACCCCCAGTTCGGCCAGGGCATTCTCGATGCGCGTCTGGTGAACCTCGGCTTGCATCGCCGACTGGCTAGGCGCCAAGCGCAGCGTGAAGGTGTGCCCATCATCAGTGTCCAACTGACAATGGGCGGCCAGGTTACGCGTCAGGCCGCCAAGCCCCAGGGCATCGAACTGCTCAAGCCATTGGGCATGGTCCCAATACTCGGACGGGGGTGCGGAAGCACTGACTTGCGCAGCCGACGCTGGCACTGGCTCTGGCTCTGGCTCTGGCTCTGGCTCTGGCTCTGGCTCTGGCTCTGGCTCTGGCTCTGGCTCTGGCTCTGGCTCTGAGGTTAGCGTTGGCTCATCCGGGGACGCGTCAAGCTCCCAGGGGGGCGCGGCTGACGTTTCTTCATCGTTGACCGACGCCGGAGGCGGCGGCGAATCTTCTGGCGTTGCTTCTGGCCGCTCGCTGACAGGCGCCTCTTCAGGCGCTTCGGGTGCGACAGGCGCTTCAGGCTGAAGCGGCAGCTTGGTTGTCGGCGGCTTGGGCACGCCCTGGGGACGGAACGCCAGCATTCTGAGCAGGGTCATTTCCAGTGCACTGCGCAAATCGGGGGCGTGTTGCATATCACCACGCCCCTGGATACCGATTTGATAGTACAGCTGGATATCCTCGGCACTGAAACGCGATGCCAATTGCAGGATAATGTCGCGGTCGCCGTGGCTGTTATCCACGGCGTCGGGCACCATCTGCGCCACTGCCAAGCGGTGCAATACCCCGGTCACATCATCCAGCACTGCGGCAAAGTCAGGACTCTGCTCGGCTAGCTGACCGATCTCCGACAGCAAGCGGGCAACGTTAACCTCCGCCAACGCCTCTATCAGCGCAATCACGTGGCGGTGATCCAGGGTGCCCAGCATCGCCGCCACATCCGCATGCCTGACGGCGCCCTGACCAAAGGCAATCGCCTGGTCAGTCAGGCTCATGGCATCGCGCATGGAGCCTTCAGCCGCTTTACCCAACAGCCAAAGCGCGCTTTCGTCAAACGCGACGCCTTCACTGTTCAGTATGTGCGTCAGGTGCGTCACCACGCGTTCCGGCGGCATGTGCTTGAGGGTGAATTGCAGGCAGCGCGAGAGCACCGTCGCGGGAAGCTTTTGCGGATCGGTGGTCGCCAGCAGGAACTTGACGTGAGGGGGAGGCTCTTCAAGTGTCTTCAACAGCGCGTTAAAGCTGCTTGTGGAGAGCATGTGCACCTCATCGATGAGGTACACCTTATAGCGCCCTTGTGTCGGGGCGTATTGAACGTTGTCGAGCAGTTCACGGGTGTCTTCGACCTTGGTGCGCGAAGCGGCATCCACTTCGATCAAGTCGACAAAACGCCCTTCATCGATGGCCTGGCAGCTATCGCACTGCCCGCAAGGGGTTGAGGTAACCCCCTCGTCGCCGCGACCATTGGCGGTGCAGTTCAGGCACTTGGCCAGTATCCTTGCCAGAGTGGTCTTGCCCACGCCCCGCGTGCCGGTAAATAGGTACGCATGGTGCAGGCGGCCCTGGTCAAGCGCATTGACCAAGGCAAGCTGCACATGGGCTTGGCCCACAAGCTCGTGAAAAGTACGCGGCCGCCATTTACGGGCCAGAACCTGATAGCTCATTGAGCATGACATCCTTGGGCGGTGTGGCTTCAGAGCCAAGACAAAAGGTTATTCTAGCGACTGCGCCACGACCCGCCAACCGTCTACCCAACGGGCCAGGCAAACCCCTCAGGCATTATCACCGCTTTCATTGGCAGCGGCGCGCTGCCCTGCCGCTTTAACCAGCGTTTCCAGCTCGCCGTTCTGGTGCATCTCGATCACGATATCGCAGCCGCCGACCAGCTCACCTTCGACCCATAGCTGCGGGAATGTCGGCCAGTTGGCAATTTTCGGCAGCTCGGCACGGATGTCTGGATTATCCAGCACGTTGACAAACGCGAAGCGCTCGCCGCAGCTCATCAGTGCCTGAACGGTTTGCGCCGAGAAGCCGCATTGCGGCAACTGTGGCGTGCCTTTCATGTAAATCAGGATCGGGTTTTCACTGATTTGGCGCTGAATGTTCTCGGCTGTGGTGCTCATACAGTCTCCTATAGAGATGGGCCTCGATGGTCGATTCGGCGGCGCACCGCCGGGCGACCTCAAGGCGATCGTTAGATAATGCAGCATGCTTGAGGCATGGCGTTTTAATACCCGAGCATACTACTCAACCTTGTGCGGTACTTGCCATTCTACGCGTGCCAACCACGTTGCGCATCCCCCAGGGCATCGCTAGGATAGGGTTTTTGCGCGGAGACTACCTTCATGGCGACACGCCATTTTCTGACGTTACTGGACTTAACGCCCGACGAACTGAACTATTTGATTCAGCGCGCCATCACTGTCAAGAGCAACCTGAAGGCACAGGGGCCACGCTATACGCCGTTGCCAAACCGCACGCTGGCGATGATTTTCGAGAAATCGTCAACGCGTACACGCGTTTCGTTCGAAACCGCCATGGCGCAATTCGGGGGCCACGCCCTGTTTCTATCTCCCCGTGACACCCAACTGGGACGCGGCGAACCCATCGAGGACACCGCCCGCGTGCTGGCCGAGATGGTCGATGCCGTGATGATTCGTACCTTTTCCCACGCCGGCCTTGAAGCCTATGCCAGCGCCAGCAGCGTACCGGTCATCAACGCGCTGAGCGATGACTACCACCCCTGCCAGTTGCTTGCGGACATCATGACCTGGACCGAGCTTCGCGGCAGCGTCAAGGGGCGGACGGCGGTATGGGTTGGCGATGGCAATAACATGTGCCATTCCTGGATCAACGCCGCACGTCAGTTCGACTTCCACCTGCGGATTTGTTGCCCCAAGGGGTATGAACCACGCGCCGACATCATGGCGGCCGCTGGCGACCAGGTGACGCTCCTGCACGACCCGCAAGCCGCCGCCGAGGGTGCCGACCTGATCACCACGGATGTCTGGGCCTCCATGGGTCAGGAAGAGGAACAGGCCAAGCGCGAGGCGGATTTCGCAGGCTTTCAGGTCACCGAGGCGTTGCTTGATAAAGCCAAGCCAGACGCCCTGTTTCTACACTGCCTGCCCGCTCATCGCGGCGAGGAAATCAGCCACACCTTACTGGACGACCCGCGCGCCGTGGTTTGGCAGGAAGCAGGTAACCGCCTCCACGCCCAGAAGGCGCTGATCGAGTTCCTGCTACTCGGCAAGGTAAATTCTTAGCAGCTCGGTTATTGTCATCCTGGGACAGGCCGCAAAAAAAACGCCCCATCGCTAAACCGATGGGGCGTTTTTAGAATATTGATGGTGGAGCCTAGCGGGATCGAACCGCTGACCTCAACACTGCCAGTGTTGCGCTCTCCCAGCTGAGCTAAGGCCCCACAGGCTGTCGTTGCTACAGCGAGGCGTATACTACGATGCCAGCTGTCGTTGGTCAAGGTTTTACGCATTTCACCGTTTACTAATTCTCCTTTGCTGACAGCCGTGGCACTCTATAGGGCGTACAGGGTCACATTGTCGAGTTAGCCTGCTTGTTCTGCGGCTGATGGGCGAAGGCGACACCGACCCAGCTTCTGGAATCCACCGCATGCAAGATGTGCCCTCTCAATGCAGGAGCTTGTCCTTTGATCAACGTTTTAATCGCCGATGATCACCACTTGGTGAGAACAAGTATTGCCCACCTACTGAACGATGAAACCGATATTCATATCGTTGGTGAGGCAGATGACGGTGAAAGCGCCGTTTCCAAGTGCCGTCAGTTGAGACCCGACATTGTGCTGATGGATATCCGCATGCCGGGGATCGGCGGCCTGGAAGCCACACGCCGTATTCATCGTGGGATGAAAGACATCAAGGTCTTGATTCTTACCGGACATTTAGAGGATAACGTCGCCCGGCGCATGCTGGAAGCGGGCGCTTCCGGCTTCTTGAGCAAGGGCACCAACGCCACTGAAATGGTTAGCGCCATTCGTGACGTCTTTCATGGTCGACGCTATCTCAGCCAAGAAATTGCCCAGCGCCTCGCCATGTTACACTTCCATACCGAAGACAGCCCATTCGCCCACCTGTCGCACCGCGAGCTGCAAATAGCGCTGATGATTGTCAACTGCCAGCGGGTTCAGGATATTTCCGACCGTCTCCACCTAAGCCCCAAAACAGTCAACACCTACCGCTACCGGCTGTTTGAAAAGCTTGAGGTGGCAACCGATGTGGAGCTAACCCACCTTGCGCTACGCCATAATCTGGTCGAAGGGTTTGATCAGGCAGAAGGTTAATCTCCCCGACCATTGTGCGGCAATAAAGGCAGCAACGCGGTTCGCGATAAACTGTCAAAAGACACTATGACCTTTGATGCGAAAAAGTTTTTAAGCACGGTAAGCACATCTCCCGGGGTTTACCGGATGCTCGACACAGAGGGCAACACCCTTTATGTCGGCAAGGCGAAGCGCTTGAACGCTCGCTTGGCCAGCTACTTCCGCGGCCAGCTCAACGCCAAAACCCAGGCCATGGTAGGGCGTATTGCGGATGTCCAGGTCACCGTCACACGCAGCGAAACCGAAGCCCTGTTGCTCGAACAGACGCTGATCAAGGAACTGCGGCCTCCGTACAACATACTGCTGCGCGACGATAAATCGTACCCATTCATCTTTGTCAGTGACCGCCACCCCTACCCTGCGCTTGAATACAAGCGTGCGCGCCAACGGCGTGGCGATGGACGCTACCTTGGGCCTTATCCCAGCAGTGGCGCCGTCAGGGAAAGCCTTGCCCTGATGCAAAAGATTTTCCGCATCCGTAACTGCGAAGACAGCGTCTTCGCGCACCGGTCGCGCCCGTGCTTGCAGTATCAGATCCAGCGCTGCAGCGCCCCCTGCGTGGACTACATCTCGGCCGAAGACTACCAGCGGGACGTTGAACACGCCGTGATGTGCCTGGAAGGTAAAAGCGAACATGTCACCCAGGAGCTGACCGCCTCGATGGAAGCGGCAAGCCAGGCACTGGATTTTGAAGAAGCCGCGCGCTTTCGCGACCAGATACAGCAATTGCGTCAGCTCCAGCAGCGCCAGTTTGTCGACACCGAAAGCGGCAATGCCGATATTTTTGCCCTGGCCCAGCGCCCGGGCGCCCTGGGTATCTCAGTGCTGAGCGTGCGCGATGGTCGTTTGCTTGGCGCCCGCCATCACATGCCCAAAAACGATCTCGACCTGTCCCCGGAGATGCTGTTGACCGAGGTGGTGAGCCAGTACTACCTGGGCCAACCGCATAATATCCCCAGCGAGGTGATCACCAGCCATCCGCTTGAAGATGCTCAGTTATTGTCGGATGCACTCTCCCAGCACGCTGGAAAACGCATCCGGGTCACCAGTCAGGTGCGTGGCCACCGCGCCCAATGGCAACATCTGGCCATGACCAACGCCGAGCAGCAACTCGCTTCCCAGCTCGCCAACCAGAGCCAACTGAGTGAGCGTTTTAGCGCCCTGCAACAGGCACTCGGGCTTGAGGAAACACCTCAACGACTGGAATGCTTCGACATCAGCCACAGCCACGGTGAAGCCACCGTGGCCTCGTGCGTGGTGTTTGACCAGCAAGGGCCGCGCAAGAGCGATTACCGCCATTTCCGTATTGAAGGCGTGGCGGCGGGCGACGATTATGCGGCCATGCAACAGGCGTTAACTCGGCGGCTCAAGCGGATCAAAAATGGCGAAGGCATAGCGCCGGATATTTTAATCGTCGACGGTGGTAAAGGGCAGTTGAACATGGCGCGCGAGGTATTGGGGACGCTCGACATCAGCGCGATCACTCTGGTGGGCGTGGCGAAAGGCACCACGCGAAAAGCGGGCCTTGAAAGCGTTTTTCTGGATACGCCTGACCATCCATTACCGTTAGACCCCGCATCCCCGGCATTGCACCTTATTCAGCACATTCGCGACGAATCGCATCGCTTTGCCATTGCGGGCCACCGCGCTCAGCGCGACAAAACACGTCGCACGTCGACACTGCAGGATATCCCCAAGGTCGGCCCTAAACGGCGCCGTGAACTACTGCGTTTTTTTGGTGGTTTACAAGGAGTGCAAAAAGCCAGCCGCGCCGAACTCGCCCGCGTTCCCGGCATCAGCGAAGCACTGGCCGAGAGTATTTATCGCGCACTCCACGGATAAAACGCACCGTGGACATGGATGCCTCAGGCCAAGGCAGATAGAATAGCGACGGACACCTTTGTTTTCATGACTCCACGGCAAGGATCGCTCTCCGCGATGAATATACCCAACATCCTCACGCTCGCAAGAATCGCGTTTATTCCCCTGCTGGTGGTGCTGTTTTACCTGCCTTTCAGCTGGAGCATGCCCATCGCCGCCGGGATGTTCGCCCTGGCGTCCGTCACCGACTGGCTTGACGGCTACCTGGCGCGCCGCTGGAACCAGTCCACGCCGTTCGGGGCATTTCTTGACCCTGTCGCCGACAAGCTGATGGTCGCCGTTGCCCTGGCACTGCTGATCGAGCGTTTTGATACGGCGCTACTTACGCTCCCCGCACTGGTCATCATCGGACGCGAAATTGTCATTTCAGCGCTACGCGAATGGATGGCGGAAATGGGCAAGCGTGGCATGGTCGCCGTATCCTGGGTAGGCAAGCTGAAAACCACCCTGCAGATGGTCGCCATACTGGTGCTACTTGCCTTCCCTCCCGCGCATCCGCTGGCGCAGGTCGGCGTACTTATTCTTTACGTCGCCGCCATGTTGACGCTATGGTCGATGATCCAGTATCTGAAATCCGCCTGGCCTCATCTCAGTCGCTCAATGTAGGTCTCAACGCGAACCGGTAGCGGAAATGTTTGATTGACAAGCTAAACGCGTTGCGTATAATTCGCCCTCGAGTCGAGCGGGAATAGCTCAGTGGTAGAGCATCGCCTTGCCAAGGCGAGGGTCGGGAGTTCGAATCTCCTTTCCCGCTCCAACTTGGATTGTGTGGAAAAGCAAGTGAGGGTCGTGAGCTGGAACGCCAGCCCGGTCGAATCTCCTTTCCCGCTCCAACGACTCACCGAGGCTGGATGGCAGAGTGGTTATGCAGCGGACTGCAACTCCGTGTACGCCGGTTCGATTCCGACTCCAGCCTCCATCTTTCTTTCTGGTGCACCGATTCCCATCGCTGCGCTGCCCGGATGGCGAAATTGGTAGACGCAAGAGACTTAAAATCTCTCGGGGGCAACCCCGTGCCGGTTCAAGTCCGGCTCCGGGCACCACCCTGAAATCCCTCCAGTGCTTCCTCTTGTCAACGTCCTGATTTGTCTGTAATTGAGCGCGCTGGAAAATCCAGTACCTGCGTTATCGCCATCTGCCTGACACCGCGCTATGATACCTGCCGCCACCCCGAACGCTATCAGTCGTTGCTGATCACGTTGACGCAAAGCCCAGGTCAAGCCCGCTAAGGAGTACCCCATGACGACGCCCACCTCAGAGATATTGATCATCGGTGGCGGCGTTGCCGGTTTAACCCTTGCCTTGACCCTTGCTGAAACGCACCGTGTTGCATTGATACGCCCGGCTCAGGACGACAAGGGCGCCAGCCGCTGGGCACAAGGTGGTATTGCCGCGGTGCTGTCACCCGACGATCATGTGGATGCCCACGTCAATGACACCCTGATTGCCGGGGACGGTCTTTGTGACGAGCAGGCCGTTCGCTTCACGGTTGAGCACGGCCCGGAAGCCATCGAGTGGCTCATCGACATCGGCGTCCCTTTTACGCCCGATCATTCCTCCGGCGCACGCTACCCCTTTCACTTGACCCGCGAAGGCGGGCACAACGCACGCCGCATCATTCACGCTGACGATGCGACCGGGCGCGCCGTGGTCGACACCCTGCTGCAACGAGTCAAGGCACATGCCAATATCCAGCAGCACCATCACCTGAGCGTGGTGGGACTGCTACAAGATACCCAAGGGGCATGTATCGGCGCTTATGCGCTTGACGAGCACCAAGGGTGGCACGCCCTGACCGCAACGAACACGGTACTTGCCACCGGGGGCGCCAGCGGCCTCTACCAGCACACTACCACCCCCGCCCCCAGCAGCGGTGAAGGCATGATCATGGCCGCTGAGCTGGGAGCCACTCTGATGAACCTGGAGTTTCAGCAGTTTCATCCCACCTGCCTGTACGACCCAGACGGCCCGGCCTTTCTGATTAGCGAAGCCGTGCGTGGCGAAGGCGGCCACCTGCTCAATTCGGCCGGCAAGCGCTTCATGCCGACCGTGGACGCCAGAGCCGAGCTTGCCCCTCGCGATGTTGTGGCGCGCGCCATCGACGCCGAGATACAGGCTCAGGCACTCCCCCATGTATGGCTGGATATACGCCATTTGGGGGTAGATGCTATCCAGCACCACTTCCCGACGATCAAGACGCACTGCGCATCGCGGGGGATCGACATCACCCAACAACCCATCCCTGTGGTTCCCGCCGCGCATTACAGCTGCGGCGGCGTGGCCACCGACCTCACCGGGGCTACCGGCGTGCCGGGGCTGTTCGCCATCGGCGAAACAGCCTGCACAGGGCTGCACGGCGCCAACCGCATGGCCAGCAACTCACTGCTGGAGTGTCTGGTGTTTGCCCGGAGTTGCGCCCAAGCCCTTCAAAACACCGCCTCTGCCGCCAGGCAATACGACGTGAGGCTGCCGTCGCTTCTCGGCGCCGATGCGTTTATCGATACCCAGATCGCCGCATTGCGTAAACAGCTACGTGCCACCATGAGCCAGCACGTCGCCATTGTGAGAAGTAATGCTGGCCTGGCCGCCGCCAGCAAGGATCTCAACGAGATAGCCTCTGCACTCGGCGAGCTGAGCACTGGCCAGATGACGGTCGAGGCACAGCGTTTGCAGCAGTTGGTCAACCTTGCACGGTTAACGGTCACCGCGGCACAGCAACGCCATGAATCGAGAGGCTTGCACTTCACAACGGACTGGCCCGGGCACGCTGAACATAGCCAACCGTCCCGCCTCACCCTCGAGCATCTACCCAAGGGTTAGCCATCGCGTTTAACGACCGGGAGAGTGAAATAGGCGGCGCACTGCCCGGTGCGCCTCCCGCGGAACGCTATCGGGCCATAGCCAGATGCGCTGCTGCCCCACCTTCAGGCCCACCAGCCAGGGCGTCAGGTAGTCACAACTGACAGCCAATGATGCGTCGAGCTCGCCTTGCGGCAGCAACCAGCGGCCAAGAGGCCCTTGCGCGCGGGGCAAGAGATAAAGCGTGCCATGGGGCAGGCAATGAGTGCTGCGCCATAAGCACCCACCCCCCACTAACACCACCGCAGCGGCCATCAGCCACCCCACGATCGCCTGGCACATTAATGCAAGCCCAAGCAGCAGGGTGCTGTGTAGCCCAACCCATAGCCTAGAGCGTGCGATAGGCAGAATTATCGGTGCTTTCAGCATGCTCGACGATCATCTTCACGATATGGCGCAGGACGGGATCGCCCGGCCATTCCCGGCGCATCAGCCAGACAAACAGATCCTGGTCTTCTTCATCAATCAGTTGCTGAAAGGCACGCTGATCACCCTCCTCCAGTTGGTCGTAACGCTGTTCCAAAAAGGGGATTAACAGTAAATCCAGCTCCCACATACCTCGACGTGAGTGCCAGTAAAGCCGCTTGCGGGCGATAGCGGCTGGGGATGTGTCGTCGCTCAACGTTGGCCTCTCTTGGGAAAAATGGAATGTGGGGTCAGTATACCTAAGCCACAGGGTCGCGCCAGGGCCGCGCTTGGCCTATGCTGATATTGATTGTAGTACCTTGTTTTATCTAAATTGTTTTATCTCCGATTGCGCAGTATGCTGAATGAGGTGACAGAAAGGCCGTATTGTTCGACCTTAAACGTCTGCAGGGAGCCAACCAATGACCAAATCTGAATTAATCGAACAAATTGCCATGCACCAGCCCGAGCTGTCGACCAAAGAAGTTGAGACCGCCGTTCGGATTATTCTTGACGACATGACCGACGCACTGGCGAATGGTGGACGGGTGGAAATTCGTGGTTTTGGGAGTTTTTCACTTCATTACCGCGAGCCACGTACCGGCCGTAACCCGAAAACCGGCGAACCCGTCGAGCTTGACGGGAAGCATGTTCCCCATTTCAAGCCGGGCAAGGAACTACGCGAACAGGTCGATGCGAGCCGTGCATTGGGGTATTGACATAGCCAGGCATCGTTGCCGTTTGCCAGGCATTAAAAGCGGATTCATGCCGTCTTTGGGATGACGTCGGGCAGCGACTCGTACACAATGGCACTACCGTGAAAGCTACTGACTAGGAACTTCTCATGCGTTGGATAAAAGGGCTGATTCTGGCCATCATTTTGCTGGTCGTACTGCTGGTGGGCATTTTGTTTGCAGTCAATAACCAGCAAGCCATTGCGCTAAACCTGATTTGGCTGGAGCTACCCGCCGTCTCGTTATCCGTCTGGCTATTGGCAACGTTAACGTTTGGCGTACTGATGGGCATGCTGGCCATGCTTGGCGTGTATATTCGCCTCAAAGCCAGGTTGGCACGTAGCGAACGGCAGAATAAACAACAAAGCAAGGAACTCGACCAGCTACGCACGCAGGAGTTTAAGGAACTGGCTTAAATGCTGGACATACCGCTGCTGGGCGTTTTATTCGTCGCTATTGCGATTGGCTACGGGCTCGGGTTTCGCCAGGCGTCCCGGCGGTCACGCGAGCGTTCGGGTTCTTCCCACAGTGGTCTCTCCCGGGATTACTTTGTTGGGCTCAACTATCTGCTCAACGAGCAGCCTGATGAGGCCATCAATACCTTTATCAATGCCCTGGATGTCAATAGCGAAACGGTTGAGACCCACATTACGCTGGGTCGATTATTTCGCTCGCGGGGCGAAGCCGACAAAGCGGTCAGCATTCACCAGAATCTTCTGGCGCGCCCGGCACTTTCCGATGCCACAAACGCGAAAGTTCAACTGGAGCTCGCACGTGACTTTGTGGCGCTGGGTGTCCATGACCGGGCACAGCGGCTGCTCAGAACGCTGCTCGATCAGGACCACGACAGTGAGTTGCGCTACCCTGCCAAGCGGCTACTGATCGACCTGCTAGAGCGCGAAAAGGACTGGCAAGGCGCCTTGGACACCGCCGCTCCGCTGGTTAAACAGCAACCCAACATCCGCCGTGCAGCGGCCCACTGGCAGTGCGAACTGGCCGAGATAGAGACCGCCAATGCCAGCCGCGCGCTTGCCAAGCGCCATTTGAAAAAAGCCCTGCAGCTTGACGCCCAGTGTGTCCGCGCCAACCTGTTGCTTGCCGGGCTTGAAATGGAAAATGCCCACTATCCGCAGGCAATCGGCTACTTGACGCGCATTCTTGATCAGGACAGCGCCCATCTTCCCACCATGCTGCCGGCGTTGAAGCGCGCCTACCTGCGCAATAACGATGAGGCCGGACTGGAAACCCACCTCCGCCAGCTGATTGCCATCGTGCCCTACACCAGCTTGATCATCGAACTGGGAGAACTGATCCATCATCGGGATGGGGTCGATGCCGCGATTGGCGTTACCGGCGAACTACTCGCCCAGGCCCCCAGCTTGCGGGGACTCAACTATCTGGTTGATCTATATATCGAGAGCCAGCGCCTGCAGGGTAGAGACGCACCTGACACGCGACTGGTGCTGCTCAAGCATCACACCGAAGCCCTGCTGAAGGATCGCCCCCGCCACCGCTGCCAACGCTGCGGCTTTACCAGCGATGCCCTGCAATGGCAGTGCCCCACTTGCCGTTACTGGGGCACAATCAAACCGATTATCGGAGTCGAGGGCGAATAACGGCTCTCTATACCAACTCTTGCTCGATAGCCTTCAGCGCGTCCATGGGATGTTCTGCCTGGGTAACCGGCCGCCCCAAAACCAGGTGCGTGCTTCCTGCCTGCATCGCGTCCCTGGGCGTCATGATCCGCTGCTGGTCATTGGCCGCAGCGAAGGCAGGTCGAATGCCTGGCGTCACTTTCAAGAACTCGTCACCATATAGCGACGCCAGTTGCGTCGCTTCCTGAGCCGAACACACGACACCATGCAAGCCACTTTGCTTGGCGAGCTGAGCCAGCCGCGTCACCTGGTCGCTAACCGATGAAGACACGCCGACATCCTCAAGGTCGCTGGCCTGCATGCTGGTCAGCACCGTCACCGCGATCAGATGGGTGGTGAGACGTTGCTTCACCAGACGCGTTGCGGCAGCTTCCATCATTGCCCGACCGCCGCTGGCATGCAGGTTGACCATCCAGACGCCCTGCTCTGCTGCCGCTTCTACTGCGCTGGCCACCGTATTGGGAATGTCATGGAATTTGAGGTCCAGAAATACCTCAAAGCCACGCCCGTGCAATGCTTCCAGCACGGCCGGGCCGCTGCGGGTGAATAACTCTTTACCGACCTTGAGCCGACACCGGGACGGATCCAACTGATCGGCCATGCATAGCGCCGCGTCCAGCGAAGGGTAATCGAGTGCGATAATCAGCGGTGATTCAGTGACAGCCATACCAAGCTCCCCAGGTGTTTCGGCGCATTATATCAGTCCCTTCGGCTTGCTATGTAAGCCTTTTGCCATGCGTTTATAGCAAAAGGCTTACATAACGCATCGCTAATTTCCGACAGCATCTTTCTGGCATCCAGTTATGGTGAAAGAGCGGGGCTTCCCCGTTAACGATGGGACTTATAACTACCACTGAAACTGAAACCGCCATAAAGGGGCTTACGATGAAGCTATCATTGAAAGGATTATTCGCCGCACTACTCTTAAGCATCGGCATTGGGGTTGCCAGCACCGGCTTGGCTCAGGACATTGCGCCGATCAACGTCAACAGCGCCGATCCCGAATTACTCGATGAGCTGCCGGGTATCGGCCCCAGCCGAGCCGAAGCCATCATCGAAGAGCGTGAGGCAAACGGCGACTTCGAAAATGTCGATGACCTGACCCGCGTCAGCGGTATTGGACCGGCAACGGTTGACCGCATGCGCGATCAGGTAGCCGTTGAAGACTAAGATGACACCGCTAAACATCGCCCGATTGCGCCAGGGAATCGGGCGATTCATCGTTTACGGCGTCATTTCCCATAGCGCCATAAAGCGGTTAACCGGCATGGACGCAAGCGATGCATGGTCTTCGCAGGCCTGGATAATCTGCTCGCAGCGATGCCCGGGAAACCGCGTGGCAAGGTGGCGCTGAAACTTCTCGAGTAACAGCGGCATGCCTTCGTCGCGACGCCGCCGATGCCCCAGCGGGTATTCCACAGCGACCTTTTCCGTCGCCGTCCCATCATCAAAAAACACCTGTACGGCATTGGCAATCGAGCGCTTTTCAGGATCCAGGTAGGCGTTTGAATAATCAGGGTTCTCTTCCACCACCATCTTTTCGCGCAGCTGATCAATCAGCGGGTGCGCGGCATGGAAGTCATCTTCATAGTGATCTGCGGTTAATGCCCCCTGCATCAGCGGGACGGCCACCATGTACTGCAGGCAGTGGTCGCGGTCGGCAGGGTTGGCGAGTTGGCCGGTTTTGGAAATGATCCGAATGGCCGCTTCGTGCGTCGTGATCACAATGCGCTCGATGGACGCCAGGCGATCTTTGACCTGCGGGTGCAGCGTCACCGCCGCCTCACAGGCGGTCTGGGCATGAAACTCAGCAGGGAACGCCACCTTGAAGAGAATATTTTCCATCACGTAGCAGCCCAGCTCACGCTGGAAGCGCAGTCGACGCTCGCCTTCGGGCTTAAGACTGAGGTCTTTATTGCTATGGCTGAAGGCGATGTCGTAAAACCCCCATTGCGGCGCCGTCAATGCACTGGGAATGCCCATTTCGCCGCGCATGGCGATATCCGCCAGACGCACGGCCCGCGAAGTGGCATCGCCTGCCGCCCAGCTTTTACGGGAGCCTGCGTTGGGGGCATGACGATAGGTGCGCAGGCTCTGACCGTCTACCCAGGCATGGGAAAGCGCCGACAACAACTGTTCACGGTCAGCGCCCATCAGCTTGGCGACCACGGCGGTGGAGGCCACTTTTACCAGCACCACATGGTCAAGGCCCACACGGTTGAAACTGTTTTCCAGCGCCAGCACGCCCTGAATTTCATGGGCCATGACCATGGCGTGCAGCACATCCTCCATTATCAGCGGCGCAGCACCTTCAGCCACTCGTTTCTGGGAAAGATGGTCGGCAACGGCAAGAATCGCGCCCAGGTTGTCAGAGGGGTGTCCCCACTCAGCGGCAAGCCAGGTATCGTTGTAATCGAGCCAGCGCACCATGGCACCGATGTCCCAGGCTGCCTTGACGGGATCCAGCCGTAGCGAGGTGCCCGGCACGCGAGCGCCATGCGGCACTGTCGTCCCCTCGACCAAGGGGCCAAGGTGTTTGGTACACGCCGGGAAACGCAATGCCAGCAACCCGCAGCCCAGCGTATCCATCAAACAGTAGCGCGCCGTGGTCAGCGCCTCCTCGGAAGGGGCACGAAAATTGAGAACGTAGTCGGCCAGTGTTTGCAGTTCAGGGTCATAGTCAGGACGGTCATTAAGGTCGGCGGTATGCATGTCTTATCCCCCTACTGGTTCAGCGTATCCCGTGGAACGCGCACGCTGCCTTCCATCAATACGCGCGCGCTGCGACTCATGACAGCTTTGTCTATTTGCAAGCGCCCGTCCACCAGACTTGCCTGAGCCCCCACCCGCAGACTACCCGAGGGATGGCCGAAGGTGACCGCATCGCGTTCGCCGCCTCCCGCCGCCTCGTTGACCAGGGTGCCTTTAATTGCCGCCGCCGCGGCGATCGCGACAGCGGCGGTGCCCATCATGGCATGGTGGAGTTTCCCCATGGAGAGTGCCCGCACCAGCAGGTCGATATCACAGGCGTCAATCGTTTTACCGCTCGACGCCGTATACCCCGCCGGTGGCGCGACAAACGCCACTTTAGGCGTGTGCTGGCGGCTGGCCGCTTCATCCGGGTGTTTAATCAGCCCCATACGGACGGCACCATGGGCGCGGATGGTCTCAAACATCGAAAGCGCCTTGCTATCGCCATTGATCGCCTCTTGAAGCTCGGTACCGGCATACCCAATGTCGGCGGCGTTGATAAACACCGTGGGAATACCGGCGTTGATCAGGGTGGCTTTGAGCGTACCTACCCCCGGCACCTCCAGGTCATCGACAAGGTTGCCGGTTGGGAAAATGGCCCCTTCGCCATCGGCCGGATCCATGAAGGCCACTGGAATCTCGGCAGCGGGAAAGGTGACCCCATCGAGCTCAAAGTCGCCGGTTTCCTGTACTTCGCCGTTGGTCACCGGCACCCGCGAGATAATCGTCTTCTGGATATTGACCTGCCAGATACGCACCTCGACCACGCCGTTTTCAGGGATCCGCTCAGGATCGACAAGGCCATGGGTAATCGCGAAGGGCCCCACCGCCGCCGAAAGATTGCCGCAGTTACCGCTCCAGTCGACAAACGGCTTGTCGATAGCGACCTGGCCGAAGAGGTAATCCACATCGTGCTCGGGCGATTCACTTTTCGACAGAATCACCGTTTTACTGGTGCTGGACGTTGCCCCGCCCATACCGTCGATCTGTTTCTCGTAGGGGTCGGGGCTGCCGATCACTCTTAGCAACAGCCTGTCCCGCGCCTCGCCGGGCTGCCGGGCGGCACCGGGCAAGTCATCGAGTTTAAAAAACACACCCTTGCTGGTCCCGCCACGCATATAGGTGGCGGGGATCTTGAGTTGCGGCGCATGAGCCATGACGTTGCTCCCCGGCTAGGCGGCAGTGGATTCGAGAAAGTCCTGCGCAAAGCGCTGCAGGACACCGCCAGCGGTATAAATCGACACCTCCTCGGCGGTATCCAGACGGCAAATCACCGGCACGCGTTCGGTACTGCCACTCTGACGATGGATCACCAGCGTGAGCGTGGCGCCCGGCTGCGGGCTGCCCTCCACGTCGTAAATTTCGGTGCCGTCCAGCGCCAGCGTATGCCGCGTAGTGCCCTCTTCAAACTGCAGCGGCATTACGCCCATACCGATAAGGTTGGTGCGGTGGATACGCTCGAACCCCTCGGCAACAATGGTTTCGACCCCGGCCAGCGCAACGCCCTTGGCAGCCCAGTCGCGGGAAGACCCCTGGCCGTAGTCGGCGCCCGCAATAATGATCAGCGGCTGCTTGCGGGCCATGTAGGTTTCAATGGCTTCCCACATCCGGGTCACCTTGCCTTCCGGCTCAATCCGGGCAAGCGATCCTTGCACCCCATTACCCTGCTCATCTTGGACCATTTCATTGAACAGCTTGGGATTCGCCAATGTGGCACGCTGAGCGGTCAAATGATCGCCCCGGTGGGTCGCGTAGGAATTGAAGTCCTCCTCCGGCAAACCCATCTTGTCCAGATATTCACCCGCCGCGCTGTTCAACTGAATTGCGTTGGAGGGCGACAGATGGTCGGTGGTGATATTGTCCGGCAGAATGGCGAGTGGCCGCATCCCCTTCAAGCCCCGCTCTTTGGCCATGTTGCCCTCCCAATAGGGGGGACGACGAATATAGGTACTCTGGGGGCGCCATTCATAAAGCGGGCTGACCTGGGTGCGCGCGCTCTTCTGCAGGTCGAACATCGGGATATACGTATCGCGAAATTGCTCGGGTTTTACCGACGATTTCACAATGGCGTCGATCTCGCTGTCGTCGGGCCAGATATCCTTGAGGGTGACCGGGTTGCCCTGGGCATCGTGTCCCAGAATATCCTTTTCGATATCAAAGCGGATCGTACCCGCGATGGCGTAAGCCACCACCAGCGGTGGCGAGGCCAGAAAGGCCTGCTTGGCGTGGGGGTGAATACGCCCGTCAAAGTTGCGGTTACCGGACAGGACGGCCGTGGCGTAAAGATCCCGGTCAATAATCTCTTCCTGAATCTTCGGGTCAAGTGCACCGGACATGCCGTTGCAGGTAGTGCACGCATAGGCCACCACGCCAAAGCCCAGGTCTTCCAGCTCGCTCATCAAACCGGCTTCTTCCAGGTACATCTTGACGGTTTTCGAGCCCGGTGCCAGCGACGACTTGACCCAGGGCTTGCGGGTCAGACCGAGCTTGTTGGCATTGCGGGCAATCAGGCCCGCCGCCACCATGTTGCGCGGGTTGGAGGTATTGGTGCAACTGGTGATTGCCGCGATGATCACCGCGCCGTCCGGCATTCGGCCCGCCTCTTCTTCAGCGCGGGCTTTATCCATATTCCCCGCGATGCCGCTCCTGGCAAGCTCGGAGGTCGGCAGGTGGGCATGGGGGTTGGAAGGCCCTGCCAAGGTGCGCGTCACGCTGGATAAGTCAAAGCGAAGCACCCGCTCATATTCGGCGCTTTTCAAGCTGTCGGCCCAGAGACCGGTATGCCTGGCGTAGGCCTCGACCAGTGCCACCTGCTCGTCCTCACGCCCGGTGAGCTTGAGGTAGTCGATGGTCTGGCTGTCGATGTAAAACATGGCGGCCGTGGCGCCGTACTCGGGCGTCATGTTGGAAATGGTGGCCCGATCACCCACGGTCAACGCATCGGCACCTTCACCGTAAAACTCCAGGTAGGCGCCGACCACGCGCTCGCTGCGCAGAAACTCGGTAATCGCCAGCACCATATCGGTGCCGGTCACGCCGGGCTGAAGCTTGCCGGTAAGTTCCACGCCGACGATATCCGGCAGACGCATCATTGAGGCGCGGCCGAGCATGACGCTCTCCGCCTCAAGCCCGCCCACCCCGACGGAAATCACGCCCAGCGCATCGGTCATCGGCGTATGGCTGTCGGTGCCCACACAGGTATCGGGAAAGGCCACGCCCTGCTGGACTTGCACCACGGGCGACATCTTTTCCAGGTTGATCTGGTGCATGATGCCGTTGCCCGGCGGGATGACATCGACGTTCTCGAAGGCCATTTTCGTCCAGTTGATGAAGTGAAAACGGTCGTCGTTGCGCCGGTCTTCCACCTGGCGGTTTTTCTCGAAAGCGTCTTTTTCAAAGCCAGCGTGCTCAACGGCCAACGAGTGGTCGACGATCAACTGCGTCGGCACCACCGGGTTGACCTTCGCCGGGTCACCGCCTTTATCGGCAATGGCATCGCGCAGGCCCGCCAGGTCGACCAGCGCGGTCTGGCCGAGAATATCGTGGCAAACGACCCGCGCCGGGTACCAGGGAAAGTCCAGGTCGCGCTTGCGCTCAATCAGCTGCTTGAGAGCGTCGGTAAGCAACGCCTGGTCGCAACGGCGCACCAGTTGTTCCGCCAATACCCGCGAGGTAAAGGGTAGCGTTGCGTAAGCGCCAGGCTGGATATCCTCCACGGCTTGGTGCGCGTCGAAAAAATCCATTGCCACCCCGTCCAGCGTCACGCCCGGCAGCGGCTTGCGATAGTCAGTATTCATGGTCGCCTCACTTAGTCGCGCGCTTCGATGGGCACCCATTCGCTCTTCTCAGGGCCTGTATAGTCGGCGCTGGGGCGAATAATGCGGTTATTTTCACGCTGTTCGAACACGTGGGCGGCCCAGCCGGTAAGCCGGGACATCACAAAAATCGGCGTAAACAGCTTGGTGGGGATGCCCATGAAGTGGTAGGCGCTGGCATGGAAGAAGTCGGCGTTGCAGAACAGCTTCTTCTCCCGCCACATGACCTCCTCGCAGCGCACCGAGACGGGATACAACACCGTGTCACCCACGTCGTCGGCGAGCTTTTTCGACCAGTGCTTGATGATCGCGTTGCGCGGGTCGGACTCGCGATAAATGGCATGGCCGAAGCCCATGATTTTTTCTTTGCGCGCCAGCATGCCGAGCATTTCACGTTCGGCTTCTTCCGGGGATGACCAGTTCTCGATCATCGCCATCGCCGCTTCGTTGGCGCCACCGTGCAGCGGCCCACGCAGCGAGCCAATCGCCCCGGTGACGCAGGAATGCATGTCCGAAAGCGTCGAGGCACATACCCGAGCCGTGAAGGTGGACGCATTGAACTCGTGCTCGGCGTACAAAATCAGCGAGACGTTCATCACCCGGGCGTGCAATTCGGAAGCCGGTTCGCCGCGCAGCATATGCAGGAAGTGACCGCCCACCGAGGCATCGTCGGTCTCGGTATTGATGCGCACGCCATCGTGGCTGTAGCGGTACCAGTAGCAGATGATCGAAGGCAGCACGGCCAGTAGACGGTCGGCCACGTCGTCCTGCTCTTCAAAGCTTTCTTCGGTTTCCAGGTTACCCAGCATGGATGTCCCGGTACGCATCACATCCATGGGGTGAGCATCTTTGGGAATCTCCTCCAGCACATTTTTCAGGGCACTTGGCAAACCGCGCAGGCTTTTCAGCTTGGCGATGTAGTCATCCAGCTCGGCCTGGTTGGGCAGCTTGCCCTTCAACAGCAGGTAGGCGACTTCTTCGAACTTGGCTTTTTCGGCCAGCTCCTTGATATCAAAGCCGCGATAGGTTAATCCTGATCCGGTCTTACCCACGGTACACAGCGCGGTGGAGCCTGCGCTCTGGCCACGAAGTCCCGCACTGTTTTGTGGTTTATCCGCCATGTCTTGTCTCCTGCTAGCGTGTCTTTTATCGGTTGTAAATTATTAAGCGTCTTTCTGCTCGGCAAATAGCGCGTCGAGCTTTTGCTCGAAATCGTGGTAGTTCAAGAAGTCGTACAGCTCATCGCGAGTCTGCATGGTGTCCACCACGTCTTTCTGGTGGCCGTTGTCCAGGATGCTTTGATAAACGTTAAGCGCGGCGGCGTTCATCGCGCGGAAGGCGGATAACGGATACAGCACCATGCGGCAGCCGACGTCGCCCAACTCCTGCTGGGTGAACAGCGGCGTGGCGCCGAACTCGGTGATATTGGCAAGAATCGGCGCGTTGACCCGCTCGCAAAACGCCCGGTAGTCATCCAGGGTATGCACCGCTTCGGCGAAGATGGCGTCAGCACCTGCCTCGATACAGGCATTGGCACGCTCGATGGCCGCGTCCAGCCCCTCTTTCTGGAACGCATCGGTGCGCGCAATCAGGTAAAAATCCGGGTCGAGCTTGGCATCCGAGGCAGCTTTGATGCGATCGACCATTTCCTGCTGGGAGACAATCGCCTTGTTGGGGCGATGCCCGCAGCGCTTCTGGGCCACCTGGTCTTCCAGATGTACCGCTGCCACCCCCGCACGCTGCATTTCCTTGACGGTACGCGCAATGTTGAACGCCCCGCCCCAACCGGTATCGATATCCACCAGCAAGGGCAGATCGGTAGCGCCGCAAATACGGTGAGCATCTTCCACCACGTCGTTCATGGTGGTCATGCCCAGGTCCGGCAGACCAAAAGAGGCATTCGCCACGCCGCCACCGGACAAATAAATCGCCTGATGCCCTACCCGCTCGGCCATCATCGCCGTGTAAGCGTTGATGGCGCCGAGAATCGGCAGGGGCCGATTCGCCTCAAGCGCCGCCCGAAAGCGGGCACCGGGTGTTGAACCTGACAAGCTTGAATGGGACATGGGCGTAGACTCCTTTGTAATCCGACACGGGTATACGGCGTTTTACCCCGAGTGCGTCGATGATTGTTGTTCAAGAATGGTGGCATAACGGTCGGCGACATTGGCGCGGGAAGCGCTGACGTGGCGGCGCATTAATAGTTCGGCGAGTTCGGCGTCGCCGGCTTCGATGGCATCGACAATGCGGTGGTGTTCCACAAAAGCCCGCTGGGGGCGCGCGCCGCTGGCGCTGAACTGGGTACGATAAAGACGCACGAGGTAGTAGAGATCGTCACACAGCAGGTTCATCAGCATCTTGTTATGACTGCCCTGCACAATACAGTAGTGAAAATCGAGATCGCCTTCGCGCTGATAGTAGGCTTCGCCACGCTTTAAGTCCGCCTGACCTTCGTGAAGCGCCAGAACATCCCGCAAGCCCTGCACCTCTTCCGGCGACATGTGTTCGGCGGCAAGACGCGCCGCCATGCTTTCCAGCGCCTCGCGCACGTCAAAAAGCTCAATCAGCTCTTTCATTGAGAGCTTGACGACCCGGGCCCCGACATGGGGAACCCGCTCGATTAGACGGTGTGCCTCCAGGCGGCGCATTGCTTCACGCAGCGGCCCTCGCGATATACCGTAGGTTTTCGATAAACCCGGTTCGGTAATCTTGCTCCCGGGGGCGAGCTCACCGCGAACGATGGCTTCCTGGAGCTGCTGGAAAACCCTCTCGGCCAGGGTGCGCACTTCCGGAGAAGCCGCATCATGATCCGATGAATCTTTATGTGTAGTCACGGCTGATAGCGTCATGATGAATTGTCGACAATTAGATAGTGGAGCAACTTTAGCCCTCCTAAAAACTACCGTCAACCTTGCTTATCGTTCGAACATATAGGCCTTTTGTCGTACGACTTAGGGCAACAAGGTTTTACGATGTCAACAATCTGACGAAAAGCGGGGCACCGCTGACAACGATGTCCTGCATCATGCGATTAACGTGAGAAAGCCGTAGAGAGGATCGACTGGTGTCATTGTTTAACGCCCTCTAAAATGCGTTGCCCACTCGGCCAGGCGTTTGCTTCATGACATCGGCGTTAACACTGACGGCACTGCCCTACCTACCCGACCCGTTGACGACATTCGCGACACTTCGCCAACGCTCCGGCGCGGTGTTGCTCGATAGCGGGCGCCCGCTGGCCAACGGTCGGTTTGACATCATGAGCAGTGATCCACTGGCGACGCTTGAAATCGATGCCAACGGCCAATCGAAGATCACGTCCGACCGACTCACTGTGCCTCTCGACTGGCCTGATGCGTTTGCCCCCCAGCAGTGGCTGCTTGACCAGTTGCCTGTGCCATCACAAGACATGGGCGAGCTCCCCTTTGCGGGCGGTTTGATCGGTTACTGGGGGTATGACCTGGGCCGTGAGCAGCAGTCGATTGCCAGCCAGCAGCCGCGTGTCACCGACCTTCCCCAAGCCCGAATGGGGCTCTATGACTGGTGCATCACGCTTGACCACCACACCCAGCAGGCCTGGCTTGTCGCCACCGCCGAGCGCCGCACAAAAGTCATGCGCTGGCTTGACCATCCAGAGCCAGCGACGGGGCCGTTTTGCCTGACCGCGTCTTTTCAGGCGGAACTCAGCCGCGCTGATTACCATCAGCGCTTTCATGCGGTACAAGACTATATTCGCGCGGGCGACTGCTACCAGATCAACCTGGCCCAACGCTTTTCGGCGTCTTACCAGGGCGATGAGTGGCAAGCCTATTTACGCCTGCGCCGCGCCACCCCCACGCCTTTTTCAGGATTTATGGCGTGGCAGGGCAAAGCAGTGCTTTCGCTCTCGCCGGAACGGTTCATTCGTAGCCATCAGGGCCAGGTGGAAACTCGCCCGATCAAGGGAACGCGCCCCCGCGGCATTACCCCTGAAGAGGACAAAGCACTCGCCGAGCAATTGCTCAATAGCCGTAAAGACCGGGCCGAAAATGTCATGATCGTTGACCTTTTGCGTAATGACCTGGGCCGTATCTGCCTGCCCGGTACGATCAGGGTTCCTCAGCTCTGTCACCTGGAGAGCTATCCCAACGTTCATCATCTGGTCAGTGTCATCCAGGGACAGCTCCCCGACCCGCGTGCCGCCCTCGCGCTTCTCGCCGCTGCGTTTCCCGGCGGGTCGATTACCGGCGCACCCAAAATTCGTGCCATGCAGATCATCGATGAGCTGGAACCCTGCCAACGAAGCATTTACTGCGGCAGCCTCGGATATGTCGACGTGCGGGGAAGCATGGATACCTCGATTGCCATTCGCACAGTGGTGGCCGATGCCGGTCGGCTTCACGTATGGGGCGGTGGCGGACTGGTAGCCGACTCCAACGTCGATGAGGAATACACCGAGACGCTGGACAAGATTCGCCATTTGATTAAAGCTCTGGAATAAGAAAGGATAATTTATATATCAAGAAGGAATATAAAAGCCAAACCAAACGGTATTGGGGCCACCTACCTGCTCTTTGGTAGTCTAGCGACAGGATCTTTCCGACGATAAGGAGGCAGCATGTCCTCAGAACTTGACGCGATCAACAACGACTTTGCCAACAACCCTCAAGGATTAATCGAGTGGGCGATGGCGCAAGGCACACAACCTATCTGCACCACCAATTTCCGCCCGTTCGAAGCGGTGATTCTGCATATGGTGACGCAGGTGCGCCCCGATATCCCCATCGTATGGATGGACAGTGGCTACAACACCGAGGCGACCTACCAGTTCGCCGATGAGCTCATCAGGCAGCTTGATCTGAATATCGTCAGCTTCCTGCCCAAGCGGACCCGCGCGCATCGCGAAGCGCTGGAAGGACCCATGCCGGGTATTGATGACCCGCGCCACGATGCCTTTACCCAGGAAGTCAAAATTGAGCCTTTCGAACGTGCTCTGAGGGAAATGCAACCGGATGTATGGTTCACCGCCCTGCGGGCGGAAGACACCCCGGAACGTGCCAGGATGCAACCTGTCAGCCGCAATGCTGACGGCCTGCTGAAAGTCGCACCGCTGCTTCAGTGGACGGCCAAGGATATGTACCAATACCTGCAAGCCCACAACCTGCCCAACAACTTCGACTACTTTGACCCCACCAAGGTCGAGGAAAAGCGCGAATGCGGGCTGCATCTACAGCACTGATCTCACCCTACAGGTCAGTTTAATACTCCGGCAGGTCCAGGTCGTCGAATAACGACTGCTCATGACGCGGGCCTGCGGTCAGCGCCTCTTCCACCCGGTCACGGGTAAGATGAGGCGCAAAGCGGGTCAGAAAATCGTACATGTAACCGCGCATGAAGGTGCCACGGCGAATACCAATCTTGGTCGTGGAGCTTGCAAAAAGATGACGTGCGTCCAGCGCAACCAGATCATCGTCCAACCCCGGGTCAACGGCCATGTGCGCCACAATACCTACCCCCATGCCGAGCCGTACGTAGGTTTTGATCACATCGGCATCTGCCGCCGTGAGCACCACGTTTGGTGTCAGTCCTTTGGCCTTGAACGCATCATCCAGTTGGGAACGCCCCGTGAAGCCAAACACATAGGTGACCAGCGGATGCTCCGCCAGCGCTTCCAGTGTCAACGGCGACTCCAGATGGGCCAGCGGATGGTCTTTGGGTACCAGAACACAACGGTTCCAGCGATAGCAAGGCAGCAGAATAAGATCGGTGAACAGCTCCAGCGACTCGGTGGCAATAGCGAAATCGGCCTGCCCCTCACTAACCATCTGGGCAATTTGCTTGGGCGTGCCCTGCTGCATATGCAGCGCCACATCGGGATACTTCTGGGTAAAAGCGCTGATAATGGGCGGCAGCGCATAGCGCGCCTGGGTATGGGTGGTGGCAATCGCCAGACTACCGCGCCGTTCGTCGCTGTGCTCCTGTGCCACATGCTTGATGTTCTCGGTCAACCGCAGCACTTGCCCGGCCAGATCAATGATCGACTGACCGGCAGGCGTCACACGGGTCAGGTGCTTACCACTACGCGCAAAAATCTCGACGCCCAGTTCGTCTTCCAACAGGCGAATTTGTTTGGAAATTCCAGGCTGCGAGGTGTAAAGACTTTGCGCGGTGGCCGAAACATTCAAATTGTGCCGATTCACTTCCCAAATGTAGCGAAGCTGCTGCAGTTTCATAGTGTCACCTAACCGGTCAATGCACGGATGATTGCGTTGAAACGGCAAGCGCTGCCGTTGGCACTTGGCTCACACAACCATTATTAGAATAAAAAAAAACGCTATAATGCCTTTATAGTATAAAAAAACAGCCTTGGCAGCACCTATTACTTTTTACTATTTTATCGATTTCGCGCCGATCGCATTTGCCACACCCCGTTTCGCCCGCTAACATTTGCCGACTTGGCGCGATGAAATGCGCTATGCAATCGCGTGATGACCGTTGCTCCATTTGAGGCAACGAAACAGCAAGAGCAACGCAAACGGGAGAAGCAAATGGCTACTAATGTTGATGTTACTAACGCCAATTTTGAGCAAGAAGTCCTCAACGCCGAACAGCCAGTCCTACTGAAGTTCTGGGCCCCCTGGTGCGGCCCCTGCAAAGTCATGGCCCCGGTGGTCGATGAAGTCGCCGACGAGCAAGGCGAAAACCTCAAGGTGGTCAGCGTCAACGTCGATGACGCCCCCGAGATCGCGGCAGAGCAAGGCGTTCGTGGCGTTCCCACCGTCATGCTGTTCAAAGCAGGCACCAAAGTGGCATCGCTGGTGGGCGCTCAATCAAAATCGCAGCTAACCCAGTTTATCGACCAGAACGCTTGACATAACAAAACCGCCGACAGGGTCGGCGGTTTTGCTTATTCATCTCAGTGCCGCCTCAGCCAGGGCGGACGGCGAGCGTCCTGCTTACTCGAGGTCTCTCCTTTCCGACTGCCCGGCCCCAACAAGTGCGCCATCCATCGCGTTTGCGGATGGCTGTCCAGGGCTATCTTGAGCGTCATGGTCAAAACGACCGAGAGCAGCATCCCGGCAACCCCAAACACCCACCCCCATACCACCAGCGATAAAAACGCCACGAAGGTGGAAAGCCCCAGCGCCTGCCCCATGATCCGCGGCTCGACCAGGTTACCCAGCACGAAATTGATCCCCAAGTAAGCGGATGCCAGCAGCAATGCCTGCCAGACACCCCCATCCTGAGAGACCAGCAGCAATAAAACAGGCGGAACCGCGGCAATCGCAGAACCAATATTGGGAATAAAGTTGAGCGCAAAAGCCAGCACCCCCCAAAGCAGCGGGAACTCGACTCCCACCATCAGGCAAGACAGCCATACCAAAATACCCGTCGCCAGGCTGATCACCGTCTTTACGGCAAGATAACGTTTCAACGTCAGGCTGAATTCGCTGAAACGCTTCAAACTCGGCGCTGGGTTTTCCAGGGCCCGCGATACCTTATCGCGGAAATTCAGCGTTTCGAACAAGAGGAAAATAACCAGCAACGCGACAATGGTGCTCTGCATGAACAGGTTGCCAACCTCTCCCAACAAGGTTTGCATCCAGGCCCCTTCACCATCCATTTCCAGCATCGAGCTAAGCTGATCCGGGTCTATCGCCAGGCCGCGAGATGCCAACGCATTTAATACATCCCAGTAGTGCTCATAAAGACGCGTTTCAATATCAGGCAGGGCTTGGATGAAGGTGCTGAAACTGTTCACTACCAGCAGGCCGATCATCGATATAAACACCAGCATGAACATCAAGGTGAGAAACACCGCAAGCCGCAAGCTAAGCCCGCAACGATTCAGCCAATGCACGGGGGACGTGCATACCACAGCGATAAAAATGGCGAGCAGCAGGGGGACCAGCAGGTCTGCGCCCATTTTCATTCCCGCCATAATGACCACCAAAGCGGCCATGGCCAGCGTGGCATTCAATGGAATACTGCGGTAATCCTCATCCGATAACTTCGACATACGCCTCCATTTCTAAGCAACATCGCCTTCTAGACCAGAAGACAACGGAATTTAGCACCAAGCGTGCAAACTTCTAGCAACAACGATCAACCACACTGCCACGGCTGAACTTTCTTTAGCCTACCGCATTCAAAGCAGAGTCTAGTCTTACTCTTACTCCTCCGCCATGCGCCTGAGCGCACACGCATTTATAGGGATATTGCCCATGAAATTTCGCTTGCCCTCTAAAACACCATTACGCCAAAGCCTGGCCGTCAGTGCACTGCTTACCCTGATCAGCATTCCGATGGCCCAGGCAGCCCCCACGCCACCGAGCTTGCATGTCCAAGCTCAGTCCTTTGTTGAAGTCGCGCCTGACAAAGCCACCCTCAGTGCCCGCTTATGGGAAAAGACCCCCGCGCTATCAAGCCTCGAAGACACCGACAGCGACGAATTGAACGCAGCGAGGGAGCGGCTTGAGCGCCGCGCCAGCGAGCTGATAAACACGATGGAAGATAGCGGCCTCGAGCGCGATGCGATCAGCGCTGGCTCCTTGAATATTTACCCTGAGCAGGTATCGGGTCCGCGTGGCAGTAATGATGAGGGTGAAACGCTGCAGCGCACGCGGCTCGAACGCCCGGTCACCGTCGAACTGACGGATATCGGACAGCTTGGTGACGTGCTGGACGCCTTGATGGATGCAGGCGTGAACGCCCTGGACGGCGTGCAATTCGACCTGCAGGACCGTGACACCGCCACCGACGAAGCGCTGGTCAAGGCCCTGGAGAAAGCCCGGCACAAGGCCGAGCTAATGGCCGATACGCTGGATACCGACCTCGGTCATGTTCAGCACATCGAAGAAACCCAGTCGCCCATCTTCCAACCCCGCATGATGTCAATGCGAGCAGAGAGCAGCGCCAGTGCCGATACCGGCCATAGCCCCAGCAGCGAATATCGCCCCGGGACCATCCGCATAGAAGCAGGCGTTAACGTGGAATGGGCCCTTAAAGGACCAGACGCTCCAGCCCGCCCAGATAGCGACGTAGCGGCTCAGGAATAACCACCGAGCCATCCGCCTGCTGGTGGTTTTCAAGCACCGCCAGCAGGCAGCGCCCGACCGCCAGCCCCGAGCCGTTCAAGGTATGCAACAACTGAGGCTTTTTCGCATCCGGGTGACGGAAGCGTGCCTGCATGCGCCGCGCCTGGAAATCCTCGCAGTTGGACACCGAAGAAATCTCGCGGTAGGTCTCTTGGCTGGGCAGCCATACTTCCAGGTCGTAGGTCTTGGCTGCGCCAAAGCCCATATCACCGGTGCACAGCGTCACCACGCGATACGGCAGCTCGAGCGCCTGCAGGATCGCCTCCGCATGGCCGCGCATGTCCTCCAGCGCCTGGTAGCTGTGTTCCGGTTCGACAATCTGCACCATCTCGACCTTGTCGAACTGGTGCTGGCGAATCATGCCGCGGGTATCGCGCCCATGAGAACCTGCCTCAGACCGGAAGCACGGCGTATGCGCGGTGAGCTTCATGGGCAGCGCCGCCTGGTCGACGATCTCATCGCGCACAAAGTTGGTCAGCGGCACTTCCGAGGTGGGAATCAGGTGATAGTCACGCTCATCGTCCAGGCGGAACAGGTCCTCGCCAAACTTGGGCAACTGACCGGTACCGACCAGCGACTCCCGGTTGACCATGTAGGGCACGTAACACTCTTCGTAGCCGTGCTGCTCGGTTTGGGTGTCCAGCATGAACTGCGCCAGTGCGCGATGCAGGCGCGCTACCGGCCCGCGCATCACTGCAAAGCGTGCGCCGGTGATCTTGGAAGCCAAATCAAAATCGAGATAGCCTGACTGCTTGCCCAGATCAACGTGATCCAGCACCTCGAAATCAAAGGCGCGAGGCGTGCCCCAACGGTGCAGCTCGACGTTATCGTCTTCGCTTTTGCCTTCCGGCACGCTGTCATGGGGGATATTGGGAATCCCGCTGACCGCATCGTCCCACTCGGCCTGAACCGCCGCCAGTTGCTGCTTCGCGGCGTCCAGGCGCTCGCCCAGGTCACTGACCTCGTCCAGTAGCGGCTGAATATCCTCGCCGTTGGCCTTGGCCTTGCCAATCGCCTTGGAACGGGTGTTGCGCTCGTTCTGCAGTTGCTCCGTCTGGGTTTGCAGCTCGCGACGGCGCGATTCCAGCGCCTGCAGTCCCTGTTTATCCAACACAAAGCCCCGGCGGGCCAGTTGTTGCGCCAGCGCATCAAGATCACCGCGCAGCAGTTTCGGATCGAGCATGAGGTATCCCTTGGCCTGAATTCAGTAAACCACGGCGCAAAACGCCGACAACAAAGGCAACTATTGTAGGCAAAAGCGCGTGCGGGGGCTATGGGTGCTTTGGCGGGAAGCAATGACTCACCTAGTTTGAGCATTTTGTCATAGCAAAAGCCTATGCTTTAAGGCTAAGGTTACTAAGTAATTAATCATGTTGAGCCATGCAAATGCCATCTAAATCATCGCACTTTTACGCTCATTCTATCCCAGAAACAGACAAGCAAGCCTGGCAAACACTAGATGATCACTTACGGTGTGTCGCCGAAATGGCGGCAAAACGCGCTGAACGGTTTGGTATGCCAGATGCTGGATATGCAGCGGGTCTTTTACATGATTTAGGCAAGTACAGCGCGCCCTTTCAGCGGCGGCTGGAAGGCTCTCAGGAACGTGTTGATCACTCTACAGCAGGTGCTATTGTTGCCAAAAATCGCTTCAAAGGCGGGATCGGTGACTTGCTGGCCTACTGTGTTGCGGGCCATCATGCAGGGCTTGCCAATGGCCGTGATTCAGGCGAACGCTCCCCACTTAGTGAACGCCTTAAAGCGGATATCCCTGCGCTAAATAACGCTTGGCAAGATGCGCTTACGCTTCCACAAGAGCTACGTCCTCCTGGTACATTTACCCAACGTCCAGAACGGGGTTTCTTTCAACTCGCGTTTCTCACCAGAATGCTTTTTTCATGTTTAGTCGATGCAGACTATATCGATACCGAAACTTTCTACGCCCAACATGCGACCGGCTTAGCACGGCAACGCGGTGGCGGCGCTTCGCTAACGCTGCTTCGCGATGCGCTCAATCAACACCTGGAAGCCTTCGATACCGAAAAAGGCATTAACCAATTACGTGGGCATATCCTGCATGAGGTACGTAACAAAGCGGGAATGCGACCCGGCTGTTTCAGCCTCACGGTGCCCACTGGCGGTGGCAAAACCCTGGCCTCCCTCGCCTTCGCCTTGGATCATGCCATCACCCATGGCATGGATCGTGTTATCTACGTTATCCCCTTCACCAGTATTGTCGAGCAGAACGCTGCGGTGTTTCGGAAGGCGCTGGGCAGGTATGGCGCTGATGCAGTGCTCGAACACCACAGCACCTTTGATGCTGAAAAAGCGTCAAAAGGAGACAAGGATAGTCTTGAGAAACTCAGACGCGACAGTGAGAACTGGGACGCACCGATTATCGTGACAACATCGGTGCAGTTCCTTGAAAGCCTATTTGCCGCTAAAACATCACGCTGCCGAAAATTACATAATATTGCCCGTAGCGTGGTGATTCTGGATGAAGCACAGACAATGCCTCTGCCCTTGCTGCGCCCAAGCGTTGCCGCACTGGATGAACTCGCGCTGAACTATCACACCAGCATTGTGCTCTGTACCGCTACCCAACCCGCTCTGCTTGAAACTAATGACGCAGCCCGCAGCTTCGCAGGCGGCTTCAAAGACGTTGAGGAACTAGCCCCAGATCCAAAAAATCTGTATCAAGCGTTAAAACGGGTGACGGTAAAGCATATTGGCTGCTTAGATGACAAGCAGTTGCGCGACGAACTCCTGGACGTCGATCAAGTACTGTGCATCGTCAATAACCGCCGCCACGCCAGAGCCTTGTATGAATCCATCGCCGATCAGCCAGGCGCTTTTCATCTGACCACCGCTATGTGCGCCGTTCATCGGCGACAGGTATTACAGCATATTCGTGAAACACTTACAGAAGGCAAACCATGCAGGGTGGTGTCTACTTCGTTAATAGAAGCGGGCGTTGACGTAGACTTTCCGAGGGTACTGCGCGCCGAGGCGGGGCTAGACTCTATCGCCCAGGCCGCAGGGCGCTGTAACCGTGAAGGTAAACGGACCGCCGAAGAGAGCGAAGTGCGTATTTTTGCAACTGCTAATGAAGAGTGGGCGCCGCCGCCCGAGCTAAAACAGTTCGCCCAAGCCACTCGTGAAGTGCTACGCCAACACGATCACGACCCGCTTTCGCTGGAAGCGATAGAGGCGTATTTCACGCTACTTTACTGGCAGCAAGGGCCTGACCAACTCGACAAGCACCAACTGCTCTCGCTGATTGAAAAAGGGCGGCTTGAAGCCCTGCCCTTTGAAACTCTCGAACAGAAATTTCGCCTCATCGACAACAATCAACGAAGTGTCATTATTCCCAGGGACGGTGACGCACGTAAAGCGATTAAAGAGCTCGCCTTTGCCACAAGCCCTGGCGGCATTGCCCGAAAACTGCAGCTCTATACAGTGCAAGTGCCCCATAACGGCTTTAGAGCCCTGGAAAAAGTCGGCGCCATTGCCCCAATCGAGCCGGATAAATTTAATGACCAATTCATGCTGCTGGTCAATGAAGACCTCTACGATGATGCGCTAGGGTTGAACTGGAGCGACCCAACCTTTATGCGAGCCGAAAGCTTACAGTGGTAAACATACAACATTAATAGGGAGCCGTTATGTCATACGGAGTTCGACTGCATATCTGGGGTGACAGGGCCTGCTTTACGCGGCCAGAGATGAAAGTAGAGCGTGTATCCTATGATGTGATCACACCCTCGGCAGCACGCGGCATACTGGAAGCCATCCACTGGAAACCCGCCATTCGCTGGTGCGTAGACCGTATCCATGTGCTCAAGCCAATTCAGTTTGAGTCACTACGGCGCAATGAAGTCGGTGGCAAGCTCTCAGCACCCTCCGTGACCAAGGCCATGAAGGCGGGGCGCGTTGATGATGTGGCCTATTTTGTTGACCAGAACCGCCAACAACGAGCCGCCACCATTTTACGCAATGTCGCTTACGTTATTGAGGCGCACTTTGAGTTTACCCCACGTGCGGACGATAGCGACACGCCCGGCAAGCATCTCGATATTTTCAATCGCCGCGCCCGCCAAGGCCAATGCTTCCACACTCCCTGCATGGGCACTCGCGAATTCCCAGCGAATTTTGCGCTCATTGAACCTGAACAGCCTCTCCCATCTTTTGCCCCAGCATTAACCGGTGAAAAAGACCTTGGCTACATGCTGCACGATATTGACTTTGCAAACGGCAAAACATCGCGATTTTTCCGCGCCAAGATGCAAGATGGCGTGATTGAAGTGCCTCCCTTCCAGGAGACATTCGCATGATACTGACCGCCCTCAATGACTACTACCAGCGGCTATCCAAGGAAAACAAAGTACCGCAGCCAGGCTTTAGTACAGAAAAAATCAGCTTTGCCCTGGCATTCGATCAGAATGGCTGTCCGCAGCAGATTGATGATCTGCGTGACACCTCAGGCAAAAAGCCCCGCGCCCGCCCTTATCAGGTACCCGTTGATAAGCGACGTACATCAGGTATTCACGCCTACCCGCTTTGGGATAAAACTGCGTACGCATTAGGGGTAACCGCCGGAGAAGGCAAACGCTTAAGCGATGAACATGCCGCCTTCAAAGCCCGCCAATTTGCCCTTTTTCGTAACAGTGATGACAAATCACTCCTGGCCTTTTTGAAGTTCTTAGATCAATGGCACCCTGAAAAGCTATCCTCGCTGCCCGGTTACAGCGAGGAAGTACTAGATAGCAATATTATTTTTCGGCTAGACGGACAACGACAATATCTGCATGAAAACGACGGTGCTCGCCGTATCTGGGGTGCTGCACTCGAAGAAAATACCGGTATTTTCGGGCAATGCTTAATCACCGGCGAAGACGCCATACTGGGTACTGACCACCCTGCCATTAAAGGCGTTAGAGACGCACAATCGTCGGGTGCTTCGCTAGTCTCGTTTAATAGTGAGGCGTATGAGTCTTACGGCTTTCGTAAAAATCAAAACGCGGCTATTTCCACATCGGCGATTTTTGGCTACACAACGGCGCTTAACTATTTACTGCGTGGCGATGCAGACAACCGACAACGCCTGCAAATAGGCGATACCACACTGGTTTTCTGGGCAGCTGCACAAACATCAAAGGCAGCGCAAGTGGCGGAAAGCTTTTTCGCGGTACTCAACCAACCGCCTAGCGATGTGCAGGAAGCTAACAAACTGGGCTCTTTGCTTTCCCAGGTTGCGGATGGCCGCCCGCTAAAGGAAGTCGCTCCAGAACTAGAACCCGAAACGCAATTTTATGTGCTTGGGCTTGCTCCCAATGCCGCTCGTCTATCCGTTCGATTTTGGATGGACGATAGTTTGGAGCACTTAACCAAGTATTACGCCCAGCATTACCAAGATCTAGATATCCAGCCTGCTCCATGGAAAGGTATTGCCCCCAGCGTTTGGTGGTTAACCTTGCAAACAGCGCCTATTAATGGCGCACGGCCAAAATCAGAAGACGTACTGCCCCAGCTTGCTGGCGAAATGATGCGCGCCATTATCACCGGGCAGCGCTACCCCCGCCCACTGCTTACCAGTGTTGTTATGCGTTTTCGCAGTGATGGCAATATCAATGGCTTGCGCGTCGCTCTTTGCAAAGCAGTATTAGCCCGAGAGGCTCGCTTGGCCACGCACTCAAACTCGAACAAACAGGAGGTTTCCGTGAGCCTTGATAAAAGCTCCACCCATCCAGGTTACTTATTGGGCCGCTTATTTGCCGAATTAGAAAACGCACAACGCGGCGCACTTGGTAGAGAGTTGAATGCCACCATTAAGGATCGCTACTACGGTGCCGCGTCCGCCACGCCCGCCAGTGTGTTCCCTATGCTGCTGCGCAATGTGCAGAACCACCTTTCATCCATGCGTAAAAAAGACAAAGGCGGTATTGCATACAATATTGAAAGCGAAATCGGCCAAATTATTGACGGGCTGGGCGATACCTTCCCGCGCAGTCTACGTATCGAAGAACAAGGTCGATTTGCCATTGGTTACTACCATCAATCACAAGCGCGATTCGCTAAAAAAGATAACGCGAATAGCGATGAACAATCTGAACAGGGAGACTCAGAATGAGCACCATTGCTAACCGTTATGAATTTGTCCTTTTATTTGATGTCACCAACGGCAACCCGAACGGTGACCCTGATGCAGGCAACCTGCCACGGCTCGACCCAGAGACTAACCAGGGGCTTATCACGGATGTTTGCCTAAAGCGTAAAATTCGCAACTACGTGGCGCTCGAAAAAGAACACGACGCTGGCTATGCCATCTATATGCAAGAAAAGTCAGTGCTCAACAACCAGCATAAAAAAGCCTATGAAGCGCTGGACATTAAACCTGAATCTAAAAAGCTTCCCAAGGAAGCGGAAAAAGCGCGCCAAGTAACCGAATGGATGTGTAATAACTTTTTCGATGTGCGCACCTTCGGCGCAGTCATGACAACCGAGGTAAACTCCGGCCAAGTGCGCGGCCCTGTCCAGGTGGCCTTTGCTAGCTCTATCGATCCCGTCATACCCATGGAAGTCTCCATTACCCGTATGGCGGTTACCAACGAAAAGGATCTTGAAAAAGAGCGCACCATGGGGCGCAAGCACATAATTCCTTATGGCCTATACCGCGTACATGGCTATGTCTCTGCAAAACTAGCTGAACGTACCGGTTTTTCAGAAGACGATTTAGCTCTTTTATGGCGCTCTCTAATCAATATGTTTGAACACGACCGCTCTGCCGCGCGCGGTGAGATGTCAACCCGAAAACTTGTTGTTTTCAAGCATGATCACCCCATGGGTAACGCGCCCGCTCATGTGCTCTTCGATAGTGTTCAAGTGAAACGTGTTGAAGGGAAAGAAGATACACCGGCACGCCACTACAGCGACTATCAAGTCAGCATCGCCAGCGAGTCACTGCCGTCTGGTGTGACGGTAGAAGAACACTTATAGGTGAAACGCCATGGAAGAAGAGGCACGCCCTATTCTGCTTTCGGCTCTGCAGCATACGCTGTTCTGCCCACGCCAATGCGCGCTGATCCATGTAGAGCAGCAATGGGCCGAAAACCGTTATACCGCTGAAGGCCGTTTATTACACGAACGCGCGGACCAGTTGGGGCATCAGCGTCGCCGGGGCATACACACTTCCATGGCCTTGCCTTTGGCAAGTGAACAGCTGGGCTTGAGCGGTATTGCCGATGTTGTAGAGTTTGATGAACGTCAATCACCTTTGACTGTACGCCCTATTGAGTACAAACGCGGGCGACCTAAAGCGCACCGTGCGGATGAGGTGCAGCTCTGCGCTCAGGCGCTCTGCCTGGAAGAGATGCTAGGTATCCATATCGACTCTGGCGCCCTGTTTTATGGCAAAACACGACGGCGCAAAGAAGTCGTCTTTGATGACACGCTACGCACGTTAACTCATCGCATTATTGAGCAAACCCGCGCTATTTTTGATGAGCAGCAGACACCACCGGCTATTTACGATGCAAAAAAGTGTGACCACTGCTCCCTTGTCGATATTTGCCAACCTCAAGTGTTTAGCAAGCAGCGCTCCGCAAGCCAATGGCTTACCCGTCAACTTGATGCCCTGGATGAGTAACGCCAATGCGACGACAATTAAACTCACTGTACATCACTACCGAAGGTGCTTGGCTTAAAAAAGAAGGCGCCAACATTGTCATGCAGGTAGAAGGGAAAGAGCGCGCCAGGCTTCCCATTCATATGCTGGAGTCCCTTGTATGCTTTGGGCGTGTGCTTGTATCCCCGCCGTTAATGGGATTCTGCGCTGAACAAGGCGTTACCATCACCCACCTGTCACCGAACGGGAAATTCTTGGCGCGTATTGAAGGCCCCGTCTCTGGCAACGTATTACTCAGACGCACTCAATATCGTGCCAGTGATAACGAAGCCTCCTGCTCGAGCCTAGTCAGTAGCCTTTTGATTGGTAAAGTCCATAATCAACGCGCTGTTCTCGCCCGGGGCATTCGCGATTATGGCAGCAAGATGCCACCTCATGATCGCCAGCGCCTGGAAGCGGCTCGTGACCGGCTAAGTCGCATCGCACGTAATTTACTGCAACCAGCCACAACCAATGAGCTACGCGGCCTAGAAGGCGAAGCCGCCCAAGTATATTTCAGCGTCTTCAATTTACTAGTGCGCCAAGAAGGTGATGCCTTTGAGTTTAAGGGCCGCAATCGACGCCCGCCGAGAGACCGCATTAATGCGTTATTGTCGTTTTTGTATACGCTGCTCACCCACGACTGCCGTTCAGCACTAGAGAGCGTCGGCTTAGACCCTGCCGTGGGCTTTTTACACCGGGATCGCCCAGGCCGCCCAAGCCTTGCGCTCGACCTTGCAGAAGAGTTTCGCCCTTTGTTAGGTGATCGACTAGCCCTGTCGCTCATCAATCGTCGTCAGTTGTGCGTGAAAGACTTTAATATTACTGAAAGCAATGGCGTCGTTATGACAGACGATGCCCGCAAGCTGGTGCTGACTGCTTACCAAGAGCGCAAGCGTGAAGAGCTGTTGCATACGTTTATTGATGAAAAAGCACCTATAGGCATGCTGCCCATACTGCAAGCTCAATTAATGGCACGTCATCTGCGCGGTGACTTAGATGCTTACCCACCTTTCCTTTGGAAATAGCACACTGAGGGCAATATCATGATGGTACTGGTCAGTTACGATGTCAGCACCTCTTCAGAGGGCGGTGAAGGCAGGCTGCGGCGAGTAGCAAAAGCGTGTCGAGATGTAGGGCAGCGGGTACAATTTTCCGTGTTTGAAATTGAAGTCGATCCCGATCAATGGGTACGCTTTCGTCAACGCTTGATCGACTTGATTGATGACGAGGTAGATAGCTTACGCTTCTACTTCTTAGGCCGAAATTGGAAAAACCGCATCGAACATATTGGCGCCAAGCCCGCCTTAGATATGAATGGCCCTTTAGTTTTTTGATATTTCTCTCACTTGCGAACCGTAAGTGTCTTGCTAACCCCCGCCAGGTTCGCAGCTCTTTAATAAATTGATTTTAATAACAAATCCTTTCGCCCACTTCTTTGTACCAAGCAAAATCGGTTAATGCTCAGTGTTTCGCAAAAGCATGTCTTTTTGCTTTTATTTTTCATGATGTTATAAACAGAACAGTCGCGCCCCGCACGGGGCGTGCGGATAGAAACCCGCAGCTCTTCGATGGAATGGCATTGCCGATCGTGTCGCGCCCCGCACGGGGCGTGCGGATAGAAACTGGTAAATCCTCGAACACCTGATTCAGCTGTGCTGTCGCGCCCCGCACGGGGCGTGCGGATAGAAACAATTCAGCGCCTGACATTTGGTCAAACTTCTTCGTGTCGCGCCCCGCACGGGGCGTGCGGATAGAAACGGACCGTGGCGGCGGCACTTGGCTGCATCCCAAGCTCGTCGCGCCCCGCACGGGGCGTGCGGATAGAAACTAGCGCGGTGTACTGGCTGCCACGCAGGTCGTCGTCGCGCCCCGCACGGGGCGTGCGGATAGAAACGCGTACTGCAATCCCGCTTGCGTCAAAATGATGTTGTCGCGCCCCGCACGGGGCGTGCGGATAGAAACTAGCGCCTTGGTTAATCGGCCTCTTGGCTGCGGCGTCGCGCCCCGCACGGGGCGTGCGGATAGAAACGTTGCGAGTGCTGAACAGTTGGCCTTGTACTTGATGTCGCGCCCCGCACGGGGCGTGCGGATAGAAACACCGTGGGTGGGAAGGGCAGGGTTAGCTCAATCATGTCGCGCCCCGCACGGGGCGTGCGGATAGAAACTTTCGTGATGCGAGCAGAGTCGACCGGGATTGAATGTCGCGCCCCGCACGGGGCGTGCGGATAGAAACACAGATAGGGGTAGAGAAGCGCTGGCGACTCTTAAGGTCGCGCCCCGCACGGGGCGTGCGGATAGAAACGTCAACATTGCTCACGTTGGATTGCGTCGAATCCATGTCGCGCCCCGCACGGGGCGTGCGGATAGAAACGGCTGGAATCCTTCATGTCGCAAAGGGCGTAAAGGTCGCGCCCCGCACGGGGCGTGCGGATAGAAACCAAGTCGAGCAAGTCGATCATGAGCTCGATGTTGACGGGTGTCGCGCCCCGCACGGGGCGTGCGGATAGAAACCAAGTGTGGATGTGGGACGACGATGCAACCACTGGGTCGTCGCGCCCCGCACGGGGCGTGCGGATAGAAACATCGCGCTTGGCGAGGCGCTCGGATTAACGCCCAGTCGCGCCCCGCACGGGGCGTGCGGATAGAAACGTTCGCACTGTAGCGGCTGGCGAAACCACCGAAATCGTCGCGCCCCGCACGGGGCGTGCGGATAGAAACTCAAACACAACGCCGTTAATCGTGAGGTATGTGTTGTCGCGCCCCGCACGGGGCGTGCGGATAGAAACAATATCGTATAACCGAGATCCAATCGACCGGCGAGTCGCGCCCCGCACGGGGCGTGCGGATAGAAACGCCTGCCTTCGACATGGCGTCAATGTGGAACCTTGACGTCGCGCCCCGCACGGGGCGTGCGGATAGAAACATCTTCCTGCGGGCTGCATTTGCAGCTAGCCATGGTCGCGCCCCGCACGGGGCGTGCGGATAGAAACTGCAACATGCTTTTGTCTACCCTGCCAGCCGTTAGCCGTCGCGCCCCGCACGGGGCGTGCGGATAGAAACACGTATGGCCTATGCCGCCATGCTCGCACTGTGCAGTCGCGCCCCGCACGGGGCGTGCGGATAGAAACTCTCGCTAGCCCTCTTGCACTCTGGATTTTCTTGTCGCGCCCCGCACGGGGCGTGCGGATAGAAACTACAACAGGCTGGCTAAAAGTTGCCTCGTTTAGCATGTCGCGCCCCGCACGGGGCGTGCGGATAGAAACAATTTGACATCGACTCTCTTGGGGCAGGGCTTTCGTCGCGCCCCGCACGGGGCGTGCGGATAGAAACAGTCTTGGGTGGATGAGCGGATTGACAGTCGTGTGTCGCGCCCCGCACGGGGCGTGCGGATAGAAACCAAAAGCTGAGCAGGCCCTAAACGAAATGCGCGAGGTCGCGCCCCGCACGGGGCGTGCGGATAGAAACATGCTGCGCTTGTCTGAGGAGCTAGAGGGGCGCTCGTCGCGCCCCGCACGGGGCGTGCGGATAGAAACGCGCCGCATGGTCGCCAGGGTAGCTCATCGCATCATGTCGCGCCCCGCACGGGGCGTGCGGATAGAAACATGGCAACGCTGAAATTGCAAACGCTGGTGCCGGAGTCGCGCCCCGCACGGGGCGTGCGGATAGAAACACGACACTGGTGGCGGCACTGGAGACTGGCGACGTGTCGCGCCCCGCACGGGGCGTGCGGATAGAAACTAAAGGTAAAACGCGGCAGCCAACTGCCGCAATCGTCGCGCCCCGCACGGGGCGTGCGGATAGAAACGACTCAGTAAAACAGGCCATGATTGACGCGATGCAGGTCGCGCCCCGCACGGGGCGTGCGGATAGAAACCCCTTTTTGGCACCCTGAATGCATGGAAAGCCATCGTCGCGCCCCGCACGGGGCGTGCGGATAGAAACTTACGAGTAGTGCGCTGCCGCCCAGGCAGCTCAGGTCGCGCCCCGCACGGGGCGTGCGGATAGAAACATCTCGGACTTGGTGTTGAAAGAGACCCGTACCCCGTCGCGCCCCGCACGGGGCGTGCGGATAGAAACATCGGGGTGGTACCCCCATATGATTGCGTAGTCGCGTCGCGCCCCGCACGGGGCGTGCGGATAGAAACAGTGCCACATTGTTAGTGCTGATGTTGAGGGGCTGTCGCGCCCCGCACGGGGCGTGCGGATAGAAACATCGCACACGGCATCGCGCAATTTCAGCACAATATGTCGCGCCCCGCACGGGGCGTGCGGATAGAAACTGTGGCCCCCATGATGGATGGGACAACAAAGCCCGGTCGCGCCCCGCACGGGGCGTGCGGATAGAAACCGTCGTCTGTGCCTGTGAGCATTGAAAGTGCCAAGTCGCGCCCCGCACGGGGCGTGCGGATAGAAACGTTGATGCCGGTACCGGCCTGATCTTCGACTCCGTCGCGCCCCGCACGGGGCGTGCGGATAGAAACAAGGCGGCACGCGAGCAGGCGGCCATCGACTCCATGTCGCGCCCCGCACGGGGCGTGCGGATAGAAACAGCCGCCAGGGAGAGGGTTATCAAGTAGTCGAGGTCGCGCCCCGCACGGGGCGTGCGGATAGAAACGGCTTTGATCTTGACGCGTCACACGGCTGCGCCGAAGTCGCGCCCCGCACGGGGCGTGCGGATAGAAACAAAATCAACACAGCCCTGCTTTCGAGCGGGGCTTGTCGCGCCCCGCACGGGGCGTGCGGATAGAAACCGTAGCCGCAGCAGGAGCAGTATGATGTTAACCGTCGCGCCCCGCACGGGGCGTGCGGATAGAAACGATGCCGGACGAGCCGGGCGGTAGTCGCGCCTGGTCGCGCCCCGCACGGGGCGTGCGGATAGAAACAGCGTCGACAATGCCGTCGAGGTGCTGCTGGAAAACGTCGCGCCCCGCACGGGGCGTGCGGATAGAAACAGGACGAAGCCGAGGCGGTGAACAACTACGCCAGCGTCGCGCCCCGCACGGGGCGTGCGGATAGAAACACGCCCCTCAGATCAAGCCCCCAATCGCTCGTATGTCGCGCCCCGCACGGGGCGTGCGGATAGAAACTCGATGCGCAGCCACGAAGCCGAAGCCAGCGACCGTCGCGCCCCGCACGGGGCGTGCGGATAGAAACCGCGCGTAGGGCGTTTTGCTCAACGCTTGGGCGTGTCGCGCCCCGCACGGGGCGTGCGGATAGAAACTGGCAACTAGCCATGGGTTCGACCGGCCAAGGCTAGTCGCGCCCCGCACGGGGCGTGCGGATAGAAACGTGACCGAGACAGCCGAACTCAACAGCGGTGAAGGGTCGCGCCCCGCACGGGGCGTGCGGATAGAAACACGGCCTACAGGGGCAACCACAGCGACACCGCCACGTCGCGCCCCGCACGGGGCGTGCGGATAGAAACAACCACTGCCGTTGTAATCGCACCCGATAAAAAAAGGTCGCGCCCCGCACGGGGCGTGCGGATAGAAACAGAGCATCGTGGATGACTGGGCAGCGCGCCGTATGTCGCGCCCCGCACGGGGCGTGCGGATAGAAACTATGTCGAGTCCGGCATGCACGGGGTGATGCCGTGGTCGCGCCCCGCACGGGGCGTGCGGATAGAAACTCGTCGTTACATGCTTAATTTCACCGAGCTTTTATTCGAAGTCGCGCCCCGCACGGGGCGTGCGGATAGAAACAGCAGATTGGCGCGGCTGTTGGCATCGCCCAGCTGTCGCGCCCCGCACGGGGCGTGCGGATAGAAACCGCCAGGCCACCGTCGAAGTCGACACCCCCACCGGGTCGCGCCCCGCACGGGGCGTGCGGATAGAAACAAAGGATCGAGGCGATGTCATCGGCGTGTATGGTCGCGCCCCGCACGGGGCGTGCGGATAGAAACCCCTACATGACCTGGGTAGACACAAGCGCTCAGGTTGTCGCGCCCCGCACGGGGCGTGCGGATAGAAACGTTTGCCGCCTGGGTCGTTGTACGATGCCCACCAGTCGCGCCCCGCACGGGGCGTGCGGATAGAAACTTCGACGCCGCCAAGCAGAAATGAGTTGCCCGAGCGTCGCGCCCCGCACGGGGCGTGCGGATAGAAACAGCCTCGAATCCCCATGAGTTGCGAGGCGTGAAGTGTCGCGCCCCGCACGGGGCGTGCGGATAGAAACATCAAACCCGCGCATGCCGGTGCCCATGAGAGCTTGTCGCGCCCCGCACGGGGCGTGCGGATAGAAACACGGAAGACGTCAAGCACGTAATAGGTGCCTTCCGTGGTCGCGCCCCGCACGGGGCGTGCGGATAGAAACTCGGGTATCACCTGGAAGCTATACAAGGCAGTCAGTCGCGCCCCGCACGGGGCGTGCGGATAGAAACTAAGCCGGAATTGCTCAAGCGTGTTTACGCCCTTGGAGTCGCGCCCCGCACGGGGCGTGCGGATAGAAACCATCCGTCGCTGCACTGGCAGACAGCTTGTATTCCTGTCGCGCCCCGCACGGGGCGTGCGGATAGAAACAGCTCTACGTTGGCGGTGTTGCTCAGGATGAGGTGGTCGCGCCCCGCACGGGGCGTGCGGATAGAAACTGGTTGTAAGCAATCTCTGCTCTCACCTGAGAATCGTCGCGCCCCGCACGGGGCGTGCGGATAGAAACACGGCGCTCGGCGGCGTCGGGGTCGTGCCAGTAGGCGTCGCGCCCCGCACGGGGCGTGCGGATAGAAACTTGTGCATCGCCATGCCCGACGTCACTTTCCGGAGTCGCGCCCCGCACGGGGCGTGCGGATAGAAACGGTATATACATTCGCTGCTGCGCCATGGTGCAGAGTCGCGCCCCGCACGGGGCGTGCGGATAGAAACGGTAAACGTAGTAGCGCCTAAAGGCGGCACGTGCGGTCGCGCCCCGCACGGGGCGTGCGGATAGAAACGAGCGATAAATGGTCTTTAACCGGCGCGGTGAACCCAGTCGCGCCCCGCACGGGGCGTGCTGATAGAAACGTCTTGATACTCGATCTGGTCAACGTCCTGGATAGGGTCGCGCCCCGCACGGGGCGTGCGGATAGAAACCTGGTGGAAGAGCGGGTTATGGATAAGCAGTCTGGTCTCGCCCCGCACGGGGCGTGCGGATAGAAACGACAACGAGAACCTATGGTATCTGGCGATTGACGCGTCGCGCCCCGCACGGGGCGTGCGGATAGAAACACAGTGGCTTTGCCTGTCAGTTGCATGGTGTATGCGTCGCGCCCCGCTCGGGGCGTGCGAATAGAAACGTGCTGATGGCGGGCTGCCTGCGCGCCAGCGTGGCGTCGCGCCCCGCTCGGGGCGTGCGGATAGAAACTTGATGCGGTTGCTGCACCAGTCGCGAAACTCTTGTCGCGCCCCGCCAGGGGCGTGCGGATAGAAACTACTGGCAGCACGTCACCGGAGAGCGTGACGTTTAGTCGCGCCCCACCCGGGGCGTGCGGATAGAAACCGGCACGAAACCAGCCGTGAGCAAGACCCCCAGCTGTCGCGCCCCGCTCGAGGCGTGCGGATAGAAACAGGTCGACGTCGCAAGCATCTTTGACGAACTGAAGTCGCGCCCCACGCGGGCGCGTGGATTGAAACTACTACCAGAACACGCATTGCCGTAAACAACTCAAGATACCCCCAAGCGACACACTTAGACTGACAAGAGCTCAATAAACGATTGGTGTTCAGATCCACTACCGGGCATACAGCTTAAAAATACCCCTCAGGGTATGTTGGATTTTACAACGGATAAAAAGGTCCCAGCCCTTCGGAGAGGCCGCCTATGTCTCGCCAAAATGAGCTTGATGCGGCATTGCAAACCTTGAAAAGGGACAATTTCGCGTCTTGCCAGTCACTTTGTGCTAACATTTGTGCGCACACAAACAGAATGGGCAGTCACCATGGAAACCAGAATACAGTTTCGGGTTGATGAAGAGACAAAACGCTTGAGCCAGCAAATGGCTGAGAGCCAGGGCCGTACATTAAGTGATGCCTGCCGCGAATTCACAGAGCAATTGGCCGAGCAGCAACGCAAGGCGCTATCTCACGATGCATGGCTAACCCAGCAAATAAATCTAGCCTTCGAGAAGCTCGATGATGGCAAGGCTTCCTTTATTGATCACGAAAGTGCAAAGGCACAAATGGCTGAACGCAAAGCCAACATTCGGGGTCGGGCAAACAAATGATCTTGTGGGAAGAAGAGGCTCTGAATGACCGCGAGAAGATTTTCGAATTTCTTTACGACGTCAATCCTGCCGTCGCTGAGAAAACCGACGACATCATTGAAGCGAAAGCTGAGAGCCTACTTGATCAGCCATTGATGGGTGTGCAGCGGGATGGCATTCCAGGCAGATTGCTTATCATCCCGGAGATTTCGATGATTATTTCCTACTGGGTCGATCATTCCTCGATTCATATCATGCGGGTACTTCACCAAAAGCAGAAGTTTCCAAGCGACTGATTTTTTGTAACTGTACGCTTGGAAATGATTCACTCACTGCCCGGCTCCCCTCACTTCACCCACCTGTAGCAGTTGAGATTCTCAACATTTCTCGGCAACCTGATGATGACTGAAATTTCATCGCCCATTTCTTGCCGAGTTCCAACACCATGCCTACCGCTTTTGAACAAACACTAGACGCCATTGACGCGCTGCATGCCCAGGACCCGCGCTCAACGACACTTGACGATGGCACCACCATGCCCCAGGAGTTGGCCTATGCTCAGCGCATGAGCAAGTGGCTTGAGCACGTATACGATTCGCCCGGCGAGTTGTTGCAGCTGGCAGTGCGGGCCCAGCATTTGCAGCGCTGGCAGGTGCCCCGGGAAGACTACGACAAAGGCCGGGTGGGCTATTTGACCTGGCGGCGCGACCAGGGCAAGCGTGCAGGCGAGACCACGGCCCAACTGATGGAGGAGGCCGGGTACAGCGCCGAGGACGCCAAACGCGTCGCGGCAATGATCGGTAAGAAAGGTCTTGGACGCGACCCTGAGGTGCAGGCGCTGGAAGACTGCGCCTGCCTGGTGTTCCTGGAAAACTACTTCGCCGATTTCTCGCGCAAGGTCGAGCACGACCATATGGTGCGCATTGTGCAGATGACCTGGCGTAAAATGTCCCCGCGGGCCCACGAGCTGGCGTTGGCGCTGCCCATGTCCGAATCATCCACCGCGCTCGTCAAGGAAGCACTGGGCGAGGCATAACGCCGCCGCCCAGGTGCAGGCCGTTGGCCACTGCGGTAAAGTAGTCGCCTTCTCTTCATCCGCTTTCAGCAGTGACGGCTTGCTCAATTATGATTGCATCTCTGGATTCGCGTACCGCACCCCTCGAACGCCTGGGCACTCACTATGTGCGCTTTCTCGAGGCGCTGAAAACGCGCGGTTTTGAAGGCGAGATCGCGCCGGATTACGCCAACCGCACGGTGCTGGCGACGGATAACTCGATTTACCAGCGCCTGCCCCAGGCCGCGGTCTTTCCCAAGCACGCCGAGGATCTCGAGCGACTCGCCAAGCTGGCAAGCGAAGTCCCCCATCGCGATATCGTGCTCACCCCGAGGGGCGGCGGCACCGGCACCAACGGCCAGTCGCTGACCGACGGCATCGTGGTGGATGTCTCCCGCCACATGAACCGGATTATCGAGATCGACGTGGAGAATCGCCGGGTGCGCGTCCAGGCGGGCGTGGTCAAAGACCAGCTCAACGCGGCACTCAAGCCTCACGGACTGTTTTTCGCCCCGGAGCTGTCGACCTCCAACCGCGCGACGATCGGCGGCATGATATCCACCGATGCCAGCGGCCAGGGCAGCTGCGAGTACGGCAAGACCCGCGACCATGTGCTCGAGCTCGACACGGTGTTGATGGGGGGTAAGCACTTGCACAGCCGCCCGCTGAGCGTTGAAGAAGAAACCGCGGAATGCCAGCAGGACGGCATCCTTGGCCGGGTTCATTCCACCGCCGCCGAGATTATCGACCAGCAGCGCGAACTGATCGAGACCACCTTTCCCCCGCTCAACCGCTGTCTGACCGGCTACGACCTGGCCCACTTGCGCGAGAAGGACGGCCAGCTTAATCTCAACAGCCTGCTCTGCGGCTCGGAAGGCTCGCTTGGGTTTCTGAACGAAGCCGTATTGAATGTACTGCCGATTCCCAAGCACTCGACGTTAGTGAACGTTCGCTACGCCGGTTTTATGGAGGCCCTGCGGGATGCCAAGGCGCTGATGGCGTCAAGTGCTCGCCCAACGTCCATCGAAACCATCGACGACACCGTGCTGCAACTCGCCATGGACGACTTCGTCTGGAGCAGCGTGGCCGAGTTTTTCCCGGCCGGGGACACCGCCATTCGCGGTATTAACCTGGTCGAGTTCAACGACGACGACCCCGATGCGCTGGCCCGGCGGGTTCGCGCATTCACCGAGCATTTGCGCCACGATGCCAGCGTCAAGCGGCTGGGCTATACCCTGGCCGAAGGCCGCGGGCAGATCCAGACCGTCTACGGCATGCGCAAGCGCTCGGTGGGGCTATTGGGCAACGTGCAGGGCGAAAAGCGCCCGCTGCCGTTTGTGGAAGACACCGCCGTGCCGCCGGAGCACCTGGCTGATTATATTGCCGAGTTTCGCGCCGCACTGGACGCCCGGGGGCTCGCCTACGGCATGTTTGGCCACGTGGATGCCGGGGTGCTCCACGTTCGCCCCTCGCTGGATATGAAAGACCCCGCCCAGGAAGCCCTGATCCGGGAAATCTCCGACGAGGTGGCGGCACTGACCCAACGCTACGGCGGGCTGCTGTGGGGCGAACACGGCAAGGGCGTGCGCTCAGAGTACGGCCCCCAATTTTTCGGCAAGCTCTATCCCAGCCTGCAGCGGGTCAAGGCCGCCTTTGATCCCTATAACCAGCTCAACCCCGGCAAGATTGCCTCGCCCTCGGACAAGGGCGAGCTGATTGCCCGGGAGCACGACCCGGAGCTGCTCGCCATTGACGGCGTGCCAATGCGCGGCCAGCTCGACCGCACCATCGACGAGCGCGCCTGGCAGGCCTACGACGCCGCGGTCTACTGCAACGGCAATGGCGCCTGCTACAACTACGATGTCGATGACCCCATGTGCCCGTCCTGGAAGGCCACTCGCGATCGCCGCCACTCGCCCAAAGGCCGTGCCAGCCTGATCCGCGAATGGCTGCGCCTGCAGTCCCAGGCAGGGATCGACGTGGTGGAAGAGTCGCGCCAGAAAAAAGCCGAAGGCGGCTGGGGCTTTATCCAGCACTTCCCACGGCGGGTGGTCAACACGCTGAGCCGCGAGCAGCACCACGACTACTCTCACCAGGTTTACGACGCCATGGCCGGCTGTCTGGCGTGCAAATCCTGCGCGGGACAGTGCCCCGTCAAGGTCAACGTGCCGCAGTTCCGCTCGCAGTTTCTGGAGGTCTACCACGGCCGCTACCTGCGCCCGCTGCGTGACTACGTCATCGGCGGCACTGAATGGATGCTCCCCGCCTTTGCCAAGGCGGCGCCGCTGTATAACGCCGTGATTGGCCAGCGCTGGGTCGAGCAGCTGATGCGCAAAGGCATCGGCATCAGCGACTCACCGGCGCTTTCCCGCGCCAGCCTGAAGAAAAAGCTGCGTGCCTGGGGTGTGGCGGAAGCCACGCCGACCTCACTGGCCCTGCTCACGGAACAGCAGCGCGCCAACAGCGTGATCATCGTCCAGGATGCGTTTACCAGCCACTTTGAAGCCAAGCTGGTGATGGATATTGTCGAGCTGTTGTCACGCCTCAACCTGCGGGTCTTCGTAATGCCTTATTCGGCCAACGGCAAACCGCTGCATGTGCAGGGTTTTCTGGGGGCGTTTGAGCGCACGGCGCGGAAACAGGCCGAGCGGCTTCGCACGCTGGCGCACTTTGATATTCCCCTGGTGGGTATCGACCCGGCGATGACCCTCACCTATCGCCAGGAGTATGTCAAAGCGCTGGGCAATGAAGCCGTGCCGGAAGTGCTGATGCTCCAGGAATGGCTGGCCACCCGGCTCAACACCCTTGCGACCCGCCCGTTGGAGGTGAGTGATCCGGGCTTCAAGCTGCTTTCACATTGCACCGAAAGCACCAATGCGCCGGGTAGCCCCAAGGCGTGGCAACAGGTGTTTGCCGCTTTTGGACTTGAGCTTGAGCTGGTCAGCACCGGCTGCTGCGGCATGTCCGGCACCTACGGTCATGAAACCCGCAACGTGGCGACCTCAAAAACCATCTACGCGCAGTCTTGGCAGCCGCAAGTGGAAGCCGAAGAAAATGCGGACAAGCTACTGGCCACGGGCTACTCCTGCCGCAGCCAGGTAAAGCGCTATTCGGCCAAAACGCTCGAGCACCCGCTTCAAGCGCTGCTGAGCGCCCTCAAACGCGGATAACGTTGATCTCACCAACGCCAGCAGACCGTTCTATTATGGCATGCTGGCGTATTAGTCGAGTTCAATGGTGGGCTATTTTGCGACGATTTCGGCCTATCGGCCAAACAGTCAAGGCATGTGCCGCGGCGCTGACCTTGCTGATAACCACAGGAGGCACGGCCACGGCTCAACAAGCGCGGGTGGAAACCCAGCGCGTCGAGGCCACCCCGCGTATCGAGATGCTCCGTTTGAACGGTAGTGTCAGCGCTCCACGCACGTCGCAGCTCTCAAGCGCCGAGTCAGGCCTGGTAAGCACGTTACACGTGGACCTGGGGGCGAGGGTCCGCCAGGGTGAGCGCTTATTAACCCTGGATAGCCGTGAGGCTGAACTTGAACGCCAACGTACCCAGGCCAATGTTGACCAGGCCCGCGCCGAACGCGACGACGCTCAGCGACGCCTGAACGAAGCCAACCAGTTGGTAGCAGAGCAGAACATCGCGGCCAGCGAACAGCGCCAGCGGCAAAATGCTCTCGCCGCCGCCGAGGCGACCCTGGCCGCTCAGCAGGCCGAGCTTGCCCTTTGGGCGCTACGCATTACCCGCCACGCGATAACAGCCCCGTTCGATGCGCTGATCACCCAGCGGGACATTCAACTCGGCGAGTGGGTCTCCCCGGGCGACACCTTGATGACACTGGTTGATGTCGACGCCTTGACGGTTGATTTCCCGGTGCCCTTCTCTGCCTACGCGCAAATGGACAACGCTACCCTCGAGGTGCGCCAGGAAGGCGACGACCAGTGGTATACCGTCCAGCCTCAGGCACAGGTACCTCAGGACACCAGAAGCCGCCAATTCCTGCTGCGCGCTGACCCCGGCGACGCACTCGCACTGCTGCCCGGCATGGCCGTTGAGGGTCGCCTGCGAATCGAAGGAGAGCCCGGCCCCAGCGTTCCCCGCGATGCATTGATCCGCCGCCCGGATGGCAGCGTCAGTGTCTGGCTGGCCCGTCAGCAGGACGACGAGTGGCGTGCCGTTGAGCAGCGCGTCGACATCGGCAGCGGCTTTGAGGGCGATGTTGCCGTTCATGAAGGTGTCGAGGTCGGCGACCGGGTGATCGTGGTGGGTAATGAACGCCTCGAACAGGATCAGGTACTGACCCTGAGCGACGACGAGGAGTAACGCCCACGCATGTTTGCCGCCATTATCCGCCACGGTATTCTGGTCAGCGTGGTCACGCTGATTCTGTTGATTGTGGGCATCGCCGCCATCTGGCGGATCCCCGTGCAGATGATTCCCGACCTGGAAACCCGGGTGATTGGCGTCGAGACCCAGTGGGCGGGCGCCAACCCGCAGGACATCGAAAAAGATATCCTCATCGAGCAGGAAGAATACCTGCGTAACGTGCCCAACTTGCAGCGCATGGAGTCCACCGCCAGCAGTGGCAGCGCCGAAGTCGAGCTGGAATTTCCCTTTGGCGTCGACCTCACTGAAACCCTGATCCGGGTCAATAATGCCCTCAGCCAGGTGCCCTCCTACCCCAACAACGTCGACCAGCCGCGCATTGTCGCCAACTCGTTTTCGGCCAACGCCTTCATGTATTTCAATGTCGGCCCACGCGAAGGCAACCCTCGCCAGCTCGATATGCCCGCCATGCGTGATTATCTGGAAGATAACGTGCGCCCGCGCATGGAAAGCGTCAACGGGGTGTCGGAAGTCAACGTGTCCGGCGGTGCCGAACGCCAGATGCAACTGCTGCTCGACCCAGACGCCCTCGCCGCCCGCGATCTGAGTATCAGCGATATTCAAAGCGCGCTGGAAGAACGCAACCAGGATGTATCCGGCGGTAATCTGGAAAGTGGCAAGCGTCGTTATTTGCTGCGCACCGTAGGGCGCTTTGAAGATGTGCAAAGCCTTGAGGCACTGATCCTCAGGCGCCAGGGCGATGAAATCATTCGCCTCGGTGATGTCGCTGACGTACAGCAATCCTACGCTGAACTCACGTCACGATCGTATAACGCCGCTGGGGAGCCGGTGCTCAGCGTTCAGGTCCGCCGAGAGCCAGGCGCCAACGTGATCGATATCAAGCGTGACATGCTCGCAGAAGTCGAGGCGCTGAACGAGGGCCTGCTGGCCGAACAAGGCATGCAGATCACTCTCTCCAGCGACGACGTACGCTACGTGGAGTCATCGATTGCCAATGTCTGGGTCAATCTCGGCCTGGGGGCACTGTTCGCCACCCTGGTGATGTATGCCTTTCTACGTTCAGCGCGGGCCACCTTTGCCGGTGTTATCGGTATCCCCATCTGTACCATTGCCGCTTTTCTGGGCCTGCTACTGGCAGGACGCACCTTGAACGTGATTTCCCTGGCCGGGGTCGCCTTTGCCATCGGCATGACCATCGATAACACCATTGTGGTGCTCGAAAGCATTGAAACCCAGCGCCGCCGCGGGCTGGCACGTTTTCAGGCGGCGCTCGAGGGGGTCAAACAGGTCTGGTCGGCGGTGCTCGCCTCAACGCTGACGACGATTCTGGTATTTGTGCCGATCTTCTTTATCGAGCAGGAGGCCGGGCAACTCTACTCCGATATCGCCGTGGCCATCTCCACCTCGATCCTGATCTCGATGGTCGTTGCGATTACCGTTATTCCCACCCTGGGGGCGCATATCGATTTTCGCGGGCGCGAAAATGGCACTCCCCGCCGTCCGCAATGGATGAGCGCCTGCCTCTGGGTGGTGGATAACATGATCCAAAGCGCCGGGCGGCGGCTGGCTGCCATCGTGCTGGGGGTCGTCGGCGGCGTGGCGATCTTTGTCTGGCTGACGCCACCCGCGGAGTACCTGCCCGAAGGCGAAGAAGCCAAGACCTTTGCCAGCATGAATGCCCCTGCCAGTTACAACCTCGCCACCATGGACGAAATCGCGCAAACCCTGCAGCGTGAACTCGAACCCCATGTGGGTGCCGACCCGGCCGCCTTTGAACGCGGCGACACCGACGTTCCACCGATCCGCACCATGGGCATTCAGGCCGAAGCGCAGAGCCTGCGTATTATTGCCGAGACCATCGACCCCAATCATATTGAAGCGCTAATGGACGCGCTGACCGAGCGCTACGAGGCCTACCCGGATATGCGCGCCTTTGCCGCTCGCGGTTCGATCATTTCCAGCAACGATGGCGGCACGCGCAGCATCACCCTGGATATTGCGGGCAGTGATCTGGAAACGCTTTACGCCACGGCCAACCGCCTCTATGAACGCGCGGAGGCGGCCTTCGACAACCCGCGCATTCAGTCGCGCCCCTCTGCGCTCGATCTTGGCCAGCCACTGATCGAGGTCTACCCTGACTGGGCACGCGCCGCTGAGCTAGGCTTCGACACAGACGCCCTGGGCACCGCTATCGCGGTGCTGACCAACGGCGCCTATCTGGACGATTTCTATCTAGACGATGAGAAAATTGACCTTTATGGCTATGGTCCGGACGCAGGAGACATTGAACTCGACCAACTAGCCAGCCTGCCGCTTCATACCCCGACCGGCCTCAACGTACCGCTCAGTGACGTGGCGACTATTGAAGAAACCGTGGGCACCGCCACCATCCGCCGGGTCGATGGCCGACGTAGCGTGACCCTGGACGTGATTCCACCGCGCAGCGTAGCGCTCGAAGCGGGTATTGAACGGATGCAGCGCGAGGTGATCGCGCCAATGCGCGACGCAGGGGAGCTGCCGGGCGATATTGACGTGACGGTAACAGGTGCCGGAGATCAACTGGACGCCACCCGCCAGGCGTTAACCGGCAATGGCCTGATCGCCCTGGCGATTGTCTATCTGTTGCTGGTGGCGATTTTCAGCCACTGGGGCTACCCGCTGCTGATTCTGGCGACCATCCCCCTCGGCGCGGCCGGTGGCATCGTCGGGCTATGGCTGATGAATACCGTGGGCGCGGTGCTGCCGCGCGTTGGCCTGAACGCCATCAGCCAGCCGTTTGACATGATCACCATGCTGGGCTTCCTGATACTGATGGGCACCGTGGTCAACAATCCGATACTGGTCGTCCATCAGGCACGCGCCAACCTGCGCGAGACGTCCATGGGCGTGCGCGATGCCGTCTTCAATGCGGTGGAAAGCCGTTTGCGACCCATTGCCATGACCACGCTCACCACCCTATGCGGGCTCTCGCCACTGGTCTTTTTACCCGGCGAAGGCACCGAGCTTTACCGCGGTGTCGGTGCCATTGTGCTGTTCGGGCTGCTCGGCACGGCCATCGTCACCGTGACCTTCCTGCCCGCGCTGACCGTGGCGGTGTTGAGCTGGCGGACGAAGCCTCGGCAGGGCTAGAAAAACAGCCGACTGAGGGCGTCACCTGGGTCGGCTTCACGCATGAAGACCTCACCTACCAGAAAACCGTTAATTTCGTGATCCCGCATCAACTCCACGTCGTCCCGGGTATGGATGCCCGATTCGGTGATCACCGTAACCCCCTCTGGAATACCCGGCAGCAGTTCCAGCGTGGTGTTCAAACTGGTCTCGAAGGTATGCAGGTTGCGGTTGTTAATACCAATCAGCTTGAGATCCAGCGCCATGGCACGCGTCAGTTCGTCGGCATCGTGGACTTCTACCAACACGTCCATCCCCAGAGCGACGGCTTGCTGGTTCAGGTCGCGTAGCTGGGCGTCGTCGAGAGCGGCCACAATCAATAGAATACAGTCCGCGCCAATGGCGCGCGCCTCGGAAACCTGGTAGCCGTGGGTAATGAAATCCTTGCGAATCACCGGCAGCGAACAGGCATCCCGCGCGGCAATCAGGTAATCTTCGTGGCCCTGGAAAAAATCGGCATCGGTGAGAACCGATAGGCACGCCGCACCGCCCTGGGCGTAGCTTTTGGCGATATCCGACGGATGAAACGCCTCACGAATCACCCCTCTGGAAGGCGAGGCTTTTTTGATTTCAGCGATGATGGCCGGGTCGCCAGCGGCAATGCGTCGGTCCAGCGCATCGATAAAGCCCCGGGGGGCGCTCTGCTTTTCAGCCAGCGCCAGCAGGTCGGCTTCCGAGACGGCCTGGCGGCGCTCGGTCACTTCCTGGTCCTTGCGGTCCAGAATGCGCGTTAAAATAGTCGGCGTTGCCTGTTGAGTCATGAGGGTCTCTTCTTGTTTAAAACTTACCTTGTTTAAGGGCCTACTGCTTAAAAACGCTGGTGAAGTGGGACAATTCTTTAAGCTTTTCAAGCGGTAACTTGGAGGCCTGGGCATCCTGGGCCAACATCACGCCCTCTTTCAAGCTATCCGCCACGCCCGCGCAATACAGCGCCGCGCCAGCATTCAGCGCGACCATGTCCGCCGCCGCATCCTCACCGCTCAGTGCCGCTTTTACCAGCCGCAAGCTATCTTCCGCGCTGGTGGCCTTGAGGGTGGCCAGGCTCTGACGCTCGATGCCGAAGTCCTCTGGATTAATGGTGTACTGGGTAATCTCGCCGTCTTTTAGCTCCGCCACCTGGGTCGGGGCGGCCAGCGAAATTTCATCCAGGCCGTCTTCGGAATGCACCACCAGCACGTGGCGGCTGCCGAGTTTCTTAAGCACTTCTGCCATCAGCGGCACCAGCGACGGCGCATAGACACCCAGCACTTGATTGGGCGCGCTGGCCGGGTTGGTCAACGGTCCGAGGATATTAAACAGCGTACGTACGCCCATTTCACGGCGCGGGCCGATGGCATGGCGCATCGCCGGGTGGTGATTGGGGGCAAACATGAACCCGACCCCCACTTGCTCGATACAACGGGCAACCTGCTCAGGCTTTAGATCGAGGTAAATGTCCGCCACGTCGAAGAGATCGGCACTGCCAGACGACGATGACACGCTGCGGTTGCCGTGCTTGGCCACATGAGCGCCAGCGGCAGCAGCGACAAAGCTGGCGGCGGTAGACACGTTGAACAGGTTGGCGCCATCACCGCCGGTGCCGACGATATCCACGATGTTGTCGACATCCAGTTCAACCCGCTTCATCAGCTCCCGCATCACCTGGGCGGCAGCGCTGATTTCGACAGCGCTCTCGCCTTTCATGGCGAGCCCCACCAGCAGACCGCCAATCTGGGCATCGGACGCTTCACCGGTCATGATCTGGCGCATCAGCGCGTGCATGGCGTCGAAAGAGAGGTCTTCGCGGCGCATCACCGCGTTAATTGCGTCTCGCATTTGCATGAACAGGAAAGCCCCTAAAGCTGTATTACCGGCGATCAGCCGCGTTGTAAAAAGTTGGCCAGTAGCGCATGGCCTTGACGGGTAAGGATGGATTCAGGATGAAACTGGACGCCTTCGACATCGAGCTCCCGGTGGCGCAGGCCCATGATAACGCCTGGCGTCACGTCGTCATCCGCGGTCAAGGCGGTTATCTCCAGGCAGTCGGGCAGGCGTTGCTTGTCCACCACCAGCGAATGATAACGGGTCACTTCCAGCGGATTTTCCAGACCGGCAAACACCCCTTGGTTATCATGTTCCACCGCTGAGGTCTTGCCATGCATGACCTCCGGGGCGCGCACCACATGGCCGCCGTAGACCTGGCCAATGGCCTGATGCCCCAGACACACCCCCAATACCGGCAGTGTGCCAGCAAAATGCTCAATGGCCGACAGGGAAATCCCCGCCTCGTTGGGCGTACAGGGGCCTGGTGATATGACCAGATGCGTTGGAGCGAGTGCCGCCATCTGCTCGATGGTGATCTCGTCATTACGGTAGGTCACGACATCAGCGCCCAGCTCGACCAGGTACTGGACGATGTTAAACGTGAAGCTGTCATAGTTGTCCAGCATAAGGACGCGCTTCGCGACCTTCCCCTGCGCCATTGGCTACTTGCTCCGTCAAGGTAAAACGATCATTAATAACTGCTCTACCGCGATGATACCCCAACCCGATGTGTCAGTGCAGGGATTAAGAAGGCGACCGGGGGACGTTGACGCCGGGACACCCACGGTAACACGCTATGCTGTTAAAATATGGCTTACCAACCTCGTGATAATGCCACGTTTGCGGTACGCCTCTAAGCTAACAGGCGCTAGTATCGCGGCATAACAATCTTTATTATCAGTCGCTTTTCAAGAGAGTCAGGAGCGTGGGATGCGTAACAACGTCATGAAATGGGGGCTGCTGCTGTTGGCATTGATGATCGCCAGCCCCTCGGCCACGGCGCAAACCTCGCTTCGGGTGGTGGCATCATTTTCGGTGATCGCTGAACTGGTCAAAAGCGTGGCAGGCGACGCGGTTAGCGTGGATGTGATAGTCCCGCCCGATGAAGACGTCCACCGCTGGGAGCTGACCCCGCCCAATGTGCTGGCACTGGAAGAAACCGATCTGGTCATTTACAACGGCCTGGAATTGGAGCCCTGGCTGCGCGATGTAAAAGCCATCGTGGAAGATGATCTGCCCATGGTGGCCTTGGCCGAGCATGCAGACTACCCGGCGCTGCCGCTTACCTCTGGCCGTTATCAAGGCTACGCCAACCCCCACATGTGGATGGCCCCCGAAGGGGCCGCCGCCTATGTGGACGTTATCGCCGACACCCTGTCAAAGCATGCGCCGGACCATGCTGACGCCTTCGATCAACGCGCCGCTGATCTCAAGCAGTCGCTGAATGAGCTTGACGCCGAGCTTGAAGAGCGCCTGGGCGGTATCCCCCAGACCAACAGGACCCTGGTAACCAGCGAAGCCGGCCTTGCCTACTTCGCCGATGCTTACGCGTTCGATTACGATGCCTTATGGGGCGTTAACCACGAAGCCATGGGGACGGCCGCTGCGATGGCTCGCATGCAGGCCAAGCTGGCCGAGAAACGACCACCCGGCCTGTTTTTTGAGAACACTACGCCTAAGATTCACATGGACGCCCAGGCACGTTATGCCGATCTTCCCCTGGCAGGACCGCTCTACGTGGATGCCCTGAGCGGCAGTGACGGCCCGGCATCCAGCTACGCTGACATGCTGCGCCACAACGCGGAACAGTTGCACGCCACCTTGGGCGGTGCCAGAGAAGAAGACTAGCAGCCTCCCATCAGGCGATCATTTCGTCGAGTGACGAGAGTACGGCATCAGGGTCGCTGTGGCTGATCGGTTTGCCGTGATTATAGCCATAGGGCAGCGCCAGGGTCGTAAACCCGGCGGCTTTACCCGCTTCGATATCATGACGTGAATCCCCCACCATCATGCAATCGCCGGGTGTCACACCGCAGGCTTTAGCCGCGTACAACAGCGGCAACGGGGAAGGCTTTTTCTCCGCCAGGGAATCACCGCCCAGGCACAGAGCAAAGCAGGCGTTAAGATCGAAATGCTCCAAAATAGGCACAATAAAGCGCTCTGGCTTATTGGTGATCAGCACCAGCATATAGCCTGCTTCGTGCAGCGTTGTCAGCGCCTGTTTCACGCCGGGGTACAAGGCGGTCAGCTGATTCGGGGCCGCCGCGTAATGGTGTAAAAAACCCGCGTAAGCACGATCAAGAAGTAGAGTATCGGGTGGCGCGCCCAACGCCCAGGTCAATGCGCGCTCAACCAGCACGGCCGCGCCGTTTCCCACCCAGTCGCGAACGTTATCTGGCGATGGCATTGCCAGTCCCTGGTCGGCCAGCGCATGGGCAACCGCGACCGTTAGATCGGGTACCGAATCGATGAGCGTACCATCGAGGTCAAAAGCAATCAGACGCTTGCCATGAAGAAGTGGGTGCAAGTGGCCATCCTTATCTGCGTGAAGAGTCAACGAAAGCTCGCTTCAGAGCCAGCCCTGAGAATCGGCTTTGCTATATGAACCGCGGCTTACATTCGTCACTACCGCGAGAAACCTCTATGATGAATATCATTTAAGTCAAGGAGTAAGACATGAGCCTTCCTACCATCGTGATCGTTGGCGGCGGTGCTGGCGGTCTGGCGCTGGCAACCCAGTTGGGACGTAAGCTTGGCAAGCCTGAGCGGGCCAATGTGGTCTTGCTCGATCGCAATACGACCCACGTCTGGAAGCCGCTGCTGCACGAATTAGCCACCGGGGTACTGAATTCCAGCATGGACGAGGTTGATTACCGCGGCCATTCGTCGGCGCATCATTACCGCTATCAGCGTGGCTCGCTGTCCGGCATTGATCGCCAGGCCAAGCAGCTGCATCTAGCGCCTGTTGTGGATGAACAAGGCGAAGAGGTTCTTCCCGCAAGACAGCTGGGCTACGACTACCTGGTCATGGCCCTTGGCAGCGTGTCCAACGACTTTGGCACGCCAGGGGTTGCCGAGCACTGCCATTTTATCGATTCGCCCCAGCAAGCCAAGGCGTTTCAGCGCGACATGATCAATACCTTCCTGCGCTACACCGACCCGACGCTGCGCCAGCATCCCCAGTTGACCATCGGTATAGTGGGCGGTGGCGCCACCGGGGTGGAACTGGCCGCCGAACTGTTTGACGCCTCAAGGATGCTCAACGCCTACGGGGTGACCGCCACCGACCACCAGCAGATCAGCGTCCACCTGTTAGAGGCTGCGCCCCGCCTGCTTCCCGGACTCTCCGAGCGTATCAGCCAAACCGTCCAGCAGGAACTGGAGAGCATGGGCGTGACGATCCACGTGGGCACGGCGGTCAAGGAGGCACAGGCTAACTGTCTTGTGACGGGCGATGGCGACGTGATCGAAACCGATCTCAACGTCTGGGCGGCGGGCATCAAGGCACCGCCGTTTCTCGCCGAGCAGGGGCTTTCGACTAATAACAAAAATCAGATCAAGGTGGCGAAAACGCTGCAAAGCGTCGATGACCCGGCAATCTTTGCCCTTGGCGACTGTGCCGACTGCCCACAGGGGGATAACAGCGCCGTACCACCGCGTGCCCAGGCCGCTCACCAGCAGGCCAAGCTCCTGGCCAAGAACCTGATCAACCAGTTGGAAGGCAAGCCGCTTCGCGAGTTTCACTATCGGGATCACGGCTCGCTGGTATCGCTGGCCCGCTACGATGCCGTCGGCAGCCTGATGCGCAGCTCTGCATCACGCGGGCTATTCCTGGAAGGCTGGCTGGCACGCCGTGCCTATGCGTCACTCTACCGTATGCACCAGCTATCGATTCACGGCGCGCCAAAGACCGGCCTTGCCTGGCTGGTCGATAAGCTCAATCGCTACCTGAAACCACGCATGAAGCTGCATTAAGTCCTGGTATCCAGTACGGGTATCAAGTACGGGCAATCGCCTCGCGTAGCTGCCGGATCACGGAGTCATAGCCGTGCGGGTCACTTTGCTGGTGTGCATTAAAGATTGCCGACCCGGCGACGAAGGTATCCGCCCCGGCAGCGGCAATCTCGGCGATGTTATCGGCCTTGACACCGCCGTCGACCTCCAGGCGAATCGCGCGCCCTGACGCATCAATCCGAGCGCGCGCATCGCGCAGCTTATCCAGCGTCCCGGGAATGAACGACTGCCCGCCAAAACCGGGGTTGACGCTCATCAGCAGCACCATGTCGACCTTATCCATCACGTAATCGAGATAGGTCAGCGGCGTTGCCGGGTTGAATACCAGCCCGGCTTTGCAGCCGCTGTCACGTATCAGTTGCAGCGAGCGATCGATATGCTCGGAGGCTTCCGGGTGAAAGGTGATATAGCTGGCCCCCGCCTCGATAAAATCGCTGATCATGCGATCCACCGGCTTGACCATGAGGTGCACATCGATGGGGGCTGTCACGCCGTGTTGGCGTAATGCCTTGCACACCATCGGGCCAATGGTGAGATTGGGCACATAGTGATTATCCATGACATCGAAGTGGACGATATCCGCCCCCGACGCAAGCACGTTGTCCACCTCTTCGCCAAGGCGGGCAAAGTTGGCGGAAAGAATCGAGGGGGCAATTAAACAATCACGCACAGACGTCATATCAACATTCCTGCTTTGCCAAAGTAAGTAAACAACGGCCATTACCGCTTTCAAGGGTCTGCATATTACCAGATGCGTCGCGCAACGGGGTTTGTCAGGCATTGTCTTTAATTTATATTCCAAAAAAGAATATAAAACACAATTGTAATTCCACAATAACAGGTTTAAGCTTGCTAACTATATTATCGACACCAGTTGCCAACACTGGCTTGGTTATTAAGGAGCTTAAGATGTCATTTTCCGTTTTCCGTCGCAGCGTCTTGGCGCTGGCCATCGGCGCCACGCTTTCAACCCCGGCCGTTGCCCAGGAGCGTGAACTGCTGAACTCTTCTTACGATATTGCCAGGGAGCTGTTTGCCGAGATCAACCCCAAGTTTGAAGCCTGGTGGGCAGAGGAGCACGGCGAAGACATTGAAGTCAGTCAATCCCACGGCGGTTCCTCCGCTCAGGCACGTGCGATCATGCAGGGCCTGCGTGCTGACGTCGTGACGTTTAACCAGGTGACCGACGTTAACGTTCTTGCTGAAGCGGGACTGGTCGACGAAGACTGGCAGGATGCGTTTGAAAATAACGCTTCGCCCTACTATTCCACCACCGCCTTTTTGGTGCGCAAGGATAACCCCAAGGATATCGAGAACTGGGACGACCTGGTTAAAGAAGACGTTGAAATCGTTTTTCCCAACCCGAAAACCTCGGGCAACGGTCGCTACACTTACCTGGCCGCCTGGGGCTTTGCCGACGAGCAATTTGACGGCGACGAAGAACAGATTCAGGACTTCATGCGTACCTTCCTGGCTAACGTCGAGGTCTTCGACACTGGCGGCCGCGGTGCCACCACCAGCTTTATCGAACGCGGGATCGGTGATGTACTGATCAGCTTCGAGTCAGAGGTGAATAACATTCGCAAGGAATACGGCAGCGATGATTACGCAGTGATCGTGCCGCCTACCAGCATCCTGGCTGAGTTCCCCGTGGCCGTCGTGGACGAAAACGCTGAACGAAATGGTAACAGCGACCTGGCGCAAAGCTACCTGGAATACCTCTACCGTGAGGACACCCAGCGGCTGCTGGCAGGTTTCAACTACCGTGTACACCATGAGGCGGTAGTCGAAGAATTTGCCGACCAGTTCCCCGAAACCAACCTGCTGAAAGTGGAAGATGTGTTCGGTAGCTGGCCAGAAGCGATGGAAACGCACTTTGAAGGTGGCGGCATGCTGGACCAGCTTCAGCGCCGCTAATTCTCAAATTCGCCGGACTGAGCCATGAGCCACTTCGCCCTTCGACACTCCGGCAGCGCGCGCGTGCTGCCGGGTTTTGGTCTTTCCATGGGTATCAGCGTGCTGTTTATCTCGCTGGTACTGCTTCTGCCCATTACCGGGTTGTTTGGCCAACTCGCCGGACTGAGCTTCGCTGAATACTGGGCAATCATCACTGAAGGCCGTGTCGTCGCCAGTTACATGGTGACCATTGGGGCGGCCGCCGTCGCGGCGTTGGTCAATGCCGTCTTTGGCCTGCTGCTGGCCTGGGTGCTGGTCCGTTATGACTTCACCGGCAAACGACTGCTCGACGCACTGATGGATTTGCCCTTCGCCTTACCCACGGCAGTGGCTGGCATTACCCTGGCCACACTCTACGCGAGTAGTGGCTGGATGGGCGGCTGGCTGGAGTCACTGGGGTTCCAGGTTGCCTACACCTGGGTCGGCATTGCCCTGGCCATGGCGTTCACCAGCATCCCGTTTGTGGTGCGCACCGTGCAGCCCGTACTCGAAGACATGCCAGCCGAAGTCGATGAGGCGGCGATGTCACTGGGCGCCACTGACGGTGTCGCGTTTCGTCGGGTTATCATGCCCCACTTATGGCCTGCCCTAGTGACCGGTACAGGGCTTGCGTTTGTGCGCTCACTCGGCGAGTTCGGTGCCATTATCTTTATCGCTGGCAATATGCCTTACGAAACCGAGATCACCGCGCTGATGATCTTCGTCAAGCTGCAGGAGTACGACTACGCGGGGGCCTCGGCAATCGCCTCGGTAGTGCTGTTTATCTCGCTTACCCTGTTGCTTGCGATCAATGTCTGGCAGGGGCGGTTCATTCGCCGCTTGCATGGAGGTAAGGGGTAATGCGTCGGATTGGTGATGCACCACTCGTCCGCCGCCTGCTGATTGCAGCGGCGGTGGGCCTTTCGGGGCTCTTTCTACTGCTGCCGCTGGTCGCCATTTTCGCTCAGGCCTTCTCGCAGGGTGTCAGTGTGTTCTGGTCAAACGTCAGCGACTTCTACACCCTGCACGCCATTGGCCTGACGCTGGGCATTGCCCTGCTGACGATCCCGGTTTGCCTGGTGTTCGGGGTGGCGCTGGCCTGGCTGGTAACGCGTTTCAGCTTTCCTGGCCGACGCCTGCTACAAACGCTGATTGATATCCCATTCGCGGTATCGCCTGTCGTTGCCGGGCTTATCTACCTGCTGTTATACGGGCGCAACGGCTGGATCGGCAGTTGGTTGGACAGCTACGATATTCAGCTGATGTTCGCCTGGCCGGGGATACTGATGGTGACCATCTTTGTCACCTGCCCCTTCGTCGCCCGGGAGCTGATCCCCTTGATGCAGGCACAGGGCTCGCGCGAGGAAGAAGCGGCCGTGACGCTCGGCGCTTCAGGGTGGACAACGTTCCGTCGCGTCACCCTGCCCAACATCCGCTGGGCACTGCTTTACGGCATCATTCTCACCAACGCCCGCGCGGTGGGTGAGTTTGGGGCCGTCTCGGTGGTATCCGGGGCGATTCGTGGCCAGACCAACACCCTGCCCCTGCACCTTGAGCAGCTTTATCAGGATTACAACGCCGTGGGGGCCTTTGCCTGCGCGGCCTTACTCGCATTGATTGCCCTACTGACGCTCGCCGCCAAGGCGGGACTGGAATGGCGCGCGTCGCGCCGGGAGGCATTTGCATGAGCATTCGCTTACACAATATCGCCAAACACTTTGGCGCGACTCAAGCCCTGGAGCCGATCAACCTGGATATCCAGGAAGGCGAGCTGGTCGGCCTGCTGGGGCCCTCCGGCTCGGGCAAGACCACTCTGCTGCGCATCATTGCAGGGCTTGAAACCGCCGACCACTCCCCGACTCCTGGCAAGATTTTATTCGGCGAGCGCGACGTGACCCACGTGCATGTCCGTGACCGGCGGATTGGCTTCGTGTTTCAACATTACGCCCTGTTCCGGCACATGAGCGTCTACGACAACGTCGCGTTTGGCTTGACCGTCATGCCGCGTGCCAAGCGGCCATCTGCCCAGGACATTCGCGCCCGGGTGTATCGTCTGCTCGAAATGGTCAAACTCGAAGCCTTTGCCAACCGCTACCCGGCGCAGCTCTCCGGCGGCCAGCAACAGCGCGTGTCACTGGCCCGTGCGCTGGCCGTCGAGCCGGATGTGCTGCTGCTTGACGAGCCGTTTGGCGCGCTCGATGCCAAAGTGCGCCAGGAGCTGCGCCGCTGGCTGCGTCATCTGCACGAAGAATTCAACTTCACCAGCGTGTTTGTTACCCACGACCAGGAAGAAGCCCTTGAGCTTTCGGACCGCGTCGTCGTAATGAGCAATGGACGTATTGAGCAGATCGATACGCCGGAAACCCTCTACCGGGCACCCCAAAACCGCTTTGTGTTTGAGTTTCTCGGCGACGTCAATTACCTGGAAGGCAAGGTACACAACGGCACGCTCACCTGCGGCGACGCGCACCTGGCGGTGGACCTGCCGGACGGCGACGCGGAATTGCTGCTGCGGCCCCATGAAATCCGCCTCGCCGAGCAGCCCACCCCGGAGAGTCACCTGCCGGTGACGATCACCGCGATCTCCCCCGTGGGCGCTGAAGTCCGGGTAGAACTGGAAGCTGACTGGCTGGCAGAGCCCTGGTTGGCCACTGTCCGTCATGCCGACTTCAACCGCCTGGCATTGCGCCGTGGGCAAAGGCTTTACGCCCATCCGCGGCATTGGCGACGCTTCCCCGAAGCGACTGAAAAGGCAATGGCGCAAACTCACCCTGCCTAGCAAAACGGCTGCCCCAAACGGGCAGCCGTTTTCTGGTGAATTCCCTACCTTAGAAGCGCATCTGCCTAAACGTCAGATTCACCCGTGGGTCCGTCGACTTCTTGGTTTTAGGAAGGCTATGCAGCCAGTTTTTCTGAGTACTGCCTTTCATGATCAGCAAGCTGCCGTGCTCAAGGCTCAGCGACAACCGCTCGCCGGTGACTTTATGCTTGAAGGAAAATCGTCTCGCGCTGCCTAGCGTCAACGACCCGATCGCCCCCTCTTCAACCAGCTCTTTTTCGCCATCGCTGTGCCACCCCATGCCTTCATCGCCTGAGCTATAAAAATTACACAGACATGAGTTGAAGCTATCACCGCTGCTTCTCTCCACCCGCTGTTTTATCTCGCACAAGAAATCAGGCCACACCAACGCCGTCTTGGTATACCCGGAGTACGTATAAGAGACGGGTTCATCCGCATACCAGGCCACCTTCCTCTGGGTCACGATCTCTTTGCCAAACATGAACGCACGATCATGCGCCCAGCTCAGCTGACGGATGCATTGCGCCAGATAACGATCCGCCGTGCCGGCGTCGAGGATTTGTCCGTGGTAATAGGCTTCCCCGTCCTGCGGCAGCAGGTTGATCAACTTCATTTCATCGTTTTCGAACAGGTCCGTATACGCCATCGCAATGCCTGGTTGGTCTCCATGGAGCGAAGCCAGCTTTGCACCACTGCGAAGAGTGGCTCACGGCCAGCGGTTAAAAACAACGTAGCAAACCCGTATCCCCTGGACATACCGCTTGCGCACTAGCAGCGTTATACTGGTGTTTTGATGACAGTTTCAACCACAGCGGAGAACCCCATGCTACGGCGTCATTTGCTCTCTTTATCTGCCACCTTGCTGGCCACGGTGTGGCTTGCAGGCTGTGCCAGCCCCCACTACCTGCAGCTTTCCCCCGAACGCACCGCCAAGGTTCCTTCGGTCGGTCAGGGGCAGGAAGTGACTGTTCTGGCGCAGGATGGCCGCGACAGCGAGGTGATTGGCAACCGTGCAGGCGGCGGCATGTCCACCGCGCAAATCACCGTCAACAGCCATGAAATCATCCCGCGCTTGCAGCAGGAAGCCGAGCGGGCAGTCGCCGACATGGGCTTTACACCCACCCGGCAAGCCGCCGATGGACGCCCCAGCCTGACGCTGGAGCTGGCAAGCCTCACCTATGCGCAGGGCAACAGCGATCAGCCATTGATCGACGAAGCTCGGATCGAGGGGGTGCTACGCGCCATCGCTCGCAATGACGGCACTACCTATACGGGCACCTACACATCCCGGCGCAATCAGGAATACGCGGTCAAACCTGACAAGGATACCAATACGCGCATGCTTAACGATCTACTCAGCGATGCGCTGAATCGCGCCTTCAGTGACCAGGACCTCGGCCAACTGCTGGCCCGCTAAGCTTGGTCGCTGTTGATTTAGTGATTTAGTGCGTCAGCCGTTTATGGCTCCAACGGTCCTCGACGCACTAAATGCCATACGGTTTCCGATAGCCCGCGCTCATCCGGCTCGACCTCTTCCATCAGCGACACCCGGAAGTTGGGCATGAACAGCGCCTCAACTTCCTGAGGCGGTACGCTATAAGGAGGCCCGCCGCCTTCGCCCTGATGGGACACGCTGACCAGCAGCCCCTTGGCCCCCGGCGGCGTCAGTTGGGCAAGATGAAACGCATAACGCTGGCGCGTTGCTTCGGGCAGGGCAATCAGCGCTGCGCGATCGTAAAAGGCGCCGATTTCGCTCGCCTGCTGGATGTGCAAGTGAAAGAAATCGCCGCACCAAAGCTCGATATTGCCCTGGCGGCTTATGTTGAACCCTGCCTGCTGGTAACGCGATACCGGGGCCGATGACTGGGCAAGAAACTGTTCGATTGCCTCGGGCGCCAACTCAACACCCAGCACGGGATGCCTCGCTTCGGCAAGCCAACGCATATCCAGCGTTTTACCGCACAAGGGCACAAGTACCTTGGCGTGGTCAGGCACGCCCAGCGATGGCCAGTAATGTGTCAGCGCGGGGTGTGGCTGGGGCAAATGAAAGCCAATACGCCCTTCCTGCCACCGAGCCCGCCAGAGATCCGTCATTTTTGGTCGCCCAAGCGTTAATTAAAACCAGCGATCGCGTTTTTTACGCCGACGTGGCAGGTGAGGCACGATAAGCCCGACAACCAGGCCTGCCCCGGCAACGCCCCCGCCATACATGAAGTAACGTAGCAGCAGGTCTTCTTCCTGGGTATCAAGCCGTGCTTGCAAGGCGCGCAACTGCTCGCTCGACTCGTCAACATTACGGCTCAGCTGGTCGTTACGCGTTTCCAGTTCATCAATGCGCTGTTGACGGGCTTCCAGGGTATCGCGCATGGTGGCCACGCGCTGCTCCCATTCCTCGTTGATACCGTCTAACTCATCGGTAAGCGCGGCCACCCGTGACTCGAGTTCTGGCAGTTGCTCGGTGGCACTGGGCGTTTCCTGCAGCTCATCGCTCAAAATCCATACGGCATCGCCCCCGTCACCGCGCACGCGGGTGTAATCGCCGCTGGTTTCTAGCACCTCAACCTGTTCGCCGGCATTCAGCGTCCCCACAATGCGGTAACCATCCGTGGGGCCACTGCGCACATAGGTCGAAAGTTCATCGGTTACCCAGGCCTCATTTCCCGATTGAGCAACCCCATTGACACTCCAAACACTGACTAATACACCGGCGGCAACCGCCCGGTAACGATGACAAAATTGAGCTATCTGCATGACGTAATGTCCTGATTAAGTCACTGCCCCTCGGCAGCACTAACGTGTCTAATCTCCGCGCGGTGGGAGTGAAAACGGACGAGGAAACTCCGCCACCTGCGCGTCGCTTTTAACGGCTTTCAAAGGCCCCTCGCGCTCCACTTCATCAATACGCACGATTGCGTTGAGCGGGAGGTAACTTCGCTTGACGCCTTCGAAGGTGCGCTGCAATTTTTCGCTTGCCGGGTCGATTACCACCCTCGAGGCATCTTCAAAGACAAACTCCTCGACTTCAATAAAGCCCCAGAGTTCGCTTTGAAATATCTCGCGCACGTATAAATCCCAAATTTCACCCTGCTGGTGCACCACCACTCGGTAAATCGGCTTGGCCGCCATCTTGGCCTTTTCCTCTTGCCGCTGAAACGTTCATTTAGCGGTGAAGCTTAACATATTCCTGTCTGCCAGCGTTTGCTGGACGGACAACCGTTACATGGCCGCCATCACCGCTTGAGTGTAGGGTAGGAATGCCTGTTTGATGTTTTCTCTCCCAACCGGCGCGCATTACCCATGCCCAGGGGGCCAAACAGGTGCTACCCCACGCTGGCTGGCGCTTCAATGTCATCGTCGAAAGTTCCCATTTGGTACCCACCGGAGACTGGTCTACGTTAAGGTTGAGAAAGCACATTCGCTTCGCGATCTACTAAAACATCAAGAAGATCTCGACTTCTATGTATAATCCCCGCTCACCCGGGACGAGGAGTCATCGTGACCACCGATCAACAGCCAGCGACGCCAGACGATAAGTTAAACGGGCTGCTGACCAACTTTGACGACGCCGTGCGCCTGCTTTCGCAAGCGCCTGAGTCTTCGAAACCAGCGGAACTACCGCGCGTCTTGGATACAGCTCGCGAACTTTTAATGCTGGATGGCGGCACTCAAGCGCTCGAAGAACGTGCGCAAGCGTTTGAGGCGGCGGGCGTTTTCTTGGGTTCCGACTGGGAAACCCCCCAATACCTGGTGCCAACCCTGACCACGTTTGCGCTTAAAAGCACCGACCCCAACGTGGTGGTCATCGAGACACTCAGCGAGATTCGTTTACTCGCTGTCGCAAAAGGCGTTTATGCACACCCATTGGTATCGGAAGAATTTGCCCATCATTACCTGACCCAGGTCATCGCCATCAACCTATGGCTGCTGTTTACCGCGCCAAGCGAAGCTGAACGCGAACAGCAGGGCCGCCTGGCTGTCATTCCACGCCAGCTCTTCCAGTATCTGGCTGAACGGGTTGGTTACGAACACATCATCGACCAGTTGATCGACGAGATCTGGCGTATTCTCAAGCAGCGCCCTATTCAGGTCGAGTCTATCAAACAGATGATTACCCAGATCTCCCTGTGCCAGGCAAACCCCGAGATCGACCTGGGGTCTAGCGGCCAGGGTGCCGACAGGCTGGTCAGCTCGCTGTTCGGGCCAACACAGGCATGCCGCGAAGACCCGGGTATTGATATCTACCGTGAGCGGCTGGATGGCATGGACCAATCAGCTCTACAGGCTGAAGCGACCGGATTTGCCCGTGCCATGCACGACACCGGGCTGGTATCGCCCTACCACGCGGTCCTGCTGCGTCACTTGCTCGAAGAGGGGGATCACCTAGTGTCTGAAGCCCTCGGGCTCTCGTCGACCGGCCGTGATTGCCTGCTGTGTTACCGCGAGCTGGTCCATGCGCTGATTCGCGGCAGCGTTTATCCCGCCACGGCCCAGGCAGTCTACGGGCTGGCGCTGATGCTCGAACGAGGAATTCTTTACCAGCCACCGGTGGCACCGGCCATGTGGCGCCAGCTCAACCTGCCTATTTCCGAATGGTCCCAGGCCAGGCTGAATATTGCCTATGGCGAGTCCGCGTCACCAAGGGCTCGTTTGCTGGAAGGCGTGCTGTGCATGCTGGGCTTGCCGTTAGGTGTGGGTCAGGGCAATAACCCGACCTGTCAGTCGGCCCGCGCGTTATCAATGTGGGCTTACAATGACCCGGATTATTTATTGCAGATGGTCGCCTGGGCCGCACGGGATGACGAGATCATCATGCACTTCGAAGGTCAGGCCATCTCTTCGATGGCGATCCTGTCGGGTGTGGCCACTGAGCTACCCATAGATCTTGATCCTGTTTCGTTGATTGTGGTGCCTCACCTGGACCGTATCTACGCCGAAATGGGGCGGCGCTGCGTTGGCCGTGAAGGCGACCCCCACCGCTGGGTGAATCCGGAATTTCACGGCTGGTGGTCTGGCCGCGGCTTTCGTATCAATGTCGATGTTGCGACCGGCAAGTTAATCGACTTGAATGATTTCATTCTTCATTTTTACGCCTGCTACCACCCTTATTACAATGGCAACCAGCCGCTGATTCATCCGCAGCCTGCCGGTATCGCCGTCACAGACAGCGCAGCCCGTTTCATTGGCTGGCACGCCATTACCATCCTGCGCGCTTCCCTTGACCCTAACGACGTGATGCGCGTTTATTTTTACAACCCCAATAACGACAGCGGTCAGGATTGGGGCGATGGCGTAAAGGTCAGCACCGCGGGACACGGCGAACGCTTCGGTGAAGCGTCGCTGCCGTTTTCGCAATTTGTTTCGCGGCTGTACATTTATCACTTTGACCCGCTTGAGCGCGGTGAACTGGCGACGGTCACCGAAGACGAGCTGGATACCGTTAAACGTTACCTGCACCAAAGCTGGGGGGCCGAACGGCTACCCGCCACGGAGCTGCAAGCCAACGAAGGCCCTCACCAACCCCCGCCCAACGATCCATGATGCGACTTGACCAACTGCTCGTCAGCCAAGGGCTGACGAGTTCACGTACCCGTGCACAGCGCCTTATCCGCAATGGCCGTGTTTCGCTCGATGAGACGAAGCAGGCACTGACCAAACCCAGTGAGAAATGGCCCGAAGACACCCGCCTGTACGTTGCCCCGGACCCTGAGGAGCGCTTCGTATCACGCGCTGGCCTCAAGCTGGAGGCCATGCTTGACGCACTTGAACTCCGCCTCGACGGGCTTGGGGTCCTCGACATCGGCCAGTCAACCGGCGGGTTCAGCGACTGCGCTCTGCAAGCTGGCGCGCGCCACGTGATCGGTGTCGAAGTGGGCCATGACCAGTTGGACGCCCGCCTTCGAAACGACCCACGGATCACCTGCCTGGAAGGCATCAATGCCCGCGCCATGCGTGGGGAAGAAGCCCTGCAACAGGCGCTCGCCGAGCACCCCATCGACCTCGCCGTCATGGACGTGTCGTTTATCTCGCAAACCCTGATCCTGCCCGAGATAGCCGCCCTACTGCCTCGCCATGGGCGGTTGATATCGCTGGTAAAGCCGCAGTTCGAGCTGACGCCGAAAGCCCTGGACAAACGCGGCGTGGTTCGCGATGCCGCGCATTATCAAGCGGTAGAGGAACGCTTGCGGGAAGCATGTCAGTCACTGGGCTTCACCATCCAGCATTGGCAAATCAGCCCGATCACCGGCGGCGACGGCAACCGTGAGTTTCTGCTTTACGCGCAAAAAAACGATTAGTCACTGGACGCACCCGGGGGTGACGTTAGCGTTTCCACCTTCACCGACTCCCCCGACGCCCGGTGCAGCCAGACATCCATTTGTTCGAAGGCTATGCGTACGCCCGCGTCGCGGAACAGTGCATCCACCCGGCAGTTAATCTCATCGGCGGCAAACAGCCGATCCAGCAGATCGTTGACAAAAATACGCAGTTCAAAGTTGAGGCTATGGGGCCCATAGCTCATGCAGAACACCTGCGGCTCGGGGTCGGCAAGCACTCGGGCATTTTCGTCCGCCGCCTGACGCAACAAGCGGTGCACCGTCGCCAGATCCGAACCATGGACCACGCCGTAGGTCAGCACCACGCGGGTCACGTTGTCCGAGAGCGACCAGTTGATCAACTGATCGGTCACGAAGGTTTTATTGGGAATGATGATTTCTTTGCGATCAAAATCGGTCACCGTCGTCGCACGGATGCGAATACGGCTCACCGTGCCGTGCAGGTTACCCAGGGTGATGGTGTCGCCAATCCGGATGGGGCGTTCGAACAGGATAATCAGCCCGGAGATAAAGTTGGCGAAGATCTCCTGGAGCCCAAACCCCAGGCCCACACTCAAGGCCGCTACCAGCCATTGTAATTTGTCCCAGGACACGCCAAGCGTGCCCAGGGCCGATACGATACCGGTACCGACAATGGTGTACGACAGCAAGGAACTGATGGCATAGGCACTGCCCTGCTTGAGCGTCAGCCGGGACAGCACCATGACTTCCAACAGCCCCGGCAGATTGCGCGCCAGAATAAACGTCAATGCGACCACCAGCAGCGCACCAAAGAGGTCGGAAATCGACAACGCACTGTCGACCAGTTCACCGTCTGTGTTCTCCCATAGCGACACCTGGTCCAGATAGCCCAGCACTGAGAGCAGGTCTGCCCAGACCAGATAAAGCAGACCACTGAAGGCAATCAGCAAAATCAGCTTGGAAAGGCGCAGCGACTGGGTATTGATCTGTTCCATGTCCAGCGGCGGCTCTTCTATGACTTCCAGGCCGCCTTCGGCCCCCTCCTGAACCTGGGCGCGTCGCCTTGCCAGTGCACGCCGGTAGGCCAAACGCCTTGCCGCCACGGCCAAGCTACGCACCACCGTGGCTTCTACCACCACCCACAGGCCCAGCAGGTAGAGCGTGGCAACAAAGCGCCCCACCAGCCGCAACGCCGTGTATTCATATCCCCACACCACCAGTCCCAGCAGGACGATAGGCACTGCCGACATGGCCAAGCCCAGTAGCAGGCGAAACAGGCGAACGCCAAAAATGGGCACATGGGCCAGGATCAACCTTGCCAAGCACACGCTCATTGCCAGCAGCCCCAAGGTTAACAGTCCCATGGCAACCGGCCGCTGGGCGAGCGGCGTCTGAAGATTGTCGGCCAGTGTCGAAATGGCAATCACCGGCACCAGCGCCACGCCAAGCCCGGCCAGCAAGCGCCGCAGCCGGGCGTTATAGGCAGGCGACCAGGTAAAGTGCTGCTCGGCCACGCCATCCGCTACCAACAGCCGTCGCCCCCAGGCGACAACAACCCAGCTCAACGCCAACTGCAATAAGGCAGGGGCCAGGTTCGCGGCCAGCAGACTCTCGGTGGTACCCAGGGCTACCCCCATTCCCGCCAGTGCCAGCGGCCCTGGCAGCGCCAGCAAGGCGTTGAAGAAAACGGCTCTGGGCGTATGCAGTTGGGTGTCGCTTTTGAGTCGTCCGATCTGACCATGGAGTCTCGCCAGGCGCGCCTTGATCCGGCGACGCAGAGCGGCCAGCAAAAGTCCGGCGGCAAAAAAGGGAACGCCGCCTAACATTTCCCAATCCAGTGATGGCCAGCGATTCGGCAAGGCAGCGCGCCACTCGCCTTCCTGCCACTCGATACGGAGATGTTGAGGTAGCTGCCGGAGCCAGTTAACGTCCAGCGGTCGGCTATTGGCCACCCAGAACAACTGCTCATCAATGGTGCTGCGCAATGCTTGAGTAGTGGCCAACAATTGCCGTTGATTGAGCTGTAGCTCGACAGCAACGCTTAACAACCGCCCATAGACCTCTTCAAGCTCATCGACCAACTCGCGGCGCGACTGGTAGAGCCTTGACAGCGTATTGATCAGCGCGGGGGTCGGTTCGACATTGGCGTCCTCGAGACGTTGCCTGGCCAACTGCTCGGCCTGGCGAAGCTGGTCGCGCTGGCGAACCAGATCGAACTGCTTGAGGCGCAAGTCGGCTATTTCATCCTGCAGATCGCGACGGGGCTGGACGTTGGGCAGCGACTGGCGCTGTTCGCGCAGTATTCGTGACAGCAACTGGCTGCCACGAATGGCTTCAATCTGCTCATTCAAACTGCGCTGTAGCTGGCGCACGTGCTCGAGCTGACGCTGGGCATCGATATTGTCGCGCACCAGGCTGTTATCCCGCTCGCCCGCCTGCAATAACGCCAGACTAAGCGATTGGTTACGCTGCTGGGCCTGCACCACAACAGGGTGACCCGCGGCAATCAGGGGATCTCTCTGGGCAGCATCGGCAATCGCCTGCTCCGATGCCAACCGTCGTTCCCGGTCTATAACGTTTTGCAGCAGGTTAAGCCGCTGTTCCTGCTGATCAATTTGCAGCATCAACAGGTCCCGACGCTGCTGGGCGAGATCGCGCAACCGTCCATTGGCGCTCAATTGGCGCTGATAAAGCGCCACCTCGCGATCGGCCACGGCACGCTCGAGACGCAATTGAATCATGCGCGCATCACTCAGGGTGGATAGCTGACGATCCCCCAGTAACGCTTCGCGTTCAGCGGCGTCACGACGCAGCGATTCCATGCGTTCAAGCGTGACGGCCATGGATTGCTGGGCGCGTTCGGGCAACGTTTGCGCGGTCAGAAACTGCGAATTGACCTCTGCAAGCTGGCTCTGAAGCTGCTGCAGCTGGGTCAACGCCTCCGCCTGCTCGGATTCCAGCGCCGCCAAGGGTAAGTCGCTGAGCTCATCGATCGACGGCATGTCATCGCTATCTTCAGCCTCAGCGAGCTCACGCTCGACGGCAATCAACGCATCAGGCGCCTGGTTTACCCGCTCCTCCAGCTCCGCGAGCTGCTGTTCGATGGCATCCAGCCGCTCGTAAGCCTCCAGTGCAGCGATCAACGATTGTTGATCAAGCGCCTGCTGAGCGTTTAAAGTTTCCTGAGACTCAAGCTGATCAAGCCGCTCCTGGAGCGTGGCTTCGGCGGGTACATCGTCCAACGCCGCCTTCAAGGCAACGCTACAAAATAGTAGCATCAGGACCAATAACCCTTTCATTGCCAAAGGGAAGGCGAATTTCACCACAGCGCTATGCCTCGCTGACGCATCATTATTGAGCCTGGCTATTGTCGGGGGTTGGCAGTCGCTGCGCAATCATAACAGTTGACTTACGTCGCCAGCATGATAGAACAGCTCAAACACAGACATGTGCCCCACCCCAATCATGTGAGTTATCGATGGTCATTCGACACCGACATCTAACACGCTTACTCGTACTATGCGGTCTGACCGTCTTCAGCGCTCTCACTCACGCTAATACGCGCGAGGATATTGAGGCGCGTATTAGCGAGCTGAACAATGAGCTCTCTCGGCTTCACCAGCAACTGCAGCAAGCCGAAGCACTTGAAGAAGAGGGTCAAACGGACACTAGCGATAGTCGACCACCTGAAGAAGTCGCGATTGAAGATCTCAACGAACGGCGTCAGTTGGAACAGGAATCCAGCCGCAATCCCTTTTCGATTACCACGCACCGGACCAACTACCTATTTCCGGTCAGCTATAACGAGAAACAGAACCGCGACAACTTCAAAAGTGTCTCGTCAGATGCTTCACCGGATACCACCGAGCTGAAGTTCCAGTTCAGTGCCAAAGTCAACCTGGCAGAGAATGTGTTATGGGACGAATACGGTGACGTGTATTTTGGCTATACCCAGCGCAGCTGGTGGCAGGCCTTCAACACAGAGGCCTCTTCACCGTTTCGTGAGACCAACTACGAGCCCGAAGTGTTTATCGATATTGATGCTCCCTGGGAAGCTCTGGGTTGGGTCAACACACGCAACCGTATCGCGGTCAACCATCAGTCCAACGGCCGTTCGGACCCATTCTCGCGCAGTTGGAACCGTGTCTATCTCGAGAGCATCTTTCAAAGCGGCGACTGGGCCGTTACCTTCGCGCCCCACTGGCGGGTCCCCGAATCCGAAGGCGATGACGATAACCCGGATATTGAACGCTATATGGGTTACGGCGACATACGTGTCGCAAAACGACTCGACGACAACCATGAGGTCAGTGGCCAACTACGGGGGAATCCCAGCGCTGGCAATATGGGGACTCAAATCGACTACAGCTGGCCGGCCTTCAATTCCTTACGCGCTCATGTCCAGTACTACTACGGTTACGGCGAGAGCCTGATCGACTACGATCACCGCGTGCATCGCTTGAGCATCGGGTTCAGTTTAAATCCGTTGTTCAGTGCCAGCGGCCTGAACCGATAGGCAATTCGCTTGTCAGTCACTATGCGACTGCTATGCTGATAGCTGTTCATTAACCGTCAAAGGAAGACATCATGGCTAAACGTCAAAACGAAAGCGCTGCTCAGGCCGACCAACTGAAAGAAGATCTGCGCCATCTGAGCGATACCGTTGAAGAACTGGTCAATGCCACCTCAAAAGACGCCAGTGGCGAAATGCGCGACCTGCGCACCCGTGCCGAACAGCGTCTCAAGGATACCCGCCAGCGGCTGGAAGCGCGTGGCGAGCGTATTTATGAAGACACCCGCGATTCCCTGACGCACCAGGCTGATGCCTGCGACCGCTATGTCCACGAAAATCCCTGGACCAGCATTGGCATCGGTGCAGCGGCTGGCGTCATCATCGGTTTGCTTATCGGTCGTCGCTAATGGCTTTGGGGCCTACCCAACGCGTGTTTTCAGCAGCTAAACGCCTACTCAATTCGCTGATCGCCAACGGTGAAACGCGTTTGCGTTTAGCGGTGGTGGAGCTGGAAGAAGAACGCTCACGACTGCTTGTACTCCTGTTGTTGGCTGGCGCCAGCCTGCTTTTGCTGTTGCTCGGCGTCGCCACCCTGGTGGCACTGGTGGTGGTACTGTTCTGGGATACCTATCGGCTTGCCGCTATTGGCGGAAGCGCTCTGGTATTGATTATGGCCAGCTTCACGCTGGCCGTGATAGCGCTTCGCCAAGCGAAACAGCACACCTTGCTGAAAGAAACGCTGAACCAATTGGCGGCAGACCGCGCCTTGCTGGAGGCTAAAAATGAGCCCGACCAACGCCCCCGCTAAACCGCCAGGCGCCGACACCAAGCCACCTTCCCGGGCGGAGCGCAAGGCGCGCCTGCTAGCCGAACTGGAGCAGCAGCGTGTGGATATCCTGGTCGACAGTGATCAGCTATTGCGCGCGGCGTCTCCCCTCGACTCCAATTGGCAACGCTTTAAAATACCTGCTTATGTCGTCGGCGGTATCGTTGCATTGCGCCTGGCCCGTCATCCTCGCGGGGTACTGGCAGGTGGCCGTAAGGTCCTGGCGGGGTACATGCTTTTACGCAAGCTCAAGCTGCTTGCCAAGGCGACCACCTAATACCCGCAACGGTTTGCCTGGGTCAGCAAGCCTGGCCGCAGGCGACCCCGCTGGCCCAGGCCCACTGAAAGTTATAGCCCCCCAGCTCACCGGTCACGTCGAGCACTTCGCCAATGAACCGCAACTGGGGCAATCCACTGACCTCAAAGGTCTTGGATGAGATTGCCTGGGTATCCACGCCCCCCATTGTGACTTCCGCCGTTCGCCATCCTTCAGTACCGGCAGGTTTCAACTGCCAGCGGTTCAGCCGTGCCGCCCAGCGCTCAAGCTGGGCATTGCTGTATTGCGCCAAGGGTTGCCTGTCATGGCCTTCTGGATACCAGTCACAAAGCGATTGCGCCACGCGCTTGGGCAAATGATCCATCAGCCACGTAGCCAACTGGCGTTTAGGTGTGTGTTCGCGGGCATGATGCAGCAACGCCTTGGCGTCCTGCTGCGGCAATAAATCAATTTCGATCGCCTCGCCGGGCGCCCAGACACTGGATGCTTGCAGCATGCCAGGGCCGGATAACCCGCGATGGGTAAACAGCATGGGTTCGTTAAAACGCTGTGCGCCAGCACTCACCGTCACCGGCAAGCTGACGCCCGATAGATCGCTGGCCCTGGCTTTCCACTGATCGCTGAGCGTAAACGGCACAAGGCCCGGTGTCGTCGGCTGCACGGCAAGACCAAACTGACGGGCGAGGTCGTACCCGAAGCCACTCGCCCCCATGGTCGGAATCGACAGTCCCCCGCTTGCCACGACGACGACCCCTGCATCGATACTCCCCATCGAGGTCGTTAGTCGCATGGCACTTCCCTGCTCCTCGACGCGGGAGATCTGAGTACTGAGCCGTATGTCAGCGCCCGCCCACTCGCACTCGGTGAGCAGCATGCGGACGATCTCTTTGGCAGAGGTCGCACAGAATAGTTGGCCGGGCGTCTTTTCTACGTAGTCGATCCCATGACGCTCTACCAGCTCGACAAAATGCTCGGGCCGGTAGCGTTTTAACGCCGAAATACAAAAGTAGGGGTTTGACGAGTAAAAGTGCTGTGGCGTAGTGCCAAGATTGGTAAAGTTGCAGCGCCCACCGCCTGACATCAGGATTTTTTTGCCGGCTTTTTTCGCATGATCAATCACCAACACACGCTTTCCGGCATAGCCCGCTTGGGCGGCACACATCAGGCCTGCCGCACCAGCCCCAATGATCACGACATCGTAGGTCATTCGTTAGCGCTCCAAGCTTGGCAAAAGGCGGCATTTTAACAGTCTCCAGGGGCATTTTTATTGTATTATTTAAATAATAAATATAGCTTTTGTATAAATTAAATCGCTATCGACACCGACAAAATAAACCGCTGCCTGGCGTCAGGATAGTGCGCAGGCGGTCCAAGTATTGCAGAGAGACTTATGCCTTTATTGTGCCGCCGCCTGTTTGCCGCGCTGCTGCTTACCACCTTCCCCGTTGTCAGCATGGCTCAATCCGAGCCCAGCGTGATTGGCGTTCGTGCCACGCTTGCCCCCTGGTCTGACCCCATTGAAGCATTGGGCACGCTACGCGCGGATGAAAGCGTCACGCTATCAGCCACTGTCACCGACACCATTGCCGAGATCAATTTTCAGGACGGCCAGCGCGTGGCCGAAGGCGATACCCTCATTCGCCTGCAGGACGCTGAAGAGCAGGCACGTTTAAGGGTCGCACAATCGCTTCGAGACGAGCGGCTTAATGCCCTGGGACGTGCCTCTGAGTTACAGAACCGCAATTTGGCGGCCCGCGCCGACGTAGAAGATAACCAGTCTCGCGTTGACCAGGCCGAGGCTGATATTGCGGCGTTACGAGCACGCCTTGCGGATTACCGCCTCACCGCTCCGTTCAGTGGCCGTGTTGGCACGCGCAATGTCAGCCCTGGGGCATTGGTGACGCCAGGCATGGAACTGATCACGCTGGACAAACTGGATATCATGAAGCTGGATTTCAGCGTGTCTGAAACCTACCTCGGCCGACTTGCGCCTGGGTTGGCACTCAGCGCCACCACCGCCGCCTATCCGGACGCGGTATTCAACGGCGAAATTGCCAGTCTGGGGACGCGTGTCGACCCGGTAACCCGCAGCATTGGCGTTCGCGCTGAAATCGATAACGCGGATGAAAAGCTGCGCCCCGGCATGCTGATGGAAGTCGTGGTTCGCCAGCAGCCACGGCAAAGCGTGGTGGTGCCTGAAGCAGCCGTCCAACCCAATGGCAATCGTCACTTCGTGATGCTGATCGACGATCACGACAGCGCCCCTCGGTTACGCCAGCAGAGCGTCGAACTAGGCGAGCGGCGGGCAGGCGAAGTGGAAATCAACCAAGGCTTAGCGGCCAATGACATCGTCGTGGTACATGGCCTGCAGCGAGCCCGGGATGGTCAAGCGGTGCGGCTGATTGGCCTGCTGGACGAAGATACCGATGTACGAGACTTACTCGAGGCAGATCGCTAATGCGCTTATCGGATATATCGGTTCAACGCCCTGTCCTGGCGGTGGTGATGGCGGCGTTGATCATTGCCTTTGGCCTGCTGGCGCTTGACCGCTTGCCGCTTCAGGAATATCCCACCGTCGACCCGCCCGTTGTGAGTATCGATACCCGCTACCCCGGCGCGTCGGCAAGCGTCGTGGAAACACGCATTACTCAGGTGCTTGAAGACCGCATTGCTGGCGTGGAAGGGATCGACCTGATCACCTCGGAAAGCGAGGACGGCCGCTCCCGTATCGATATCGAATTTGCCCTGACCATGGATATCGACGCGGCAGCCAACGATGTGCGTGACCGGATAGGCGGCGCATTGCGCAACCTGCCCGATGACGCCGAGAACCCCGAGGTAAGCAAAGCCGACAGCAGCGAGGAAGTCGTGGTGTGGTTGAGCCTTTCCGGGGATGGCTATTCGATCACCGAGCTGACCGACTACGCCAACCGCTTTCTGGTGGATAGCCTTTCAGTACAGCCGGGTGTCGCCAGGGTGCGCGTGGGCGGCGGCCGGGACTACGCCATGCGCGTATGGATTGACCGCAACGCCATGGCAGCGCGGAATTTAACCGTCGGCGATATCGAGGATTCACTACGCGCCGAAAACGTCGAGCTACCCGCTGGCGCCATCGAGTCAGAAGATCGTCAATTCATCGTGCGCCTGCCGCGCACCTTTGAAACCGCCGATGACTTTCAGGCACTCCCGCTTGCCGAAGGCGACGATGGCTACCTGGTCCGCCTGGGAGACGTTGCCCGCGTCGAGGTCGGCTCCGTGGAGGACCGCACGGTCTTCCGCGCCAACGGCACTCCCATGGTGGGCCTCGGCATGATCATGCAGTCGACCGCCAACGTCGTTGAACTCTCAGGCGCGGTGCGCCAGGAGCTTGAACGCCTGCAATCGACGCTTCCCGATGGCATGTCGCTCAGCTTGAACTACGACGCGTCGGTATTCGTTTCGGGAGCCATCAAGCAGGTCGTGTTGACGTTATTGATCTCGATGGTGCTGGTTATTGTGGTCATGTTCCTGTTTTTGGGCAACCTGCGAACTACGCTGGTCCCGGCGGTTACCGTGCCGATCGCTATCATTGGTGCCTTTACCGCGCTTGCGGTCATGAACTTTTCCATCAACCTGCTGACCCTGCTGGCACTAGTGCTGGCGATCGGGTTGATTGTCGATGACGCCATTGTCGTCCTGGAAAACATCAACCGGCGCATGCACGACGAAGGCGAAACACCCCTGGTGGCCGCGTTTCGGGGCACCCGCCAGATCGCCTTTGCGGTCATTGCCACCACGCTGGTATTGATCGCGGTTTTTGTGCCGCTCAGCATGCTGCAAGGCGATATTGGGCGGTTATTTTCCGAGTTTGCCCTCACCATGGCCGCAGCGGTCGCCATCTCCACCCTGTTGGCACTGACATTGACGCCGATGATGGCGTCCAAAATACTGTCGCCACGTATGCACGACAGCCGCCTATCCCAACGCGTGCAGCGCATCATGCGTAGCGCCCAACACCATTACCGTTCCTTGCTCGAAGTGCTGCTCGCAAGACGCAGCTGGGTCGTCGCCGTCTTTGGCCTGCTGATTGCGCTGACCGCCTGGTTAAGCCAGCTACTGCCCAACGAGTACACCCCTCAGGAAGACCGGGGTAACTTCATCGTTCTAGTCAACGGGCCCGAAGGGGCCACCTTCGACTACATGATGGATTACATGGATGAGATAGAGGCCCGCTTGACGCCAATGGTCGACAGCGGTGAGCTGGAACGGGTTGTCGTGCGCGCGCCGCGCGGCTACGGCAATATCGAAAACTTCAACAGTGGTTTCATCATCGTCAATATGGCCGACTGGGGCAGCCGTCGTAGCGCCTGGGCGATCATGGACGATGTTCGCACCGCCCTCAACACCCTGCCCGGCGTCCAGGCATTCCCGGTCATGCGTCAGGGCTTCGGCCAGCGCACGCAAAAGCCAGTGCAGTTCGTGCTCGGAGGGGGGACCTACGAAGAATTGGCCGAATGGCGCGACCGACTGATTGATCATATCCGCGACGATAACCCTCGCATTCGCGCCATCGAAAGCAACTACGACGAGACGCAGCCACAGCTCAACGTGGAAATAGACGAGCAGCGAGCCGCCGCCCTGGGGGTCACGGTCAGCGAGATCGGTCGCACGCTGGAAGTCCTGCTGGGTGGGCGCAACGTCACCCGCTATGTCGATAACGGTGAGGAATACGATGTCATCGTTGAAGGCGACCGCGCCAGCCAGAACAGTCCCCGCTCACTGGACAACATTCAGGTCCGCTCGCTGCGCTCGGGTGAGCTTATTCCCCTGGCGAGCCTTGTGACATTAAGCGATGCGGCAGGAGCCAGTACGCTTAACCGTTTCGACCGCGTGCGCTCGATCACCATCGAGGCCAACCTGGCGGATGGCTATCCGCTTGGCGAAGCTCTGGATTACCTGGAGCAAAGCGCCGACTCGCTGCTGCCCGAAGAGACACAGACCAATGTTGCCGGGGCATCACGGGATTTCCAGAACGCCAGCGGAGCCACCACCTTCCTGCTGGTGCTGGGCGCTCTGGTGGTCTTTCTGGTATTGGCCGCCCAGTTTGAAAGCTTCATTCACCCCCTGGTCATCATGCTCACAGTACCCCTTGCCATGAGCGGCGCCTTGCTGGCGCTATGGTTAACCGGCCAGTCGCTGAATATTTACAGCCAGGTGGGGCTGGTACTGCTGATTGGCCTCGCCGCTAAAAACGGCATTCTGATCGTCGAGTTCGCCAATCAGTTGCGCGATGAGGGCAAGGCATTCCGTGACGCCCTCATAGAAGCCTCGGTCACCCGACTGCGGCCGATTCTAATGACCGCGATCACCACCATGGCCGGGGCGGTGCCCCTGATCGTCTCGAGCGGCCCGGGTGCCGAGTCGCGCTATGTGATTGGTATTGTCATCATGGCCGGCGTGGGGGCGGCCACCCTGTTCACGCTGTTTGTGGTGCCGGTCGCCTACGATTTACTGTCTCGACACAGTGGCTCGCCGGGCGCCGTCAAACGCCGACTGGAGCATGAAATCGCCCAGTCGCCAACGGAGCAGTAGTCAAGGTGTGGCACCTGTGTACCGCCGTCGTCAATCCAGAAAAAAGGCGCACCTGCGGGTGCGCCTTCTTCTTGCGTGTCGTGTCAGGCTAGGGTTAACAATCGCCCAGCCGCTGGCCCTCAATCTGGGTCTGCATGTTCAGCTCGCCCATGGGCGACTGCGTCATGATATCAACGGAGCCTTCGATGCGCTCACCCATGAACCGCATATCCCCATCGATGTTGGCTTCGCCGCCGTCAGCCCGGCAAACCATGCTGTAGGAAAGGCCGTCGGCACTGGTGTCCTGATCGAGCAGTTCGCAGCCTTCCTCTTCCTCGATAAAGCCCAGGTCGGCATCGTCCAGGTCTTCCTGGGTAATGCACTGCTGCTCGGTGTCGGTCTGGTCAGGAATCGGCATGTCGCCGCTCACGGTGGTGGTACTGACAAATTCCCATGACCCGGGCGTTATGTTGGGTGTTTCCGCCCATGCGGCTACCGGCAAGGCCACCAGGGCCACTACGGCCAGCTGTCGTAACTTCATCGCTGCTCTCCATTGCGTTATAAAACGGCGTTTAGCCTGACTGATTGCATGTGGCAATGCCTCTCGGTGACACGGCTGCTACACTAAAGTGTCACTGTCAAAAGGATCGCACCATGCAAGAAGATACCTTAGTAGAGTATGACGCCTACTGCCCCTACTGCGATACCTTGTTAACACTATTGATTGATCCTTCACAGGGCAGTCATGTCACCTGGGAGGATTGCCACCAGTGCTGTGCGCCTATCCAGCTGGCTATCGAGGTATCGCTGGTCACCGGCGAGCTGGAAAGCGTCAGTCTGGGCAGCGATGACGATGTGCTCTAACCTGACGCTTTCAACACCTGCTGACGCTTGGCCTCGTTGCGCCGCATGATATACCACGCCAGCAGCGTTGCCAGCGATACCGCTAAAATGATCAGCGTTGCCAACGCATTGATCTTGGGTGATACCCCCATTCGCACCGACGAAAACACCACCATTGGCAGCGTATTGGCCCCCGGCCCCGATACAAAGCTGGCAATCACCAGGTCATCCAGCGACAGCGTAAAGGCCAACAGCCAACCGGCCACCAGCGCTGGTGCGATCACCGGCAGCGTCACGCAGAAAAAGGTTTTCATCGGTGGCGACCCGAGGTCCATCGCGGCCTCCTCGATAGACCGATCGATCTCACGCAGGCGAGCTGCCACCACCACGGCCACGTAAGCACTGCAGAAGGTGGTATGCGCAATCCAGATGGTCGCCATCCCCCGGTCGGCGGGCCAGCCGGTAATCTGGGCCATTTGCACGAACAGCAGCAATAGCGACAGCCCGGTGATCACCTCCGGCATTACCAGGGGGGCGGTGATCATGGTGGAAAGCGCCGTTTTGCCGCGAAATTGCCCGTAGCGGGTCATCACAAACGCCGCGACGGTCCCCAGGCATACCGCCATGCTGGCGGAGAAAAAGGCAATGCGCAGGCTCATCCATATGGCTGAAAGGATTTGCTCATCGCGAAACAGCTCCCCGTACCATTGGGAAGAAAACCCCGCCCAGACGGTCACCAGTTGGGAGGCGTTGAACGAGTACACCACCAGCACCAGCATCGGCACGTACAGGAAGAGCAGCCCAAGGACCAGCATGACGCTGCTAAAATGGAGACGAGGCTTGGCAAGGCTCATTCGTTCAACTCCCGTGACTGATGACGGTGGAACCAGACGATCGGGATCAACAACAGCAGCAACATGACCATGGCAAGCGCCGAGGCCACGGGCCAGTCACGGTTGTTGAAGAACTCTTCCCAGAGCACCTTGCCGATCATCAAGGTATCCGGCCCGCCCAGTAGTTCAGGGATCACAAACTCACCGACGGCGGGAATGAACACCAGCATCGAACCGGCAATGATGCCCCCCATGGACAGCGGTAGCGTCACCTTGATGAAGGTGTTCAGCTTGCGTGACCCCAGGTCTGATGCTGCCTCGAGCAATGCATTGTCCAGTCGCGTCAAGTGGGCGTAGAGCGGCAGCACCATGAAGGGCAGGTAAGCATAGACAATGCCGATAATCACCGCGAACTGGGTATTCATCATCCGCAGGGGAGCGTCGATCAGCCCTATGCCTATCAGCAGGTTATTCAGTAAGCCACTGTTGCCGAGGATGCCCATCCAGGCATAGATCCGGATCAGAAACGACGTCCAGGATGGCAGCATCACCAGCAGCAACAAGATCATCTGCCAGCGCGCACTCGCTCGCGCCATGGCATAGGCCATGGGGTAACCGATCAACAGGCAGGCCAGGGTCGAGATGAAGGCGGTTTTCAGCGACCCCCAATACGCCGCCACATAAAGCGAATCCGATGCCAGAAACAGGTAATTGCCCAGGTTGAGGGCAATATTCAGGGTTTGGTCGACGACCTCGACCAAGGGCCCGTAGGGCGGCACCGAGATGGCCGCCTCCGAGAAACTGATTTTCAGCACCAGCGCAAAGGGCAGCAGAAAGAATAGCGTCAGCCACACAAGTGGCAACGCAATAACCGCACGCCGTCCCAGTTGAAGGCGTTTCAGCGTGGCGGAAAATCGAGCAGGCATCATTCAGACGGTCTCCTGAGCATCCACCGCAAAAGGCACTTTTCAAGGCACTTTCCATAGACGAGTAAGGTGCCCATGTTAACGGTTCAGCACCATGGCGCTATGATCTTCCCAGTACACATACACCTGGTCTTCCCAGGTGGGCCGGTCACCGCGACGCTCGGTGTTGGCCATGCTGACCTTGATGAGCTGACCACTGGGGGTGCGCACGTAATAAAGCGAAAAGCCACCCAGATAGGCGATATCTTCCACCTTGCCTGCACTCCAGTTACAGGCAGTGGATGGGCATTCGCGGGTCAGCCAGATCTTCTCCGGCCGAAGCGCGGCCCACACCCGCCGGTCCACGGCCTGGGTGGTTATGCCGTGGTCAATATAGATCGGCCGTTCGAGCAGCGGCGAGACGATTTTACAGTGGTCGGCGGCGTCTTCGACGATTTCACCTTCAAACAGATTCACCGTGCCGACGAATTCGGCCACCATGCGGCTGACCGGGCTTTCGTAGACATCGATCGGCGAGCCTACCTGCTCGATCCAGCCGTCGGCCATGATCGCCACGCGGTCGGCCATGGTCATGGCTTCTTCCTGATCGTGGGTGACCATGATGCAGGTCACCCCGACCTGCTCGATGATCTCGACCACTTCCAACTGCATTTCGGTACGCAGTTTCTTGTCCAGCGCCCCCATCGGCTCATCAAGCAGCAACAGCTTGGGGCGTTTGGCCAGCGAACGGGCAAGTGCCACGCGCTGGCGCTGGCCACCGGAAAGCTGGTGTGGCTTGCGCTTGGCAAACCGCTCCATGTGCACCAGCTTGAGCATATGCGCGACCCGCGCCTCGATATCCGCCTTGGGCAGTTTGTCCTGCTTCAGGCCAAAGGCGATGTTCTGGGCCACGGTCAAGTGCGGAAACAGCGCATAGGATTGAAACATCATGTTGATGGGCCGCTTGTGCGGCGGCATGGCGGTAATATCGTCGCCGCCCAACAAGATACGTCCCTCGGTGGGCGTTTCAAACCCCGCTAACATGCGTAGCAACGTGGACTTGCCAGAGCCAGAGCCACCCAGCAAGGCAAAAATCTCACCGCGCTTTACCTGCAGATTGACGTCATCTACCGCCAAGGCGTCATCAAAGCGTTTACTTAACCGCTTCACCTCCAGCACGATGTCGTCCGCGAACCGTGGGGCTTTGCCCATGGCGCGCATTGCAGCGGCATTGGCAGGAAGATTGGATGACGCGTCGTTCGATAGCGGCGTAGTCACCATTCGCCACTCCCATCAAAAGGCCCGCAGACAGCGGGCAATCAAAAAACGAACAGCGAGCCCAGGCCAATCCTCTAGATGCCTGGGCTCGCCGTCGGATGAACGTATCTTAGCGGCCGGATTTTACGCGGTTCCAGATACGAGTGCGAGCGCGCTGGATGTCCTGGGGCTTTTCAACCTGCACGTAGAGGTTATCCATCACGTCAGTATCAGGGTAGATGGCGGGATCGTTGAGAATCTCATCTGAAAGGTATTCATCCGCTGCAGCGTTGGGGTTGGCATAACGCACGTACTCGGTTATTTCGGCGGCGATTTGCGGATCAAGAATAAAGTTGATGAAGGCATGGGCGTTATCGGGATTGGGTGCATCGGCGGGAATCGCCATCATGTCAAACCACAGAGCCGCGCCCTCTTTGGGGATGCTGTAGGCAATTTCGAAGTCACGCCCGGCTTCTTCAGCCCGGTCGGCCGCCTGAAAAATATCACCTGAGTAACCGGCCGCCACACAGATGTCGCCGTTGGCGAGGTCCGACACATAGCGAGACGAGTGGAAGTAGGTAATGTCATCACGCACTTTAGCAAGTAACTCACCTGCTGCTTCAAGGTCTTCGCGGCTTTCATTCGTCGGGTCCAGGCCCAGATAAACCATCGCGGGCGACAGCATTTCATCACCGGAATCCAGCATCGACAGCCCGCAGCCGGCCTCGCTGAGTTGTCCGGTGATTTCAGGGTCAAACAGCAAGGCCCAACTGTCGACCGGGGCGTCTTCGCCTAGAATTTCTTCGACGCGATCAACGTTGTAACCAATACCATTGGTTCCCCACATATACGGAACCGAGTACTCGCTACCTGGATCGACCGCTTCCAGGTTCTCCATCAGCGCCGGATTCAAGTGCTTTAAATTGGGAATCTTGTCGTGATCCAGGGGTTGATACACACCGGCTTTCATCTGCCGCGTGAGATAGTAGGTGGACGGCACCACCACATCGTAGCCGGACCGGCCCGAAAGCAATGCCGCATCGAGTATTTCATTGCTGTCAAATACGTCGTAGGTAACCTCGATGCCAGTGCGTTCCGTGAACTTTTCCAAAGTGTCGGGTGCAATATAGTCGGACCAGTTGTATACCCGGACTTCATCGGCATTAACAGTGGTTGCCGCTGCGGCAAGTGAAATGGCCGCAACGGCCTTGGAAAGTTTGTGGATGTTCCCCATTACCCTGCTCCTTAGTGAAACTAACGATAAACTCAAGTAAGGTTTTAACCTTGCCCGTTCGCCACTGAGCGACTGGCCGTGCGAATTTTGCGGCGCGGAGCCCGCTACCGCAAGACAATGCAAGAAAAAGTATTATGTCCACAGGCAGCCAGTGTCTACCCCAGCGTAGCGCAATACTCAGCGTGCATGTATGCGAGCTTTATCAATAGTCTCTTCCTATCTATTCGATGTTTTTTTCCAATTTCATCAGCTATGACTTAGCCCTTAGTCTAAGCATCAAGATTTTTTACTGTCATTCGCTGCTAATGGAGATGTTATAGATGTCTTTGATCAATTCTGAAGTTAAACCGTTCAACGCAACCGCTTACTTGAACGGAGAATTCGTTGACGTTTCTGACGCTGATCTACAAGGTCAGTGGAGCATCTTCTTCTTCTATCCAGCCGACTTTACCTTTGTTTGCCCAACCGAGCTTGGCGACCTGGCAGACAACTATGAAGAGTTCAAGAAGCTGGGTGTCGAAATTTACAGCGTCTCGACCGATACGCACTTTACCCACAAAGCATGGCACGACAGCTCCGAGACCATCGGTAAGCTGCAGTTCCCCATGATCGCCGACCCGACGCTGCGTATTTCACGCAACTTTGGAGTTCTGATTGAAGACGCGGGCCTCGCCGAGCGCGGCACCTTTGTTGTCGATCCCGACGGCAAGATCCAGATCGTTGAAATCAATGCCGGCAACATTGGCCGCAACGCCGAAGAGCTGCTGCGCAAGGTGAAAGCCGCACAGTACGTGCGCGCCAACCCCAACGAAGTCTGCCCTGCCAAGTGGAAAGAAGGCGAAGAGACCCTCGCACCCTCGCTGGATCTGGTCGGCAAGATCTAACGCTATTAACAGCGCCGCAACGCGTTAGTTTTCGACAGGCACCCGGGCATCACCCGGGTGCCGTCGTCTGATACCCCTGTAACGACGACCCAGTTACCGTCATATACCTTTGCAAGCCAAGAGGTTGTTTCGATCATGCTCGACGCCAATTTAAAAGATCAGCTAAAAGCGTATTTGGAAAAAGTAACGCATCCGCTTGAGCTTGTCGCCTCGCTGGATGACGGTGATAAATCGAAGGAATTACTCAACCTGCTACAAGACATCAGCGGCTTGAGCGACAAAATCACCCTGTCGGCGGAAGGCAACAATCCGCGCACACCGTCTTTCGCCATTACCCGGCCCGGCGAAGACACTGGCGTCGTGTTTGCGGGCATCCCCATGGGCCACGAGTTCACCTCCCTCGTCCTGGCCCTGCTGCAGGTTGGCGGACACCCGCCCAAGACCAGTGACGATGTCCTCGACCAGATCCGCGCGCTTGATCAGGAAATGGTCTTTGAAACCTACTATTCGCTGTCCTGCCAGAACTGCCCCGATGTTGTCCAGGCACTCAACCTGATGGCGATTTTCAACCCCAGTATTCGCCACGTTGCCATCGACGGCGCACTGTTCCAGGATGAGGTGGAAGACCGCGAGATCATGTCGGTGCCCAGCATTTACCTCAATGGCAAGCCATTTGATCAAGGTCGCATGACCCTTGAGCAAATCCTTGCCAAGGTGGATACCGGGGCCGCCGAACGCGAGGCAAAAAAACTCAGCGAAAAAGCGGCCTTTGACACCCTGGTGATTGGCGGTGGGCCGGCCGGCGCCGCGGCCGCCATTTACTCGGCGCGCAAAGGTATCCATACCGGCATCGCAGCCGAACGCTTCGGCGGTCAGGTAGCCGACACCATGGGCATTGAAAACTTCATCTCGGTATCGCACACCGAAGGGCCCAAGCTGGTCAGCGCGCTCGAGGAACACGTCAAGGATTACGAAGTGGACGTGATGAACCTGCAGCGCGCCACCTCGCTAAAAGCTGCCAATACGCAAGGCGGTCTGCACGAAGTGACATTGGCGTCCGGCGCCACGCTTAAAAGCAAGACGCTGGTATTGGCCACCGGCGCGCGCTGGCGTGAAATGAACGTGCCTGGCGAGCAGACCTACCGTAACAAAGGCGTGGCGTACTGCCCGCACTGCGACGGTCCATTGTTCAAGGGCAAGCATGTCGCTGTGATTGGCGGTGGTAATTCCGGCGTAGAGGCCGCGATTGACCTGGCAGGTATTGTCGGGCACGTGACGTTGATCGAGTTCATGGGCGAAATGCGCGCCGACGCCGTCCTGCAGAAAAAGCTCAAGAGCCTGCCCAACGTGGATATCATCCTCAACGCCCAGACCACCGAAGTGACCGGCGACGGTAGCCGCGTGAATGGCTTGACTTACAAGGACCGCACCAACGACGAAATCAAGCACGTCGCGCTGGAAGGGATTTTTGTGCAGATTGGCCTGGTACCCAACACCGAGTGGCTTAAAGACTCGCCCGTCGAGATGAGCCCACGCGGTGAAATCATCGTCGATGCGCACGGCATGACATCGGTGCCGGGTGTTTTTGCCGCCGGGGACATCACCACCGTGCCTTACAAGCAGATCGTTATTGCCATGGGCGAAGGCGCCAAGGCATCACTGGGCGCCTTTGACTACCTGATCCGTCTATAGGCCCCGCCTCAAAGTCCCCTGACCGATCCACGGGTAGTCGCTAACTACATGGGTGGATAGGTTCCCTTTGACGTTGAGTATACTGACGTCGTGCCCGCTGCCTAGCGGGCTTTTTTATGCTCACCTGCCCGTGGACTGACAGTCTGCGACGGTACCTGTGAGGTTTGCACCGGAATGACATTCAAAGCGGTTCGTTGACATCGCACCACGCACCCTGGCACTCGGCATCAGGGTCAATCTCTCACTGGCATGGACGTCGCCGTCCAGGTGGCCATCGATACAGACATGACCTCCTTCCAGGTCAGCGCTGACCACACTGCTAGCGCCCAGTTGAATCAGTTGATGCCTGGCAATCACAGACCCCACGACGCGTCCTTTAATCGACACGCTCTCATTGGCAATGATGTCACCCGCTATCTGCGTCGCCACCCCCAGATAACTTCCCTCTCTGCCGGGGGCCTCAAGCGATACACAACCGTCGCGACGGGGCGGCTCGTCAGACGACGTGGGGGCACCAGACAAAGCAGGCAGGGTCAGCGCACTATCAACGGCATCAACGGCATCAACGGCTGCTGCGTCCTCGGTTCGAGCGCTTACCCTTGAGCCGTCATCCATTTTCGCTGCCCGTTTTTTCAGTTTTTTACGCCTACCATCCGCAATAATCAACGTCATTACCGCAACGCCAAGCAAAATCAGCCATGTTTCAATACCCATGAGATACGATGCCCCTGCTTTTCATTCAGCGTCAATGTTATAGACCCAAGCTGATAAGCTAACGTCAAGAATACAAGGCGAGTTGCGCGGTAACTTTGCGCTTTGACTTAACAATGTTCGGCGTAAATTAACAATATCGCATGAAACACAGCCATCATGTTGCTATTGCCACCATGGCAACCGCTCTTAACCCCAACAGGTATATCGCATGTTCAGTAAAACCAAACCACCCACTGCGCCACACAGCACGAAAGACACGCAACAGGCAATGCCGGAGGAGACCCTCAGTCTGCCCACCACATCACGGCAAAGCACCTCGGTGATCGGCAGTAACACGCAGGTTCATGGCGATATCAATAGCGACGAAGACATTACCATCGAAGGCCAGATCACTGGCGTCGTGACCTGCAAACAGCACACCGTGACACTGGGAAAAAATGGCAGCCTCAGTGGCGATGCCTACGCGCATACCTTGCGTGTTTCGGGTAGCGTGGACGGCAACCTGGTTGCCCTGCATAAGATAACGGTGCATGACGGGGCGTACGTGACCGGCACCCTTACCACTCCCTGCCTGGTACTGGAGGACGGCAGCGTCTTTCATGGCAGCATCGACATGAATCCGGATAACGACATTTTCACCAGCGTCTTTTCAGCGCCACCGTCAAAGGGCGTCAACAGCAAGGGGAAGCACGAGTCGTCAACGCCACAGGACGACCCGCAGAAAGCCAGCCTCCCGGCTGATGACGGCACCGCCACAAAAGAAGAAACCGACACCCCTTAACGGGCAGGCGCGCACACCGGGCAGGCAGGATCCCTGGGGACGTTAAAGTGTCGCCAGTGGCCGCTTAGCGCCTCGAAAAGCGATAGCCCCTGGTGGGCCTTGCCAGCACCACTGAGCAGCTTGAACGCCTCGACGGCCTGAAAACAGCCGATCACGCCGACCAGGGGGGCCATCACGCCGCTTTCTGCACAGCTCAACGCATCGTCGCCTTGCCCATCGGGTGGGTACAAACAGGCGTAACAGGGCGCATCGGGCTGACGCGGATCAAATACCGCCAGTTGCCCTGAAAAACGAATCGCAGCCCCGGATACCAGCGGCACCCTGGCTTTTTGCGAGGCGGCATTGATGGCGTAACGGCTGGAAAAACGATCCGTGCAGTCAAGCACCACATCGGCGGTGGCGACCAACCGCTCGAGCCGTTCGCCCAGGGCGTGCTCCACGACCGTACTGACCCGGCACTCAGGGTTGAGCGCCTGCATACTGGCCTTGGCCGAATCGGCCTTGTTATGACCGATACTCGCCTGCTGGTGGGCAATTTGACGCTGCAGATTGGAAAGCTCAACGCTATCCGCATCAACCAGGGTGATATGCCCGACCCCCGCCGCCGCCAGATACAGCGCCGCCGGCGACCCCAACCCACCGGCCCCGACAATCAGCGCATGGCTACCGATCAGCCGCTCCTGACCGTCGATATCCACCTCTGGCAACATGATCTGACGGCTATAGCGCAGCAGCGCGGGATCATCCATCATGGGCTACTTTTCCTCGAAATCCTCAAACTCAGGTACATGCAGGCTGAAGCTTTCTTTCACCTCCTCCATGACCACGTAACTTTTCGACTCCTTGACGCCCGGCAGGGTCAGGACGACATCACCAAGCAGTTGGCGATACGCCGACATTTCGGGAATACGGCATTTTAAAATGTAATCAAACTGCCCTGAGACCAGGTGGCATTCCTGAATCTGCGGCAGCTTTTCCACTGCGCGTCGAAATTCATCGAAAACGGCGGGCGACTGGGTTTCAAGGCTGATCTCGACAAACACCAGTAGATTCGCCTTGAGCGCCTGAGGATCGAGAATCGCTTGATAGCCACGAATGATGCCGGCCTTTTCAAGACGCTTGACCCGCTCCAGACAGGGGGTGGTCGAAAGCCCCACCTCGGTGGCCAGGTCCACATAAGAAATTCGCGCGTTTTCCTGCAGACAGCGCAGAATTTTCAAATCGATACGGTCCAGCGTTTTGTTTTTTGCTTTCATGGCAGGATCCATTGCTGAAGAATCAGTCAGTCGTTAAAAAAACCTAGCGTAACGCGTTCATGGCCTCCCAGGTCGCGAACCGTTTCAACGTTTTGATAGCCCGCTACCCGCATGGCCTCGCGAAGTTCGGCGGCTTGACCATAGCCATGTTCAAGCATCAGCCACCCCGAATCGGCCAGGTAAGCCTTCGCCGTGACGATAAGATGCAGCAGATCTGCCAAGCCATCGGCGTCGGCCACCAGGGCAGACGCTGGCTCAAAACGCACGTCTCCCCGTTTTAAATGCGGATCATCCGCCGCTATATACGGCGGGTTGGCGACAATCACGTCAAAAGCCGCCCCCTCAGGCGGGGCAGCTAAGGCACTGAACCAGTCGCTTTGCTGGAAACGGGCATTGCCAAGGCCCAACTGTGCGGCATTTGTTTGCGCCAGCGCGACGGCGGCGGGGAGCAGGTCCACGCCGGTCACCTGCCAACCGGGGCGTTCGCTGGCAAACGCCAGAGCAATCGCCCCGGTTCCTGTGCCGATATCCAGCAAGCGGCCCTGAGGTTGCGCCGCGCGGCGTAACGCCAACGCCACCAGCGTTTCGGTATCGGGCCTGGGAATCAGCGTATCCGGCGACGTCATGAGGCGCAGCCCCCAGAATTCACGCTCACCGGTCAGATAGGCCACGGGGTAGCCCTGGGCGCGGGCAGCTACAAGCGCATCGAACCGCGCCTGTTGCCATTTTGAACAGCCTTTATCGCCCCAGGTATACAGCCAGGTGCGGTCACGCTCGATGGCATGCCCAAGCAATACCTCGGCATCCAGCCGCGCACTGGGCGAACCTGCCTTCGCCAGCCGCTCCGTTGCCTTGCGTAGCAACGCATCCAGGGTCATCAGGCACCCTGCAAGGCAGATAACTGCTCCGCCTGATACTCTTGCACCAGCGGGTCGATCACATCGTCGAGCTGTTCACCGCTCACCACTTCGGTCAACTTGTACAGTGTCAGGTTGATGCGATGATCGGTAATCCGCCCCTGGGGAAAGTTATAGGTGCGGATGCGCTCACTGCGATCGCCCGAGCCCACCAGCGAGCGACGGGTATCGGCCTGGTCCTGGCGCTGAGCATCCTGGGCGCTTTGCTTCAACTTAGCCGCCAGCAGCGACATCGCCTTGGCCCGGTTTTTATGCTGGCTGCGCTCTTCCTGGCACTCAACGACCACCCCTGTGGGCAAGTGGGTAATGCGAATCGCCGAGTCGGTGGTATTGACGTGCTGGCCGCCCGCGCCGCTGGAGCGGAAGGTATCGACACGCAAGTCACCGGCGTTGATATCGATATCGCCGACATCGTCGACTTCGGGCATCACCGCCACGGTGCACGCCGAGGTGTGAATGCGCCCCTGAGATTCGGTGGCGGGGACGCGCTGGACGCGGTGGGCCCCCGACTCAAACTTCAGCCGGGCGTAGACGCCATCGCCCTTGACCCGGGAAATAATCTCTTTATACCCGCCCTGTTCGCCGTGACTGGCGCTCACCACTTCCACCCGCCAACCGCGTTTTTCGGCATACCGGGAATACATGCGAAACAGGTCGCCGGCAAACAATGAGGCTTCATCGCCGCCCGTCCCCGCGCGGACTTCCAGGTAGACGCCACGGCCATCATCAGGGTCCTTGGGCACCAGCAGTCGCTTGAGCTCAGCATCTAACGCGTCCAGCTGCTCACGCCCGTCGTCGATCTCCATCTCAGCGAGTTCGCGTATCTCGGGGTCGCTGTCCTGGCTGAGCTGCTGCGCTGCGTCAATATCGTTTTCGATACGGCGATAGCGCTGCCAAGCCCCAACCAGTTCGTCAAGTTCGGCATATTCGCGGGAGTAATCGCGAAAACGCTGCTGATCCTGGATCACCTCGGGGTCAGACAACAGCATCGACAGCTCTTCGAATCGGTCGGCAAAGCTATCTAAACGTTGGCGCAGTGTTTCTTTCATGCGGGCGTATCATCCTTCTGGCGATTGGCCGTCGATGTCGAGGGTTTCTCAAAGGCAGGCTTGGGCGGCATTAACAGACGCGGCGCCGCTTCCAATAGCGCGTGATCTTCCTGAGACGCCGCATCGCGCAGCGTCTGTGTCGGCTGGTGCATCAGCCGGTTGGCCAACTGGTGAGCCAGACGCTCGACAACCTTTGTCGGGTCCTCGCCACGCGCCAGACGCTCCAGGGCCTGATCTCGGGCGGCATCCCTCAGCGACTCCCCGTGGCGGCGATAACCGCGAATAAGCTCGCCACCGTGGCGAATGCGACGCTCATGCTGCCAGCCACTAACGCCATGCTCAATCAGTGATTCCGCCTGATCAGCGGCCACCTGACGATGCCGACGGTTTTCCTGAATGACTTCTTCAAGGTCATCGACGGTATACAGGAAGACATCGGCGAGATCCCCCACTTCGGGCTCGATATCCCGAGGGACGGCAATATCGACCATGAACACCGGGCGATGACGACGTTTTTTAAGGGCACGCTCGACCATGCCCTTGCCGAGAATCGGTAGCGGCGCCGCCGTTGAGGAAATAACGATATCCGCTTCCTCCAGCGCGGCCGGGATCTCCGGCAGGGTGATCGCCGTGCCGCCGAGGGGCGCTGATACCTTCTCGGCGCGCTCACGGGTCCGGTTGGCCACCGTCAGCTTTCGCACCCCGGCTTCATGGAGGTGCCGGGCGACCAGCTCGATGGTCTCACCTGCCCCGATCAACAGCGCTTTTGAGCGGCCAAAATCGTCAAAAATCCGGCTGGCCATGCTGACAGCGGCGTAAGCGATTGACACCGGATTCTTGCCAATACCGGTTTCCGTACGCACCTGTTTGGCCACGGCAAACGTATGCTGGAATAATCGTTCCAGCTCGCTGCCCAAGCCTTCGGCTTCACGGGCCTGCTGATAGGCTTCCTTGAGCTGACCAAGAATCTGCGGCTCGCCAAGCACCATGGAATCGAGCCCCACGGCAACGCGCATCAGGTGGCGAACCGCCTCGTTATCCAGGTAGTGGTAGGCACAGTGGGTCAGTTCATCGACCTGTAACCGATGAAAGCGGCTCAGCCAGTCAAGGACGACTTTCTCGCCTGCCGCGTCAGTCACGCAATACAGTTCTGTCCGGTTACAGGTGGACAGTACCGCCGCTTCGCTGATTTGCGGTAGCGCACGCAGTTCCATCAGCGCATGATTGAGCTGCGCCGGTGTAAAGGCAACCTGTTCGCGCACGGCGATGCTGGCGGTGCGATGATTAATTCCCAGGGCAAGGAGCGTCATGGGTTAGGCGTCTTCGCTAGTGTGTCGGTCTTCACGTCAATTTGGGCTTGCTCAGGCAAGTCTGGGCAGATATATGAGGGCTAAACGCCGCACGATAAAGGCACTATCTTATCACAGCACAGAATGATCTGGCGCACACCACTTTGCCGCAGGCAGGCAAGCCGCTATGCTGGGCACTCGGCCAACTGATTGAGATCCGCATGCCACTACGTCTGCTACTGTTTTCCCTGGCCGCCATCACGCTATCCGTGAGTGGCTGCCAGCTGTCGCCCAATGCCAACGACGAGCGGCTTTCATTAACTGCCGACCCCATGGATAACGCCCCGCCGGTTACGCAGGGGCTGGACGCTGCTGGTTTAAGCACGCTGCTGCAAGCCGAGTTTGCCGGGCAACGCGGCGACTTCAAGCGGGCCAGCCAAGGCTACCTAGAAGCCGCCAGACGCTACGGGGCCGAAGCGCTGGCCGAGCGCGCCACTTTTGCGGCCCGTTTCAGCAACGACGAAAGCCTGATCGAAGAAGCGGCGCAGAGCTGGAAAAACCTGAACCCGCAGGCCGACACCCCCAATCGGCTTCTCGCCGCGCTTTCGCAGCAGCAGGGCGATTGGATGGAAAGCCTGGAGCGCCGCCTGGCCTTGAGTGAGGCGAATCAGGATGGCGAACTCACCGGCTTTGCCGAAACCGCCATCGCCGAACAGGGCCCACTCAACCGACTGCTAAGCCGCCTTGTCGAGCATTTGAACCAGGCCCCGTCCAGCGACCCGGCACAACAAGCCGATGCCCTGCTGGCAGCCGCGCTCTGGGAAGCGGCGCTCGGTCGCACTGAACAAGCTCGTGACTACCTCGACCAGGCCTCAGGCCTGAGCGAACGCCCCTCCCTGCTGCTGGTAGAGGGTCAACTGGCGCTTGAAACCGGCAACCCCGGCAAGGCCCGCCAGGCGGCTCAGCAAGGCCTGCAGGATAATCCCGATGACGTGCGCTTTTTATTGCTGCTGGCGCAGGCGGAGATTCGACTCGATAATCTCGATGCTGCCCAACAGCAGACTGACGCCCTGCTCGATCGACACTCAGGCAGCGATGCATTACGGGTCGCCCTTGCCCAGCTCTATCTGGATGAGGGCCATCCCGACCCCGCACAGCGTCTGCTACAGCCGCTGATGGGCCGGGACGATACGCCCAACCTGGCCTACTATCTATTGGGTGTGATTGCCCAGTCGAAAGGCGACACCGACAACGCCCTGCTTTACTACCGGCAGGTCGACAGCGGCGAGGAGTTTCTGCCCGCTCGCGCCACGGCGGCGCAAATGCTCATCGATGACGACCGGCTCATCGACGCGCGCGCCTTTTTGCGTGTCGAACGCATGCGTCACGACGACTACTTCAGCGAACTGGTCAAGCTGGAAGTACAGCTACTCGACGAGCTGGGCCGCACCGATGATGCCAATGCCCTTCTTACTCGTGAATTGACACGCACGCCAGACGATACTGATCTGCTGTATTTCCGCGCGATGCGCGCCTGGGAGATGGGCGATGTTGAACAAATGGAGGAAGACCTGCGCCATGTGTTACGCATCGAACCCGACAATGCCGTGGCGCTCAATGCGCTGGGGTATACCCTGGCGGACCTCGACCTTCCCGGCCGTCTGAAAGAAGCCCGCGAACTGATCGAGCGTGCCTATGCGCTCGACGGTGACAACCCCGCGGTGCTCGACAGCCTTGGCTGGGTATATTACCGCCTGGGCGATGCCGAGAAAGCCCTCCCCTGGCTCGAAAAAGCCTATGCTCGCATGCCGGACCAGGAAATTGCCGCCCACCTTGCCGAGGTGCTGCATGCCCTGGGGCGCAGCGACGAAGCGCGCCAAATCATCCGTGACGTGCGGCAGCGCACCCAGGACCACCCGACGATTGATGGATTACTACAGCGCTATCCCGAACTCGACCCGGCAAACCACCTCTAAGACGTCACCGGCGCTTACTCGTGCGCGACAGCCGCTGACCGATGAACTGACAAGGAGTCCGACATGCCCTCTATTGCTTCTGCTTCCACTTATATAACGCCCCATCCCCTGCGCCGGGCATCATGGCTTTTGGCCTGCGCAGCGGCCTTATTGCTCGCCGGGTGCGCCACCCAAGCCCCACAGGACGAAAGCGGCCGTCAAGTCGGTGACTGGGATGCCCAAGAAGACCGGGTAAACGACTTTGACACCTGGACCCTGGTGGGCAAGGCCGGATTACGCACCCCTGACGACAACACCAGCGCCAATCTCGACTGGAACCAGCACCCCCACTATTTCCGCATGCTGATCAGCGGCCCTTTTGGCGGCGGACGTAACGTGCTGGAAGGCCGCGAGGGACGCTTTTCATTGTCCAACAGCGAAGGCCGCTTCGAGGCCGAAACCCCCGAAGCCCTGATGGAAGAACAGCTCGGCTGGGCGCTGCCCGTCAGCGCCATGCCCGACTGGGTGCGCGGCCTGCCCGGCGACAATGACAACTACCAGATGGAAAGCGACGAATTCGGCTTCCCCAGTCATTTGACCCAGGATGGCTGGGAAATCGACTATCGCGACTGGGAGCAATTCGAAGGCATGTGGCTACCGCGCCGCCTGGTGATGAACTACGACGACATCCGCATCACCCTGGTCGTCAATGAATGGCACGCCACAGGTGAAGAGGGCCGGTAAGCCAAGCATGATGACGACCCTGACGCTGCCTGCGCCCGCCAAGCTGAATCGGCTTCTGCATATTACCGGTCGCCGTGAAGACGGCTACCATCGTCTGCAAACGCTGTTTCAGATTATTGACCTATGCGACCAGTTGACACTCACTTCCCGGGATGACGGCGTGATACAGCTGGCTAACCGCGTGCCAGGCGTTGCCGACGACGACAACCTGATCGCAAGAGCTGCCAAGCTGCTGCAGCAGGCGAGCGGCACCCACCTGGGCGCCACGCTCACCCTGGACAAAACCCTGCCCATGGGCGGCGGAGTGGGTGGCGGCAGTTCCGATGCGGCCACGACGCTGGTTGGCCTCAACGCCCTCTGGCGGCTTGGGTTCTCGCTTGACGAACTCGCCGCCCTTGGGCTTCGACTGGGCGCTGACGTCCCTGTCTTCGTTCATGGCCACACCGCCTGGGCCGAGGGCGTCGGTGAGCAGCTTACGCCGGTGACTCTCGACACCCCCTGGTTTGTGATCATTCACCCCGGTGTCAGCGTCTCGACACAGGCGGTATTCCAGGACCCGCAATTGACACGCGACAGCCGCCCCATTACTATGGCGCGCGCACTGCAGGGGGGAGCGTCGGAGTGGCGCAATGACTGTGAAGCGGTGGCCAAACGGCACTATCCAGCCATTGCACAAGCGCTAGACTGGCTATCACAGCATGCACCAAGCCGGTTAACCGGCACGGGCGCCTGTGTGTTTGCAGCATTCGAAGATGCGCAGACGGCACACGCAGTTGCCGAAGCAGCGGGCCATCATGGATCCGCCTGGGTGGCTCGCGGACTCAACACCTCTCCTCTACATGATGCTTTGGGCTGCTGAATCGCCCGGTCATCGCATTAGGTCATTACTGGGGTATAGCCAAGTGGTAAGGCACCGGTTTTTGGTATCGGCATTCCCAGGTTCGAATCCTGGTACCCCAGCCAGCCTAACGCTGACCAGCGTTTTCCTCCCTGAATCCCAACACTGCAAAGGTGGCTGCGCGTGTCAAAACTGATGGTTTTCGCCGGGAACGCCAATCCCGAACTCGCTCAAAAAATTGCCGAGAGCTTGGACAGCCGTATGGGTAACGCCACGGTGGGTCAATTCAGCGACGGTGAAATCGCGGTCGAGATCAATGAGAACGTGCGCGGTAAGGATGTCTTCATCCTGCAGTCCACCTGTGCGCCGACTAACGACAACCTGATGGAGCTGATCCTGATGGTCGACGCCCTGCGGCGCGCCTCAGCCACTCGCATCACGGCGGTGCTGCCCTACTTTGGCTATGCCCGCCAGGACCGCCGAGTGCGTTCGGCACGGGTGCCCATCTCGGCCAAAGTGGTCGCCGACATCATGGTCAAGGCCGGGGTTGACCGCGTCATGACCATGGACCTGCACGCCGACCAGATCCAGGGTTTCTTCGACGTGCCGGTGGATAACGTCTACGGGTCGCCGATCCTGCTCGACGACATCGAGCGCCAGAACTACAGCGACCTGGTAGTGGTGTCCCCCGATGTGGGCGGCGTTGTGCGCGCCCGCGCCATCGCCAAACAGCTCAATGCCGACCTGGCCATCATCGACAAGCGCCGCCCTCAGGCTAACCAAGCCCAGGTGATGCACATCATCGGTGAAATTGAAGGCCGTACCTGCGTGGTCGTCGACGACATGATCGACACCGCCGGTACGCTGTGCAAAGCCGGTGAAGCGCTGAAAGATCATGGTGCCAAGCGCGTCGTCGCCTACGCCACGCACCCGATATTATCCGGCCCTGCCGTCGACAATATCACCAACTCAGAACTTGACGAAGTCGTGGTGACCGACACCATCCCGCTTTCCGACGCAGCGCGGCGGAGCGGTAAAATTCGTCAGTTGAGCGTAGCTGGCCTGATCGCGGAAGCCATCCGCCGCGTCAGCAACGAAGAATCTGTCAGCGCGATGTTCCACTAATCGCCTGACATCACAGCCCGCTTACGGGCTCCTGGGAACGTCGTCGTCTGGTCGCGGACGGCGGCGTTTCCTTACTCAAAACCAAGAGGCAATTCCATGTCTGATTTTAGCTTGAAAGCCAGTGTTCGTAACGACCTGGGGAAAGGTGCGAGCCGCCGCCTGCGTCGTGCGAACGAACAGGTACCGGCCGTTGTTTACGGCGGTAACAAAGATGCACAGTCGATCGCCGTCGAAAAAACCGCTTTTTACAAGGCGATTGAAGACGAGTCGTTCTTCTCCTCGGTCATCACGCTCGTGATTGAAGGCAAGGAAGAACAGGTGGTGGTACGTGACCTTCAGCGTCACCCCTACAAGCCGCTGCTGACCCATGCCGACTTCCTGCGTGTTGACGCTACCCACGAAATCACCATGAACGTGCCGCTGCACGTGACTGGCGAAGAAGCGTGTGTAGGCATCAAGGACCAGGACGGCGAACTGCACGTTCTCGCCAACGAAGTGGCGATCAGCTGCTTGCCGAAAGATCTTCCTGACTACCTGGAAATTGACATCAGCAATGCAGAGGTCGGTACTACGCTGCACCTGTCAGACCTGACCCTGCCGGCGGGCGTCACTTCAGTTGACCTGTCTCACGGTGAAGATCACGACAACGCGATCCTTAGCATCACCAAGATGAAGGTTCGTGCGACTGAAGACGACGAAGATGAAGGTGGTGAAAGCGAAAGTGGCAGTGAAGGCGAAGAAGACAACAGCGCCGAGTAAGCTGTCAGCGTTGGCCGTACCTTAACGGCCTTCGTAATGTTAAAATCAAGCGCTTCGGCGCTTGATTTTTTTTGCGGCTGCCACCCGCGGCAGACGCCCTTCGGGCCGCCGCTGGCGCGGCGTCTAAAATTTCTCCCGGAAATTTTTTTGGAGGTGGAAAATGAGCCAGGTAACGGCCATCATTGGACTCGGCAACCCCGGGCCGGAGTATACGGCAACGCGCCATAACGCCGGCTTTTGGCTGGTCGATGCCATTGCCAGCAGCGTGCATGGCGAATTGCGCCCCGAAAAGAAGTTCCTGGGGCACTATGCCAAGGTACGCATCGGCGACCAGGACGTGCATCTCCTCAAGCCCGCCACCTTCATGAACCGCAGCGGCGCTGCCGTCGCGGCATTGAGCCAGTTTTTCAAGCTTGCCCCGGAAAATCTGCTGGTGGCCCACGACGAACTCGACCTGCCTGCGGGTCAGGCGCGTTATAAAACCGGTGGCGGCCACGGCGGCCATAATGGACTGCGCGATATCGCCAGCGCACTCGGCAACCAGAAGCAGTTTCACCGCGTACGGATTGGCGTCGGCCACCCGGGCGACGCACGCCAGGTGACCAACTATGTACTGGGTCGCGCAGGCAAGGATGAACAAGCGGCAATTGAACGCGCGATCGAAGAATGCCAGGCGACATTACCCATGGCACTGGCCGGTGACTGGGCCAAAGCCATGAACCAGTTGCACAGCTTCAAGCTGTAGCGCTCCCCCCGTAGCTGGCAGCGGGCTGATCTCGTAGAATGGCCTTTGATTTCTCGCCTACCATTTTATTTCAGGAACACTTTATGGGTTTTAACTGCGGCATCGTCGGCCTGCCCAACGTCGGCAAGTCAACACTCTTCAATGCGCTCACCAAATCGGGTATTGATGCAGAAAACTTCCCTTTCTGCACCATCGAGCCCAACGTCGGGATCGTCCCCATGCCCGACCCGCGCCTCAATGCGTTGGCCGAGATCGTCAAACCGCAGAAAGTGCTGCCAACCACCATGGAGTTTGTCGATATTGCCGGCCTGGTGGCAGGTGCCTCAAAAGGTGAAGGGCTAGGCAATAAGTTTCTGGCCAATATCCGCGAAACGCAGGCTATCGCCCACGTGGTGCGCTGTTTCGATAACGACAACGTGATTCATGTCTCCAATCAGGTCGACCCGCGCGCTGATATCGAAACCATCAACCTTGAACTGGCGCTTGCCGACCTGGATACCGTCGAAAAAGCCAGCCAGCGCCTGGTACGCGTTGTCAAAGGCGGCGATAAGGACGCCATTGCCACCAAGGCCTTACTGGATAAAATTCACCCGCACCTCGCCGAAGGGATGCCGCTGCGCAGCTTTGGCTTGAGCGAAGAAGAACAGCTTCAGGTGAAAAGCTTTGGCTTTTTGACGCTCAAGCCCACCATGTACATTGCCAACGTCAATGAAGACGGGTTCGACAACAACCCCTACCTCGATATCGTCAACGAAATCGCTGCGGAAGAAGGCGCTGTCGTAGTGCCGGTATGCAACCAGATCGAAGCCGAAATCGCCGAGCTGGATGACGAAGAACGCGAGATGTTCTTGAGCGAGATGGGGATGGAAGAACCCGGCCTGGACCGCGTGATTCGCGCTGGGTACGCACTGCTCGGCTTGCAGACCTACTTCACGGCAGGCGTCAAGGAGGTGCGCGCCTGGACCGTCAAACAAGGGGCCACCGCACCGGAAGCCGCTGGCGCCATCCATACCGACTTCCAGAAAGGCTTTATCCGCGCCGAAGTGATCGCCTTTGATGATTTTGTCTCACTGGGCGGCGAGCAAGGTGCCAAAGACGCGGGCAAATGGCGGCTGGAAGGCAAGGAATACATCGTCAAGGACGGCGACGTGGTGCATTTCCGTTTCAATGTCTAGCCCGCGACACAGTTACTGCTGATACAGCCACTGCTAAAGGGTTGCGGTGCCCCTCCACCACCGATAACCCAGCGTTTAAGCGCTGCCTTCCTGGCAGCGCTTAAGCCTGCTAGGGTTGAACGATGCCTTCCACCCTTTCCCCACATGACCGGCATATTGATGTTGTACCCCGGTTACGTCTGCTGAGCCTCACTTTGCTACTACCGCTAGCAATGCTTTCAGGCTGCGGCCAGAGCGAGCCGACGATCACACAGCTCGACGATCCGCCCGAGCCGGGCGGATCGATTAACGTCGTTACCCGCAACAGCGCCACGACCTATTACCTTGATCGCCATGGAAATCCCGCGGGCCCCGAGCACGACCTTGTGGAAGCGTTCGCCGACGCCAACGATTGGGAGGTTGAATGGACGCTTGCCGGGTCCACCTCAAGGGTGCTCCAGTCCTTGCAAGGCGATGACCAGCAGCTCGCCGCCGCCGGGCTGACGCACCTGCCCACCCGGGATGAACATTTCCGCCGGGGCCCCACTCACACCGATATCGTCGAGCAACTGGTCTGTCACCGGGACATGCGGCCCATGCCGCGACAGGTAGAGGAAATGGCCGGGGTCGGTATCCGTGTCACGGCAGATTCCAGCTACGCCGAAAAGCTGCAGAGCCTGGTCAACCAGCATACCGGCATCGACTTCGAGGAAGACCCGCGCACCACTGAGATATTACTGACCGACGTGGCCGAAAAGCGCATTGACTGCACCGTTGCCGACTCCAATATCGTCCAGTTGGTGCGCCGCCACTTTCCGCACCTGGAAGTGGCCATCAACCTCACCAGCGGCGACCGTCTGGGCTGGTATCTGCCTGCCGACCAGCAGGCACTGGCCGACATGGCCAACCAATGGATGGCAAGCCCCGAAGGCCAGGAAAGCATCGACGAGGTGCAGCAGCGCTACTACGCCTATATCAGCGAGTTCGACTTCGTTGACCTGCGTGCGCTCAACCGGCGTATCGACGAACGCCTGCCTGACTTCCTTGACCTTTTCCTGGAAGCCCAGGATGAGACTGGCATGCCAGCCGACCTGCTCGCCGCGCTGGCCTACCAGGAGTCGCACTGGGACCCGCAAGCGGTCTCCCCCACCGGTGTACGCGGCATCATGATGCTGACCCAGAACACGGCCCAATCCCTTGGCGTCGACAATCGCCTGAACCCGGCCGCGTCCATCAATGGTGGCGCCCGCTATCTAGCCGACCGCCATGAGCGCCTTCCCGACACCCTGCCCGAGCCGGATCGCACCTACCTGGCCCTGGCAAGCTACAACATTGGCCGCGGCCACGTCCTGGATGCGCGCGAGCTGGCCAGGGAGCTGGGCAAAGACCCTGACTCCTGGGCGGATATGAAAGAGGTTCTGCCCCTCAAGGCCGACAAGCGCTACTACCCGCAGACGCAACACGGCTACGCACGGGGCTATGAGCCGGTCCATTATGTTCAGCGTATCCGTAACTACCAGGATGTTATCCGGGCATCGGTCGATTGGTTACCCCTGACGCCCCCCGATGAAAGATAATCGCCACCCACGCGCGCTACGCAACAAAAACTTGACGGATTCGGCGGCGCTGAGTAATATTCGCCCCCGTTGAATGGCTACGTAGCTCAGCTGGTTAGAGCACATCACTCATAATGATGGGGTCCCCTGTTCAAATCAGGGCGTAGCCACCAACCACTGAATACCCAAAAGCCCGCCGATCCTGTCAGCGGGCTTTTTTGTGGGTGACAGAACGCTCAATTAAGTACCTTGCGGTTTAAAAAGCCGACCAGCGCCCGGGTAAGGTGCTCGACGTCTTGGGTACCCGCCGTTTCGCGTACCGAGTGCATTGCCCACTGGGGCAGCCCCACATCAATGGTGGGTACGCCAACTTCGGTGGCGGTGATCGGGCCGATGGTGCTGCCGCAGCCCATGTCCGAGCGGGTCACAAACGACTGGACAGGCACATCCGCCGCGCGACAAATATCCCGGAACAGCGCACCGGTCACGCTGTTGGTGGCGTAGCGCTGGCTGGCGTTGATCTTGATGACCGGTCCGCCGTTAAGTGTCGGCCCGTGCTGCTCGTCGTGTTTATCGCGAAAGTTGGGGTGCAGGCCGTGGGCGTTATCGCAGGAGATCATCAGCGATGACTGGATCAGTTGAATCAGTGATTCGTCGCTACCCTTTTCACTCCCTCTGCCCATTTGGGCATTGATACGCTTCAGCACATCGCCCAGAAACGGTCCCTGAGCGCCGCAGGCGCTGGCACTGCCAACTTCCTCGTGGTCATTGGCGACCAGCAGCGCGCCCTGCTGACCATCGCAGTCGAGCAACGCTTCCAGGCCGACAAAACACGACAGCAGGTTATCCAGCCGCGCGCTCGCGATCAGCTCCTGGTTGACGCCCACCAGCGAAGGCGGCTGAACGTCGTAAAAACCCAGTTCAAAATCCACCACGTCGACCGCCCGCAGGCCGTGCTCGGCTTCCAGCCAGCGCGCCAGCAGATCCTCGAGCCTTTCAGTATCGCTTTGCATCAATACAGGCGCCATCTGAGTCTGAGGATTGATGCTACGCCCGGCATTGACGTCCCGATCAAGGTGAATCGCAAGACTCGGAATCACCGCCACCGGCCGATCGACGTTAAGCAGCACACTTTCCAGTTGCCCATCGGCGTGGCGGATATGCACCCGCCCCGCGATTCCCAGGTCGCGGTCGAACCACGGCGCCAGCAGAGCACCGCCATAAACCTGCACCCCCAACTGAAGCCAGCCGGCGGCATGCTGGGTGGCATTGGGCTTTAAACGCAGCCCGGGGCTATCGGTGTGAGCGCCCAGCATGCGCAGGCTGTGAAGCGCCTCTTTGGGCAATTGAAAGGCGATCAATGATGAATCGTTGCGTGTCACGTAGTAGCGCTGACCGGGCGACAGCTGCCAATTGGCGGTCTCTTCCAGGCGCTCGAAACCCGCCTGCTCCAGACGCTCCGCCATGGCATGCGTGGCGTGCCATGGTGTGGGAGACCGGCGCAAGAACTCGCATAGCCGCGTGACGCGATCAACGTTGAATATTTCGGACATGGAAATCCTCATTACCGACATGTTTGAGTCTCAGCAAAGCAGGTGACCTGCTACAATGCTCCCTCGGCCTTCGCAACTCATTGGTCAGATGCGGGTCTAGGAAAGCATGAGTGTACACAAATCCGGGAGAGCTTGACTGATGAGCTTGTTTGCAACGCTTTCGCGCTCAGTCGCCCTAACCATCATGCTGGTCGTCACCAGCCCGATGGCAATAGCGCAACTGGAGCCGACCGAAGAACAGCGCCAGGCGGCGGTCGAAATTGCCGATTCGCTTCGCTATGGCCACTACGCCGATGTGAGCTTTGACGAAGCCTGGTCACAAGAAGCCTTTGGCCGCTATCTGGACATCCTGGATGGCCAACGGGCCTACCTGCTCAGCAGCGACATTGAGCCCTATCGCCACCTGGAAACCGACCTGGCCGATACGCTTTTCGACGGCGACCTGGATGAGGCGTTTGCCCTTTACAACCGCCTTAACGAGCGCCATACCGCTCGGGTTGAATGGCTGCTTGAACACCTGGATGACGACACGACGTTCAACTTCGACGGCAACGAGCGCCTCGAGCTTGACCGCGAGGACGCCGCCTGGGCCGAGAGTCAGCGCGAACTGGATGCATTGTGGCAAAAACGGCTGAAAAATGATGCCCTGACGCTTGCCCTGAGCGACCAAGACGACGAACAGATTGTCGAGAATCTCCGCCAGCGCTACGAAGGGCAGCTTTCCCGCCTGGAGCAGACCGAACCGGAAGACGTCTTTGGTTTGATCATGGCCGCGGTGACCAGCACCATTGATCCGCACACCAGCTACCTCTCACCCCGCCAGGGAGAATCGTTCGACATTCAAATGAGCCTGTCGCTTGAAGGCATCGGTGCACTGCTTCAATCCGACGGCGAATATGTCAAAGTCTCCAGCCTGGTCGCGGGCGGCCCCGCCGAGCGTGCCGGCGTACTGGAGCCCGCCGATCGGATTATTGGCGTCGGCCAGGAAGACGGCGAGATGGTCAACGTGATTGGCATGCGCCTGGACAACGTGGTCGACCTGATTCGCGGCCCGAAAGGTTCCGTGGTGAAGCTGGATGTCGTGCCCGCCCAGGCGGTCGACATGACCCGCTCACAAACCGTTGAAATCACTCGCGATACGGTTGACCTGGAAGATCAGGCCGCCCAGAGCGAAGTGATTGATGTCGAACGTGATGGCACCACTCACCGCCTCGGGGTGATCGAAATTCCCACCTTTTATGTCGACTTCGACGCCTGGCAGGCAGGTGAGGACGACTACCGCAGCACCACCCGCGACGTCGCCAAGGAAATCGAGCAGTTAAAGCGCCAGGATGTTGAAGGTATTGTGCTCGACCTGCGTAACAACGGCGGCGGCGCACTTCAGGAAGCCAACTCGCTGATCGGCCTGTTTATCGACCGCGGCCCCACCGTTCAGGTTCGCGACGCTGACGGGCGCATCAACCTCTACGGCGACAGTGAAGCAGGTACGCTTTACGACGGCCCACTGGGCGTGCTGGTAAACCGGCTGTCAGCCTCGGCGTCAGAAATTCTCGCTGGCGCCATCCAGGACTATGGCCGCGGTATCGTGATGGGTAGCCAGACCTTTGGTAAAGGCACGGTGCAGACGCTGAACGATTTGAGCCACGGCGAAATCAAGCTCACCCGTGCCAAGTTCTATCGCATTTCCGGCGAGAGCACCCAGAACCGCGGAGTCGAACCCGATATCGACTTCCCTAGCCTGATCGACCCTGAGCGCATTGGCGAAAGCAGCCTGGACCACGCCCTGGAATGGGACACGGTTCAGGACGTCCAGTACCGGCGGTACGGGGAACCGGAACGCTACCTTGATGCGCTACAGTCGGCGCACCAGAATCGCGCGGAGGACAACCCCAACTTCCGCTACATGGAGCGGCAATCCGAGTTGTCCCGGGAGCTTCGCGAGCAGAATACCAGTGTCAGTCTGAATCGTGAGCAGCGCGAGCGTGAAACCCAGGCTCAGGAAGCCGAGCAGCTGGCGCTGGAAAACCAGCGGCGTCGCGCCCTGGGGCTTGAAGAACTGGAAGAGTGGACCGATGCCCGCGACGCCACCGCGCTGAGCGATAACGACAGTGAAGACGGCAATACCGACGAGGAGGACGCCACCTCAGTAGAGCGTGCCCACGTGCTGGAAGCCGCCGAAGTTCTGCTCGATTACGCCCATCTGGAAAGCACCCAGCGGTTCGTCAATCGGTAAGCGAATAAGCGTCAAGGCTTCAAAAGCGCCAGTGCCCCAGTGGCACCGGCGCTTTTCTTAGCCGACTAGCAAAGCGCAGCTCGCCGTGTTGGCCGGTCGCCCATGGCAGCCAGGCGCTGTGTCAAACGGGCCAATTGGGCGGCACACCCCTGCTGTGCCGACTCGATAATATGCCGTGCCCATGTCGGCAGTTGCGGCGCCAGTTGGTAATACACCCACTGCCCGTCCCGCTGGTCCACCAGCAGCCCGCACTGGCGAAGCTGCGCCAGATGACGCGACACCTTGGGCTGGGACTCTTCAAGCACATAGGTCATTTCACACACGCACAGCGACTGCTCATGGGCAATCAGCAGCACCAGCATCAGACGCGTTTCATCGCTCAGGCACTTGAAGACCTGCAGTGCGTTCAACGGAGTGGATTTTCCCAAGACGATTATTCCCACCAGATCAATAATGCGGATAGTTTACGCCACCGGCGTGATTATCGGCAAAGCCGCCGACACCAAGCGTTAAGCAGCCACGCAGAAACACCCCATGCACCACAAGGCAGCAGGCGCCTAAATAGCAGCGTCAAAGAGAGCTAACGAAAGAGGAACTAACGAAAGAACAGGCGGAATCGATTAACGGCTGGCGTCATAGAAGGAGGGAAAACAGACGCTAGATGGCTCCCCGAGCAGGACTCGAACCTGCGACCCAATGATTAACAGTCATTTGCTCTACCAACTGAGCTATCGGGGAACAATAGGACTACCGTGAACGGTAGGAAAATACCTTGCGGGGCAATTTGGCTCCTCGAGCAGGACTCGAACCTGCGACCCAATGATTAACAGTCATTTGCTCTACCAACTGAGCTATCGAGGAACAATCTGTTATTGCCGTATTTGAGATCAGTTCATTGGCTCCCCGAGCAGGACTCGAACCTGCGACCCAATGATTAACAGTCATTTGCTCTACCAACTGAGCTATCGGGGAACTGCTCAAACACGGTGCGTAGTATACTGATAGAAACTTAACGGTCAAGCATCGATTCCGCGTCAACGCTAGCCGCCTGTTGGTTGTGTCCGTATAATGCACCCAATCTCGCGCCCAGGCGCAACGACACTTCATTCATCCCTCGTCCTTCCGACGACCCATAGATGACAGGTACCGATGGCGAAGAAGCTCTTCATCAAAACGCACGGCTGCCAAATGAACGAGTATGACTCCTCCCGTATGGCGGACATGCTCGGCGTTTCTCATCAGCTCGAACTGACCGATAACGAGCGCGAAGCCGATGTCATTCTTCTCAACACCTGCTCCATTCGTGAAAAAGCGCAGGAAAAGGTGTTCCATCAGCTGGGACGCTGGAAAAAACTCAAGGACGCCAATCCTGATCTGGTCATTGGCGTCGGTGGCTGCGTTGCGAGCCAGGAAGGCGAAGCATTGCGCAAGCGTGCGCCCCATGTGGACATGGTGTTTGGCCCGCAGACACTGCACCGGGTGCCATCTATGCTGGATGCACGCCGTGACAATCAAATTGCCGCGGTGGACGTGACCTTCCCGGAAATCGAGAAATTCGACCACCTGCCTAAACCGACGTCGGACGGTGCCACCGCCTTTGTATCCATCATGGAAGGCTGCTCGAAGTACTGCACCTTCTGCGTGGTGCCCTACACCCGCGGCGAAGAAGTCTCGCGACCGTTTGAAGCGGTGATGGATGAGGTCATTCACCTCGCCGACCAGGGCGTGCGCGAAGTCAACCTTCTCGGCCAGAACGTCAACGCCTACCGGGGTGAAAACCAGTTGGGCGATGAGATCGACCTTGCCGAACTGATTGCCTGTGTCGCGGCGGTCGAGGGGATCGACCGCATTCGCTTCACTACTTCCCACCCGGTTGAGTTCACTGACAGCCTGGTGGATGCCTACGCCGACATCCCCGAGCTAGTCAGCCACCTGCACCTGCCGGTGCAATCGGGCTCTGACCGCATCTTGAGTGCGATGAAGCGTGGCCACACGGCAGAAGCCTATATCGAAAAGATGGAGCGGATTCGTGCCAACCGCCCGGACATCAGCTTTTCTTCCGACTTCATTATCGGCTTCCCCGGCGAAACCGAAGAGGATTTCGAAGCAACGATGGACCTGATCCATCGCATCGGCTTCGATCACTCGTTCAGCTTTGTCTACTCGGCGCGCCCCGGCACACCTGCCGCCGCGCTTGAGGATGAAACACCGGAAAGCGTCAAGAAAGAACGTCTGGCGATCTTGCAGGCACGTATCCTCCAGCAGGCCGGGCAAATCAGCCGTCGCATGGTGGGCACCACCCAGCGCATCCTGGTCACCGGCTTTTCGCCAAAAGACCCAGGCCAGCTGTCCGGACGCACGGAAAATAACCGGGTGGTCAACTTCCGCGCCGCCAACCCCACCGAGCTGATCGGCTACTTCGTGGACGTGGAAATCACCGAGGCCCTGCCCAATTCACTGCGCGGTGAACTCGTCTCCCCCGAGCGTTATTGAACATCGCTTATCCCAGGTAATTGCCCCAACACCGCTTGGGGCAGTAAGCTGACATTGACACCCATCAACCGACAGGTTTTTCACTCTTGAGCCAGCCATCGCCTCAGGCCAATCGCATTACCACGTTAAGCCTTGAACCCAATGACCCTCAGCGCCTTGCCAGCCTGTGCGGTCAGCAGGATGAGCACCTGAAGTTGATCGAAAGCCGCCTGGACGTAACGCTGCGCAACCGAGGCAATGTGTTCCAGCTGGCCGGGCCTGCCAATCGCATCAAAGCTGCTGCCAACGTGCTGGAGCACCTCTACCGTGAAACGGCGGCGGAAGAAGTATCGGCCGACACGGTCCACCTGTTTCTTCAAGAATCCGGCCTGGAAGCGCTGGAGGAGGAAGAGGACGATACGGAAGGCGATAGCGGTGAAGTGATCATGCGTACACCACGTACCATGATCAAGCCCCGTGGCCTTAATCAGCAGCGCTATGTCACCAGCATTCGCGAGCACGACATCAACTTCGGCATTGGCCCGGCGGGTACCGGTAAAACCTACCTGGCCGTCGCCGCCGCCGTGGAAGCACTCAACCAGCAGGCAGTGCGGCGTATTTTACTGGTCCGTCCGGCGGTGGAAGCCGGTGAGAAGCTCGGCTTTCTGCCTGGCGATCTTGCCCAGAAAATCGATCCTTACCTGCGCCCGCTCTACGATGCGCTCTACGAAATGATCGGCTTCGAGCAGGTTGCCAAACTGATCGAGCGCCAGGTGATCGAAATTGCCCCGCTGGCTTACATGCGCGGCAGGACGCTCAACAATGCCTATATCATCCTGGACGAGAGCCAGAACACCACGCCCGAACAAATGAAAATGTTCCTGACGCGTATCGGCTTTGGCTCCACCGCGGTGATTACCGGTGACGTCACCCAGGTCGACCTCCCCAAGGGGCAGCGCTCGGGCCTTATCCAGGTGCTCGACGTACTGAAAGACACCGCGGGGATTGGCGTTACCCACTTTGCCGCCAAGGATGTGGTGCGCCACCCGCTGGTGCAACGCATTATTGAAGCCTACGACGCCTTCGAGTCCCAGCAGGAAGCCGAGGAGCGCGCCCGCCGGGAAGCCCGCCAGCAAGAGCGGGAAGCCCGCCTGCAGGGCCGCGAAGGCCAGGGGGGCAACTCACGATGAGTGGCATCGTGATCGACCGCCAGGCGGCCATCGACGATCAGCATCTACCGACGCAGGCACAGCTCACCCGCTGGGTGGGCGATGTGCTTGCCAGACACCCCGATGACCCACGCAAGGAACTGACCGTGCGTTTTGTCGATCCCGATGAAAGCCGGTCACTCAATCACGATTATCGGGGCAAGGACAAACCCACCAACGTGCTGTCGTTTCCGTTTGAGAACCCACCAGGCATAACGCTGCCATTACTCGGCGACCTGGTGATTTGCCATGCCGTCGTTGTCAAAGAGGCTGAAGAGCAGCGTAAAGCCCTCGAGCACCATTATGCCCATATGGTGATCCATGGCACCTTGCATTTGTTGGGCTATGATCACATTGAGGAGGAAGACGCCGAGGTGATGGAGCAATGTGAACGCGAGCTGCTTGCCGCCCTGGGCATCACCGACCCCTATATTGGCGACATATGAGACTTAAGACCCATACGTCGAACTAGCACCGCGCCCCTGGTCAGTGATAAAACGTCCTTTCGAATCACGCTACCTGAGTCCGTCAACAAGAGATTACCTGCATGAGCGAAGACCGATCGAGCAACGCCAATCAACGATCCTGGCTCGAGAAACTCTTTAGCGCCCTTTCGGGCGACAACGACGAACCCAGCTCCCGCGATGAGTTACTGGAATTTCTACGCCACGCGGCAGGGCGTTTAAAGCTTGACCAGGACGCCATCATGATCATTGAAGGCGCACTGGAAATCAGCGACCAACAGGTTCGCGAAATCCTCATCCCCCGCTCGCAGATCTCGGCGATCACCCTTGATCAGACCAGTGAAGAGTACCTGGCGCTCATCCAAGAGACCGGCCACTCGCGCTATCCAGTGATTGGCGAAAACCTTGACGATGTAAAAGGCATTTTGCTGGTCAAGGATCTGTTGCCGCTGCTTTCCCAGACCCAGGCCGAACGCGATGCGTTTCAATTGGCTGATATCGTTCGCTCGGCGATGTTCATTCCTGAATCCAAACGGCTCAACAGCCTGCTTAAAGAGTTCCGCGATACCCACAACCACATGGCGGTTGTGGTCGACGAGTACGGTGGCACGGCGGGCATTATTACCATCGAGGATATTCTTGAGCAGATTGTCGGTAATATCGAAGATGAGCATGACGCCGACGAGGAAGAGGATATTCGCGAGCTGGAAAATAAGCACTATGCCATCCGCGCGCTGACCACCATTGATGACTTTAACGAGCACTTCGATACCCAGTTCTCTGACGATGAATTCGATACCATCGGCGGGCTGGTAATGCAGCAATTTGGCCACCTGCCGCAACGCGGCGAATATACCCACCTGGGCGGCTGGCGCTTTGAGGTCCTCAACGCCGACAACCGCCGCATCCGCCTGCTTGAGGCCTACCGGGAACATCGCCCTGTCAGCAGCGACGACGAGCAGAGCGACACCTAGCTTTCACGCCTCACCCCGTCCCGGACATAAGGATATCTCGCTATGGGTAGCATCCCAGCTGTGTATCGACAGCTAATCGCCGCACTGCTGGCTGGCGGCTTCACTACGCTGACGGCGTCGCCGTTTGAGCTATGGTGGTTAGGGCCGGTGGCCGCAGGCCTGATGTACGCAGGCACGCATCAGCTCACCGCTGCCCAGGCGGCCCTCAAGGGGTGGCTCTACGGGGTGGCGCTGTTTGGCAGTGGTGCTTCCTGGGTCTACGTATCGATTCACGACTACGGCTATACCGGCGTACCGCTTGCGCTGTTTCTCACCGCCCTGTTCGTCTGCGTACTGGCGCTGTTTTTCGCCGGCACGCTGTGGCTCTACCGCCGCTTTACCGGCCCCCGGCTGGCGCTCGTGAGCTTTGCCGGTACCTGGGTGCTGGGAGAAGTCCTGCGCACCTATCTATTCACCGGGTTTCCCTGGTTATTGCTGGGGTCAGGGTATGTGGACTCGCCACTGGCTGCCTGGGCGCCCATTGGCGGTGTTTATCTGCTATCGTTGCTGGTTGCCCTCAGTGGTGCACTCGGCGCGGCGCTGCTGCTGCGCCGTCAATGGTGGACGCTCGCACCACTGGCGGCTATCTGGCTGGTACCACTGGCGTTGCCTGCGCAATGGACCACGCCCGCCGAAACACCCACGCGGGTCGCACTGCTGCAGGGCAACCTTCCCCAGCTGGAAAAATGGACCCCTGAAGGCCAGCGCAATGCCGCCAACATCTACAGCGATTTGACCCGGGACGTCGCTGATGACGTTGACCTGATTGTGTGGCCGGAAACAGCCCTGCCCATGATGGAAACCCAGGCACGCCCGGTGCTTGAGCGCGTACAAAGCAATCTGCCCACCGACACGGCGCTGATGACCGGCATCGTCCAGCGCGATACCGACGAGCGCTACTTCAACAGCGTGGTCGGTGTGGGGGATGTCGAAGGCAGCTATCAAAAAGAGCATTTGGTGCCCTTCGGCGAATATCTGCCGCTGGAAAGCCTGCTGCGCGGCGCCATCGACTTTTTCAATTTGCCCATGTCGAGCTTTACCAAAGGCGCCCCCGACCAGGCGCCAATGCAGGCCGCGGGGGTCAGCATCGGCAATGCCATCTGCTATGAAATCATTTACCCGCAGTTGGTGGCCAGCCGCGCCAGGGACAGCGATGTGTTGATGACGCTGTCCAACGACACCTGGTTTGGCGCCTCGATCGGCCCGCACCAGCACCTGCAGATGGCACGGCTCAGGGCGCTGGAAAATGGCCGCTACGTGCTACGTGCTACCAGCAACGGCATTACCGCGATCATTGATGCCCAGGGCCGCGTCGTCGAACGTGCCCCCCAGTTCGAGACCACCTCGCTCACCGGCGAGTTCTACGCCACCCAGGGGCTAACGCCGTTTACCCGCATGGGTAGCTGGCCGGTGTGGTTTATAGCCGCACTGATGGTGCTGGTGGGTGTGCCGCAAGCTCGCCGTCGGTAAAATAGACGTCCTGGCCGGTACGCGGCCGGGTGTCGACAACGCCGTTACAGGTATGGCCCATGCTTAAATCTCGCCCCTTCGTATTGCTCGTCGCGCTTCCGCTGCTCCTGGCCTTGCTACTGGGCGGTGCCATATTTGGCGGACAGGCGCTATCCGACAGCAATGTCGACGATGATATTCAGCGCGCCCTGTCGCAAACCCTCGATGCGCCCGGTGACATCGAGCTTGCCAAGCTGCAGAAAGTGCAATACGGCTACACCATTTGTGGGCTGTACCGCACGACCTCATCTGACCGTGGCTACGCGTCGTTCATGTACGATACGCAAAGCGACGAAGTGATCCTGGATATAGCGTCACAACGCTATAAGTCGCGCTGTAGTCTCTCCGTCGCCTGCCAGTAAACTAGCCTTCGGTCACAACTAGCCTTCCGTCACCAGCCGGTTGATGTCCGCAACGGCGTCAGCGATCGGATGGCTGTCGCGGATCAGAAACCGGGCCTCACCCTCGCGATCAAACGCGAACACCGCGCTGGTATGGGTAACGATATAGTCACCGCGCTTGTTGGGCGCTTCGTACTCGTAGGTCACGCGCATGCGGTTGGTCAGCGCGTCGATCTCCGCCCGTTCACCGGTGATGCCGATGAACTCGTCGCCGAAGGCGGCGGTATAACGCTTGACGACCTCGGGGGTATCGCGCGCAGGGTCGACGGTAATGAACAGCACCTGGATATCATCGCGCACGTCATCGTCGAGCCGGTTCAAGGTGCCCGCCAGCCTCGCCAGCGTAATCGGGCATACATCGGGGCAGAAGGTGTAGCCGAAATAGACAAGTGTCGCCTTGCCAGCGTAATCCTCGGCCTCTACCGCCTGACCGTTTTCATCGACCAGCGAGAAATCCAGCGGTGGCATGATCTCGTGGGTCTCTGCCGTGCGCCAGTTTGTATCGACACAGCCGACGAGCCAGAGTGACGCAAGTACCGCCAACAAGCCTTTATACATAGAAGGTTTCCTGCATGAGAGACACTTAAAGTGCCGCTGGCGATACGACGTCAAAGGTAACGGACAGGCGCTGCTCATCGCTGAACTCCAGCCGCACGTCTACTTCGTCCCCGGCTTCCAGCGCTGCCTGACGACCGATCAGCATCAGGTGATGCCCCTTGGGCGCAAACGCAAAGCGCTCCCCCGGGGCAATCTCGACCTGCTCAACCGCGTGCATATGCGCCATGCCGTCTTGATCAGAGCTGACATGTAGCTCAACGTTTTCAAAGGCATCGCTTTCAGCACCGACCAGGATCACTGCCTCGTCACCCGCGTTATAGAGCTGAAAATACCCGGCCCCCGGCTGCTCGCCGGGCAGCAAGCTTACCCGCGCATCGGTCACCTGCACGTCCTGCCCGTAGGCATTGCCAGCGGTTAATAACGCCACCGCGAGACCGCCTATCCAGCGCCTGGAAGTCGTGAAAAGATTGCTTACCATGATATTTCTCCATTCAAGGAAGGGGCCGTTCAGGCCCTTTACCGGTCGACCATTATAAAGCACGCAAGACACCGCCGCCGCCTGGTGACGACACGCTTTTGACGCATCGTTACCATAGCGGGATCGCGGCTTTGTGCAACCCGACTGCGACATCATGTCAGTCGACGGCTGCCCCAATGAAAAACGCCCTGCCGATGGGCAGGGCGCTTGATTTAATAGGCGTACCGGTAGACTACTCAGGTATTTCGCCCAACACCTCAGGAATCGTGGTCTTGACATAACGCCCGGGGGCGGGCTCGATCACGCTCAACTCACCCTCGCCCGGCTGACGCGCGGCGACCATTTTTTTCGGATCCGGGTCCGCGTAGCCATTTTCGGTGATCCAGGCCTGCCAATGGGGCCACCACGACCCTTCATTGAAGGTCGCCCCCTCAAACCAGGCGTCATGGCTTTCAGGCAGTTGATCGTTCGTCCAGTAGCCATATTTTTGCTTATGCGGCGGGTTGACGATACCGGCAATATGCCCCGAGCCACCCAGCACAAAGGTGGCTGGCCCTTTGGGCAACAGCGCACCGTAGTAGGAGCTGTTCCACTTGGCGATATGGTCTTCCTTGGCCGACACAAAATAGCTGGGCGCCGATATCTTCCTGAGATCGATCTTCACTCCGTCCAGTTCGATACCACCGGACTCGACCAGCTTGTTCTCCAGGTACATGTGCCGCAGGTACCAGGCATGGGTGCCGGCAGGCAGATTGGTGCCGTCCGTGTTCCAGTAGAGCAGGTCGAAGGCGGCCGGGGTTTCACCTTTCAGATAATTATTGATGTAGAACGACCAGAAAAGATCGTTTTCACGCAGCAGGTTAAAGGTATAGGCCATCGAGCGCCCGTCTAGATAACCTTTCAACTGCATGTTCTCTTCAATGCCCTCTACGACGCGTTCATTGAGGAATACGCCGATATCGCCGGGATCACGGAAATCCTGCAAGGTGGCCATGTAGGTCACCGATTTGACCTTGCGACCTCGCCGCGTGCTGGTGAGATAGGCCACGGTCGATGCCGCAAGCGTGCCGCCAACGCAATAACTCAACAGATTGACCGACTTTTCGCCGCAGGCTTTTTCGATCGCTTCCATGGCGGTGATCGGGCCCAGCTGCATGTAGTCAGCCCAGGTAATGTCGCGCTGTTCCGGCCCAGGGTTGCGCCAGGAGATCAGGAACACGGTATGCCCCTGGTCGACCAGCCATTTCATCATCGAGTTTTCCTGGCGCAGATCAAGCACGTAGTACTTGTTTATCCACGGCGGCACGACCAGCAACGGTGTTTTATAGGTTTTTTCGGTGGTGGGCGTGTACTGGATCAGCTGCATCAATTCATTTTCATACACCACCGCTCCCGGGGTAACGGCAATGTTCTCGCCCACGCCAAAGGCGCTGCGGTCGGTCATGCGGACGTTGATGCCTTCGGCGGAATTGGCCAGGTCTTCGCGCAGCCGCTCAAGACCTTCCACCAGATTCTGTCCCTTGGTTTCCAGCGTGCGGCGCATGACCTCGGGGTTCGTCGATACAAAGTTGGTCGGCGACATGGCGTTGACCACCTGGCGGGCGTAAAAGGCCAGGTTGCGCTTATGGCTTTCATCCATGCCGCTCAAGCTATCCACCAGCTCGTCCACCATCTGGGAAAACAGCAGATACTGCTGCATGATGGCCATGAAGTGGGGTTCCCGGGTCCAGGCCTCGTCCTTGAACCGCCGGTCACCTTTCTCCGGCGTGACCAATGGCGATACCTCTTCACCGGCCATCGCCCGCATGCCCTGCTGCCATAGCAGCCACTGGTCCTGCAGCAGGCGTGCCTGGGTCTGCCATAATAGCGTCGGGTTCTGCATTAATGATTGCGCCCCGGCTTCAAAGCTTTCCCGCATATCGCTATACACGGAGTCGGCCGCTTCGCTAGGCGCAATGCGCGATAACAGATCCTGCATGAGACCTTGATACTGCTCACCAATATCTTTTAGCTGAGCGTTCCAGGCGTCCAGCTCTTCTTGAGACAGGCCATGGGGCGGTAATTCCCACTCTGCTGACATCTTCATTCTCCTCTACCGGCGCGCAATCCATACGCAACCCGTATGATGGCAGGTAATCAAAGGCTCAAAATAGGCGCGGCGCCCTTGGGCGCCGCGATCAATCGGGTCAATCAGCTTTTACGCGATGATTGGCTGCTCGCTTTCGCGGGCTGCTCACCCTTGGCGGAGGGCTGCTCACCTTTGGCCGCGGCGCTGGCCTGGTCGGCCATTTGCTTGCCTGCTTCACCAAACAGTTTTTCCATTTCTGCCTTGAATTCAAGGCTCATCTCGCTCATCACGCGAGCGTCTTCCTGCATTTGCTGCGACAGCTCGTTCATCATGGCTGCTTGCTGCGTGCCGAAATCGCGCAGGCTTTCAGCATCCTGGATGTCGGTGGCGTTACGCAGGCGTTCGGTGCCCATCTGGCTGTAGCGCTTCATCGCCTCCAGCTGATATTGGGTCATTTTTTCCATGTTGTTGAGCATCAGCGAGTTAATCTTGCGCATCGGCTCAAACATCTGGCGGGTTTGGGCGTTGAAGGCGTCCATCATTTTATCTTGCATGGTGTCTAATCCTCTTTTCGTTCCTTGGCATGAGCCGAGAGTGACTCACACAAACGCAAATTGCTGCACTGCAAAAAGAGTAATCCTTGACAGGGTGTGTTGCAACTACCTAGACGAAAACGGCTTCTACCGCTTTGGTCGTGCCCTGGCGACATTACCCTCATAGATCGCACTGCTTTCCGTTCACTCCGCTTTCCGTTTTGCCCGTGAACGGGAAGATGCCGTTGCCTTGGCATTGGCATCGGTGCTCTTGGTACTTGTCGTGCTACTTTTTTGAGTTTTGTTCTCTTCGGCAGCGCCGCTACTACTGGTACTGGCGTTCCCGGCCTGCTTCAACATATCCAGCATCATCTGCTGATAGGTGCCGAAGTTGGACAACCCCTGAGAAAGGCCCTGCTGCATCATGGGTTGCTGCAGGAAGGGCCGCATCAGGCTCATGGGGTCATACCCTTCAACGCCGGACTCCATTTGCCGCTGAATGTTATCAAGCAAATGTTGCTGGAACGCTTCAACGTCAGGCAACCCCAACGCCTGGCGAAACTCATCGGGGGTGAGATCGAACTCAACGTTAATCTTCATCGGCGGCTCCTGCTTTATTAACCAATCTTGTTTTATTCAAGTGTAGCAGCGATATACGAAGGACACCTTGCCGCTAGCGTTGGGTTAGCCGTGGCGTATCAACGCTTACCTCACCGTTTTGCCCTCGCTGCCGTAGCCAGTGGTCCATCAGCGTGATCGCCATCATCGCTTCCGCGATGGGCGTTGCGCGAATACCCACGCAAGGGTCGTGACGGCCTTTGGTCACCACCTCGACGGCGTTGCCGTTGACGTCGATCGAGCGCCCCGGCGTGGTGATGCTTGACGTCGGCTTTAGCGCCAGGCGGGCCACAATGGGCTGGCCGCTGGAAATCCCGCCCAGCACCCCACCGGCGTGATTGGACAAAAAGCCCTCCGGCGTCATCTCGTCGCGATGCTCACTGCCCCGTTGATCAACGCAGCCAAACCCGGCGCCAATCTCAATCCCTTTTACCGCATTGATACTCATCAAACCATGCGCCAGATCAGCATCCAGGCGATCAAATACCGGCTCACCCAGCCCAACCGGCACGCCCTCGGCCACCACGGTGATCTCCGCGCCGACGGAATCCTGATCACGGCGCAGTTGATCCATGTAGTCTTCAAGCTCGGGCACTCTGGCGGGATCGGGGCAGAAAAACGCGTTCTGTCCGACGGCATCCCAGGAGTGGAAATCGATCCTGATCGGGCCAAGCTGGCTCATGTAGCCACGCACCTGCACGCCCTGAGCCGCCAGGTACTGCTTGGCGATGGCGCCCGCAGCCACGCGTACCGCGGTTTCCCGGGCGCTCGAGCGCCCGCCGCCACGATAGTCACGGTGACCATACTTGTGGTGGTAGGTGTAGTCCGCGTGGGCGGGGCGAAACTGATCCTTGATTTTTGAATAATCTTTCGAGCGTTGATCGGTGTTCTCTATGAGCAAGCCTATCGAGGTTCCGGTCGTTTTACCTTCGAAGACCCCCGACAGGATTTTCACCTGATCCGCTTCCTGGCGCTGGGTGGTATACCGCGAGCTGCCAGGGCGGCGGCGGTCCAGGTCGTGCTGTAAATCCGCCTCGGATAGCGGCAGCCCCGGCGGGCAGCCATCGACGATCGCGCCTAGCGCCGGGCCGTGGCTTTCCCCGAAGGTGGTGACGGTAAATAGTTTGCCAAATGTATTGCCGGACATGAGCCTTAGCTCCTCACGCAAAAGACGCCGCATGGGCGTCGAGTTCAGCGGCGCTCAGGGCAAAGACGCCCTGGCCGCCACGCTCGAATTCAAGCCACATGAACGCCACCTTGGGAAAGGCAGCCTCCACGTGGCGGTCTGAGTTACCCACCTCGACAATCAGCCACCCTTCATCGGTCAGGTGTGCGCGTGCTTCGCGCAGGATGCGTCGCACGATATCCAGACCGTCGCTGCCCGCGCCGAGCGCAAGGGCAGGCTCGTGGCGGAATTCGGCGGGCATGGTGGCCAGATCACGCTTGTCGACATAGGGCGGGTTCGAAATAATGACATCAAAACGCTGGCCCTCCAGCCCGCTGAACACATCGGCTTCCACCGCGCGTACGCGCTCGCCGACATCATGGCGGGTGATATTCTGGCGCGCCACGGCGAGCGCCTCCTGGCTGATATCGGCCAGCGTCACCTCGCAGGTGGGCAAATAAAGCGCGGTGGCAATGCCGATACAGCCGGAGCCGGTGCACAAATCCAGCACCCGTTCGGGCGGCTCTTCGGGAAACCAGGCAGCAAAGCCATCCTCTATCAATTCCGCCATCGGCGAGCGCGGAATCAGCACGCGTTCGTCAACGTCAAACGGATAACCGGCGAAGAAAGCTTCTCCCAGCAGGTAAGGTAGCGGTCGGCGCGTGGTGATTCGCTCACGGGTCAGGGTCACAATACGCTCGCGCTCCATCGGCAACAAACGTGCATCCTGTACCCCTGGGTCGACATTCCAGGGCAAATGCAGTGCCCCCAAACACAGCGCAACGGCTTCGTCCCATGCCGACTCGGTGCCATGGCCATAATAGAGCCCCGCCAGATAGAACTCGCTGGATACCCAGCGCAGGTAGTCACGCAAGGTTATAAGCTCGCTCACCAGCGCCGTATCCGGCAGGGTGAGGGAGGAAGGCGAAGTCTCGGCGTTGAGAGGCTGGGTCACATCGGCTCCTGGTCAACAAAAGCGGCCATCTCTTAGGAAGACGGCATGGCAAAAGAAAAGATTGTACCTTTGACGCTGCCCGGTTCACAGCAGCGCGCATCTCGCTATACTGTGCGCCTGTTCTCCGTTTTGCCCATTTGCCATTTGAGCCTGTCATGACACGACGCCGCCACCTGCCCGATGATGACGATATCAGTGCTTTCCGCCAAGCGCTGAAAGCCGCGGGCGTGCGTCGCATGGCCACCAACCAGGCCGACCCCGGCAAACCCAAGCGCAACGATGATGCCCAGCAGGCCAGGCGGCTGGCGGCGGTGGAAAGCAATACCTTCGCAACCACCGGCCGCACCTCTGATGGCCGGGTCGAGGCGGTGCGCCCTTCCGAGTATCTGGAATTCAGCGTCGCCGATTTGCCCTGGCGTACCTTCAGCCAGCTCAAACGTGGCCAGATGGCCTGGCAGGCCGGCCTCGACTTGCATGGCTACACCCTTGAAGAAGCCCGGCTGGAACTTGAGAGCTTTCTGCGGGATGCAACTGCTCAAGGGCTTCGCTGCGTGCTGGTCGTCCACGGTAAGGCCTGGGGCACAACGGCTGATTTTCCAGTACTGAAAAGCCACACCAACGCCTGGCTGCGCGAGTGGCCCGGCGTCCTGGCGTTCTGCTCTGCCATTGAGATCGACGGCGGCACCGGCGCGGTCTACATCCTGCTACGCAAACGCGGCCAGTAGGCCCTCTACGCTTACGCATCCGATGCCGTGTCGGGCATCCGTCGTGCCAGGGCGTCATCGGCCAGATGACGGCCCAGGCGGATCAGATCCCTGGCGCGGTGAAACTCGTAGGTACTGCACACCGTTTTGGGAACTTCGATGAGAATATCTGGCGGGTAACCGGCAATTTTATATTTCGCCAGCGCCGCCTGGGTAATATCGAACGATTCGAGGATCATATCCAGCTTGCCCCATTCCCGCTTGCCGCGAAGGTCCAGCGTCTCATCCACCTCACCCTCTTCGCTACTGCTGCCCAGTTCGCTCCATAGCCGCCGCGTGGTAGCCCGCACTTCGTCCATCCAGCCACCGATATTGGCATCGCGGTCACGCTCCCGGGTGGTGCGGCTGTCGTTATCCTCATCCTTGGGAAGCAGTGCCTCCAAAGACACCGGCTGCGGGCTGTGGGCAGTCACGTTCACCGCCACCACAAAATCTGCCTCGTGGGCGGCGAGTATGGGCATCATGGGCAGCGGATTCAGCAGGCCACCGTCGACCAGTACCTGCCCTCCCAGATGCACAGGGGTAATCACGCCGGGCACGGCGATCGATGCCCGTATCGCGCGCAGCAGCGGGCCGTTTTGAAACCATACCTCGCGCTGACGTACCAGGTCAGTGGCCACGGTGGTTACCGGAATCGGCAGGTCTTCCATCAATGTATCGCCCACCAGCCCTTCCAGCTTGCTCATGATCTTGCTGGCACGCATGGCGCCCATCGGGCTCCAGGTCACATCGACCAGCTTGAGCACATCCAGATAGTCCAGGTTACACACCCATTCACGGTATTCGGGAAGTTTGCCCGACGCATAAATACCGCCTATCAGCGCGCCCATGGAGCACCCGGCAATCGAGATGATCTCGTACCCCCGGGCTTCCAACGCCTCAATCACACCGATGTGCGCGTAGCCCCGGGCGCCGCCGCTACCCAGAACCAGCGCCACTTTATTGCCGTTATTACCGTTATTGCCGTTCGATACACTGCCATCGGCCAGGTTCGGTTCGTTCATTGCTCGCTTCCTACGACTGATCCCGACGTTTCATTGATAGATTGCGCAACCACCTCGGCAACGCGGGACACCGCCTGGGGTTCAAGGTGCAGGTGATGACCGCCTGCCAGTACATGGCGTGTTAAGTGGGGTACCGCCTGGCGGGCTTTTCCCGCCCAGTCGCGCTCGCCTAAGATGCCCTCCTCACCTTCTATCAATAGCACCGATGCCTGGATATCGGCCAGTAGCGCTAACACCTGGGAAGGCGTAAAGCGTACCAGCGATGGCTTCAACAAGCGGCTGTCGGTGCGCATCTGTACGTGCCCGTCAGCCGCCACATCGGCATTGCGCTCCACCAGCGGCGTGGCCGTGATAGTGTCTAGCGGGGTAACACCACCGGCCACACGGGCCGCCACCGCGGTGGCCAGATCAGGGTAACGCGGTGCCCGGGAAGTGGGCCGTCTATGCGCCATTAACCCCTTGCGCAGCTGGCTTGCCGTGTCACTGGCGGGGGTATTGAGCGCACCCAAACCATCCAGCAGCGTCATTCGCTCAATACGCTCCGGCAAGGCAGCCGCCAATAAGCAGGCCACCGCGGCGCCCATGGAATGGGCGAGCAACACCGCTCGCTCAATGGCCAGGTCTTCCATGGCATCCAGTACGTCATGGCAATAATCCCACAGCGCGTAATCCTGCCCCGTCGGGGCGTGTGCCGAATAGCCATGACCACGGAAATCGATGGCCACAATACGAATATCCAGCGCTTCCACCAGCAATGGCGCCAACCGGGAAAAGCTTGCCGCATTATCGAGCCAGCCGTGGAGTCCCAGCCAAGTGGGCGCCTCCTCGCGCCCCCAGCTCAGCGCCGCCAAACGACCGTGGGCAAGGGAAAGGGAGTGCGGATAACGCCTTGAAGTGGGTTGAGACATTATGAACCTATCCTAAGCAAACCAACCGCCCTAGGCGGCAAGATGACGGCATAAAGCACAAACGGTACCATGCCAAGCGTCATTGTCTGTACAAAATGACTGACACTCACCAACGTCCATCTTTTCCTGCTAACGAGGCTTCTATGAAACCCCACCGTGATACCCGAACGCGCAACTGGGTCTTTTTCATCGCTGTGACCAGCGCCATTGTGGTGGGCCTCTGGCTGGCAAGATAAGCCTTCACGGATATTCCTAACAGCTCTTGCAATTTTATCCCCATGGCCAAATACTGTATATAAATACATATTTTGCCAGTGAGGAGGCTGACCATGACGCAGCCGTTATCGCCTATCGCGCCAGCCGTGCCGTTAACGCATCAGTCGCTGCCCTTTCCTCCGCTACACGGCCGCGCTGGGTTTAGCGGCTTCCCTTCCCCCGCCCAGGATTACGAACCGCGCACGCTGGACCTCAACGTGCGGCTGATCAAGAACCCCACCCACACGTTTTACCTGACCGCCACCGGTGACAGCATGGAAGGTTGGGGAATTTTCGATCGCGACCTGCTGGTGGTTGACCGTAGCCTTTCCCCTCGCCTGGGGCATATTCTGGTCGCCATGTTCGACGACGAACTACTGATCAAGCGCTACGCGCTCTATCGCGGCACGCCGCACTTGTGCTCAGCGCACCCCCATTATCCGCCGCTGCCTCTGGAAGACAACGACTGTCAGGTATGGGGTGTTGTCCGGGCGGTCATTCACGAATACCTGCGATGATGTCACCGCCATGATCGGACTGGTCGACGCCAACAACTTTTACGTCAGCTGCGAACGTGTTTTCCAACCCCATCTGGAGGGCAAAGCCGTCGGTGTGATGTCCAACAACGACGGCTGCGTAATCGCCCGCTCGGCGGAAATGAAAGCGATGGATATTCCCATGGGCACCCCTGCCTTCAAACTGGAGGGGCTCCGCCAGCGCGGCGAGATTCATCTGCTGTCGTCCAACTATGAGTTGTATGGCGACATGTCGGCACGGCTCGCCCAACTGCTGCGCGACGCTTGCCCTGAGATCGCCCCCTACTCCATCGATGAAATGTTTGTCTACCTGGAGGGCATGAGCGAGCACCAGTGCCAGGCCCTGGGCGATCGCCTACGCCGAGACATTCAGCGTTGCCTTGGGTTACCGGTATGTATCGGGCTGGCACCGACCCACACCCTGGCCAAGCTCGCCAACCATGCAGCCAAGAAGCAGCCACACTACCAGGGCGTTTGCCTGCTTGCCGGGAACGACGCCAGCACCACCGCCTTGCTGAGACAAACGCCGGTCAGCGAGGTATGGGGCGTGGGCAGGCGGCTTGCCGAACGGCTTGCCATTAACGGCATCCATAGCGCCCTGGATTTACGCGAGTGCGATAAGAAACAGCTGCGCAAACGCTTTTCCGTGGTGCTGGCGCGCACCGCCCTGGAACTGCGTGGCACCCCCTGCCTGACAATGAACGCGGTGGATCAACCGCGCCAGCGCATCATGACGTCGCGCTCTTTTGGTCAGCCCACCGGGGTAAAAACGCAGGTGCACGAAGCACTGCGCCGCCATGCCCAGCGTAGTGCCACAAAACTTCGCGAACAGCACAGCCTGGCGCGCTCGGTGATGCTGTTCCTGAAAACCAACCGCCACCGCCGTGACCAGCCACAGTACTTTCCCCACACCCTGGTCGCGTTACCCACCCCCAGCGACGATACACGCGTGATCCTCGACGCCGTCCGCCAGGGTCTTGAGCAGATATACCGCCCCGGCTATCGGTTCATGAAAGCCGGCGTGATGCTGCTGGATCTCGTCGACGCCCAACAGCATCAGCTATCGCTACTCGATGCCCCCGCCCGCCACCATCCCCGGCTAATGGCCACCGTGGACGCCATCAACCAGCGTATGGGGCAAGACACGATCCGTTTCGGGATGACCGATGACGAAGCCCCCTGGCAACTGCGCTGCGCCCATCGCTCGAAGCGCTATACCACGCGCTGGGATGAGTTACTTGAAGTCGGCACTCACCCCGGCGCGATTGCCGACGCCAGGGCAAGACGGCAACAATCGCAGCCGTAATAGCACTCAGCGGGGGCTCCGAACATGACGCAACCGCGGGCTGAGCGTTTCGCCCAAGCACGCCATGACGACCAGAATCGCCAGTAACCAAGGCCAGTGCGCGACAAAGGAGACCTGATAAATATCCAGCGCGTTGATAAAAATCACCACGATACCGAGCGGGCTAACGTAGCGCACCATGGTCAGCCACAGCGCATAGGGCAGAGGTGAAAGCCCCAGCTCATCGCGGAACGTCTCGCTCTTCAACACAAAGCCTGCCAGCACGACCGTGCCCAAACCGCCCAACGGCATCATCAAGCGCGAGGTCAGGTAATCCAGCCAGTCAAAGAAGTTCTTGCCCGCCAGCGTCCAGTCGGCGCCCAGGTTGAACGACAGCATCGCCAGGGTACTGATCAGCCAAAGTACGATGCCGGTGCCCCACGAGGCCGCTTTACGCGAGAGACCTTTGTTATCACATAGCCAGGACACCGTCGCCTCGACCATCGAAATCGCCGAGGTCAGTGCGGCCATCGACAGCATCAGGAAAAACAGAATGCCAAACAGTGTCCCCAGCGGCATCGCTTGAAACGCCAGTGGTAAGCTCATGAAGATAAGCCCTGGGCCTTCGGCGGGATCCATCCCGTTGGCAAAAATCACCGGAAAGATGGCCAGTCCGGCCATCAAGGCCACCACGGTATCGGCAACCGCCACGCTTAGCGTGGTGCGCCCGATGGAAGTCCCTTTAGGCAGGTAGCTGCCGTAAGTCAGGATGGCCCCGGAGGCCAGTGACAGGGTGAAAAACGCGTGCCCCAGCGCGGCCAGCATGCCTTCACTGGAAAGACTGCCCGCCTTGAAAGAAAACAGGAAACTGAATGCCTGACCAAAGCCGCCCGAAAAAACCCCAAACACAATCAACAGCGCCAGCATCAGCACCAGCCCGGGCATCATCCAACTGACGTTTTTTTCAATGCCCTCCTGCACGCCTTTACCGACGATCAGCATGGTCAGCAGCGTGACCAGGGTGCTCCAGAAGCCCAGGTTCCAGGGATTGGCGTTATTGGCACCAAACACTGCGGCCATATCGTCAACGCTGCTACCCGAAAGGCCGCCGGTCAGCATCTTCCACAGATAGGAAAACGACCAGCCCGCCACAACGACATAAAACGACAGAATCATGAAGCCACAGAGCATCGCCATCCAGCCGATCAATGACCATACTGAAGACCGACCGGACTCATTGACCACCCGGCGAATGGCATCGACCGGGCTCCCCTGACCGCGCCGCCCAAAGGCAATCTCGGTCATCATGACCGGCACGCCAACCGCCAGGATGCAGGCGAGATAGACCAGCACGAAGGCTCCCCCACCAAACTCCCCGGTGATATAGGGAAACTTCCAAATATTGCCTAACCCAACGGCCGACCCCGTCGCCGCCAGCATAAAGCCCCAGCGGCCTAACCATTGGATGCGCGGTTGCCCAGAAGACGCCATGATCTACCACCCTGTTGGAAAAAAGCGCTTATCCTAGAGGATTTGGCAACGAATGCGCAAAAAATCCTGACGCGCACGGCCATTCAACACATCATGGCGACATTCAAGACGTCACTACGAGGCATACACGGCGGCTTTGGCCTCGGCGTCCAGCCGCTGCGCGGTTTGGTCGACACGCCGCAACCAGGCAAACAACAGGGCGCCCAGAGCCACGAAGCCACCGGCCAGCCAGAGACCAACGTTATAGTGGCCTGAAGCCTCCGCCAACATGCCTGTCAGCGCCGGCGCGATAATCTGCGCGGCGCCGTAGGCCAGGGTCATTTGCCCCATCAAGCGTGCGGGGCTGGCGGGATACAGCCGCCCCGCCATGGTCAGTACCAGGCTGACACAACCCAGAAAGGTGCCGCCATAAAGCACTGCGCTGAGCAGCACTGCCGCCAGATTCGTCGTCATGGCGGGCAGGACAATGCCGATAACCTGCAGACTCATGGCCAGTATCAGTGCCCCCAAATAGCCGATACGACGCGCTACAAGATCCCACAGGATGACCGCAGGGGCCGCCGCCAGGCTCACCAACGCAAAGGTCCAGTTACCGGCACCGGCCAACAGCGGTTCGCGCTCCACAATCGTGACGATGAAAGTAGCGCTGATCACATAGCCATAACCCGCACAGAAATATGCGGCCAGCATCCAGCGCATAAAGGTACGGGTGGGTGGGTTGGCGGCGGCGGTTTTATCCCCCGAGGTACCGGGCACGGCAGGCAGTGGCCTGGGCAGCCAGCGCCAGGCGGGTACGAGCAACACTACGCCAAGCAGACTGAATCCCCACCATTGCGCCTGCCAGTCCAGCGACAACGCCAACATCAGCTCAACGGCGACGGCCGCAAGGACAATGCCAAGGCCAAGCCCGGCAAAATGAATGCCCAGCTCGCCACGCTGGCGGTGCTGAATCAACCAGTGAAGAATCAGCCCCGAGGCCAGCAGCATCGCGCCGCTGCTCGAAAACCCCGCCAAAAAACGCAGCCCCGCCCAAAGCCAGAAATGCTCGGTCAAGGCCATACCCGCCGTGGTGAGAACGGCCAGTACCAAGCAAATACGGTACAGCGTATCTTTGACATGAATACGACGAATCGACGCCGCCAGCACAGCGCCCAGCATATAGCCCGCGTAATTGAGCGCCGCCAGCCAACCGCCATCGGCGTCGCCAATCCAGCTTTGCTGCTGCATCACCGGCAGCAACGGCGTATATGCAAAGCGCGCCACCCCGATACACAGCAACTGACTGAAAACACCCGCCAACAGCACCTTGAAGCGCTGAGAGCGAAGGGTAACGGTGGCCATATCGACATCCTCGTCGTGAACGCTGGGTTTTTATATGCGGCTTTACTAAAGCCATCATAAGATGAACCCCACCAACATGACATCGTCTAAACGTCGCCTACCGAGGACGCGTATGGCGGCATAATCTGTCACACTGGATCATCTTGATTATCCCTCAACTGGAGAAAGCTTAATGAGTGATAGCGCCACACCCTGGACACAGCCGATGCCCGACGCGCAGTTCAAACTGATGCGCGATATCCTGGCGGCGCCAAGCCCCGTGGGCCTGGAAGCCGCCATGACCTACGGCGTGTTAAAGCCCTATTTTGAAAGCTTTGCCCCGAGCGACTGGCATCTGCACCAGTTCAAGGGCAATGCGGGCGTCGTGCTCGATACCCATCCCGGTCAGGATGACATGTTCAAGGTCATGATCATCGGCCATGCGGATAAAATCCGCATGCAGGTGCGCTCGATTGGTGAAGACGGCAAGATCTGGATCAACACCGACTCCTTCTTGCCCACCGTACTGATCGGCCATGAAGTGAAGCTGTTTAGCGAAGACCCGGAAGCCCCCGGCAGCTACCGCTGCATTGAAGGCGGCACGGTGGAAGCCCTGGGCGCGATTCATTTTTCCGACCCCGCCATGCGCGATGGCAGCAAAGGGCTGAAGAAAGAACAGATCTATCTGGACCTGCAGATCCACGGCGAAAACAAGAAACAGCAGGTACTCAATCTTGGCGTGCGCCCCGGCGACTCGATTATTTTTGATCGCCCTATTCGCGAAGGTTTTAGCCCCAACACCTTCTATGGCGCCTACCTGGATAACGGCCTGGGCTGCTTTGTGACCGCTGAAGTTGCCAAGCTGATCGCCGAGGCAGGCGGCACCCAAAATGTACGCGTACTGTTCGCGATTGCCAGCTACGAAGAGATTGGCCGTTTCGGCAGCCGCGTCATGGCGGGCGAAATGAAACCTGATGCGCTGATTGGCGTCGATGTGAACCACGACTACGTGGCCGCTCCCGGCATCGGCGACAAACGCATGCAGCCGTTGGAGATGGGCAAAGGCTTCACCATGGCGGTGGGCTCGGTCGCCAGCGAACAGTTGAACCGCGTGATTGCCCAGGCGGCCAAAGCTAATGACATCCCCATGCAGCGCGACATGGTCGGCGTTGATACGGGCACCGACGGGATGGCGGGTGTCTTGGCGTCGGTGGACAGTGCCGCCACGTCGATTGGTTTCCCGATTCGCAACATGCACACGATTTCGGAAACCGGCAATACCCAAGACGTATTGGCCGCCATCCATGCGTTGACCCACACACTGAAAGCGCTGGATAAACTGCCTGACCTGAAGCGTGAATTCCTCGATAACCATCCACGTCTTGACCAGGCAAGCCCCCTTGGCCACCAGGGTAGCGACAAACCCGACGACGAAGAAAACGCTGAAAAAGCCGATTGATCACGGCATGCACCAAAAAAACCCCAGCCATTGCGGGCTGGGGTTTGAGCAGGTCCTCCTTGATCCTTCTTCATGAACGTCCTGTTCATGCGTCCTTGAGTCCATCAAGCATCCTGCTTGGTCTTCCCTGATGCGCTTCCTCTGCGCTAGGCGCCCACAATGCACTTCAAGACCAATGGTTTATCTAACCCAGGATATGAAAGTCGAAAAAAATGACTTTTTTGCTCACCGAACTCCCCACCATGGCCTATGGTTAATAGTCCACCACTTGCCACTACCAGGTTGTGTGACGAGTGACCCAACGACACCCACGGGTAGGAGGTCAGCGTGCAACCTATCATCATCAACTACAAAGTCCGCGGTGTTGACATCATTTGCCGCCGTTGCGGCAATTTCGAGTCTCCCACCTCAGCGTTTCTGGCCCGCTTTCGCCTCGAAGGCACGGGTGAGCAAAGCGCCGTCTTACGCTGTTTGAGTTGCCAAACCAGCGCCTGCATACGGCGAAGTGCGCTTGACACGCTAACGCACGCTCGCGCCGGTTGACGCTACGCTTTTTAGCGCCCCCATCAGACGATGCTATCAGCCAGAGGCGGCTCTATTGCTGTCTCTGGCTTTTTATAAGCCTTATAAATCAGAATAAATTAATATATATTTTTCATGTAAACAATAAAATTTATTAACTGGACAACCCAGTTTGGCAGTCAAGATTTTACTGGCTGAGTCGATAAACACTACGTGGCTGGTTCTCACACATAACACATATTATCGACATCATCAGGAAGCATTATGAAGCGTATGACAACGACGCAAAAACTATGGGGTACGCTCGCCATTATCTGGAGTGCCATGCTGTTACTGGTGGGCTGGTTGGCATGGGAAAACCGACAGACCATCGAGAGTGAACGCCGTGACAGCCTGCAATACGTCATTGAAAGCGTGCACAGCCAGATTGAAGCGCTACAGGCAAAGGTTGAGGCTGGAGAGTTGAGCCTTGAAGAAGCGCAGGAACGCGCTATAGATAATATCGCCAACGTCCGGTTTGGCGACGGTGAATATGTCTTTGCGTTTGATAACGACCTGCGCATTGTCTCCCACCCCAGCCGCGATGCCGGTACCGACATGAGCGACTACCAGGATGCCAGCGGGCTGAGGCTGTATGCCGATCTTCTTGAAATGGCGCAGGCAGGCGGTGGTCACGTAGGTTACTACTCCACTCGCTTGGGCGGCGAGGAGCAGGTGCCCAAGTTAAGCTATGTGGCGCATTTGCCTGAATGGGGATGGTCACTGGCATCTGGCGTTTATGTCGATGATATCAATGCGGCTTTTGTATCGAGCCTAATCCGCTCGGGCGTCATTTTGTTGATTATCGGGGTGCCGGTGACGCTGCTGATGGGCTGGGTGATTCGTGATGTGTCCCGCCGTTTAGGGGGTGATCCCCGCTACGCCGCCAGCGTGGTCCGGCATATTGCCGACGGCGATTTGACCCGCACGACAAAGCTCTCCGCCCGGGACCAGCAAAGCCTGCTGTTTGATATTGACCGCATGCGTGAAACGCTATCAGACACCATCGGCAGCATTCACCAGAGCGCGGATAACGTGAACACCTCTGTTGAACAGATCGTCGGCGTTAACGAAGAGCTATCCACGCGTACCGAGCAACAAGCGGCGTCACTTGCCGAGACAGCTTCCAGCATGGAACAGCTGACCGCAACGGTAAAACAAAACGCTGAACACGCTGACCACGCGAGCCAACTGGCAAGCAAAACCACCGACAGTGCTCAGCAAGGTAGCGAAGCGATGGAGTCCGTAATTGATACCATGTCGACGATTAACGATAGCGCGAAACAAATGAGCGGTATCATCGAAACGATCGACTCGATTGCGTTTCAAACCAATATATTGGCGCTTAACGCTTCTGTTGAAGCGGCTCGGGCTGGCGAACAGGGACGCGGCTTTGCCGTGGTCGCCAGTGAAGTCCGCCAACTGGCCAGCCGCTCGGCGACGGCAGCCCAAGAGATTAAAACGCTGATTGACAATTCTGACGCTCATATCACGCAAGGCACCCGCCAGGTGCGCGACACCGGCAGCGTGATTAGCGGTATCGTCGACAATATTCGGCAGCTTGATACGTTGGTGAAAGAAATCTCGGCGGCTACAAAGGAACAAAGCTACGGCATCGAGCAGGTCAACGAGGCCGTCACTCAGATGGATCAAATGACCCAGCAAAATGCCGGGCTGGTACAAGAAAGTACCGGGGCCACCCAACGCCTGGCAGATCTCAGCTTTGAGCTACGCCAGCGGGTCGCGCATTTCCAAATTTCCGGCCACCAAGCCTCGGCAACACCGTCCCTTCCCTCCTCTCACCATGGCTAAATAAAGCCTTTCCGGCTGGGCAAGCCCCTTACATGGCCTGCCCAGCCAGTCTTCGCACATTGGCTAAAGCCGCCTCAAACATCGCCCTGATTATCCAGCTCTACCGCTTCGTGCATGCGCATGAGCAGGTCAGGCACCGCTGCCTGGACACGGTTCCAACTGGGGATAAAGGGGCGTTCGCGGGGGTTATCCAAAAACAGGTTACCCGCTTCCAGCAGGTTGCTGGCGAACAGTTCAACGGCCTGCTCTTCGCTATGCCGATCAAGACTCAAACCGTTCATGGTCGCGTCGTGGTCATAGGCCTCAATCAAGTCCAACGCCAGCCGGTAGTAGGTGGCTTTCAGGGTGCGGAAATCTTCACTGCTGAACGTAATCCCCTGAGTGGCCAATTTACGGTAAAGGGCTTTGGCGATATCCAGACTCATGCGGTTCAACCCGGCATCGGGGTTGTCTTCACTGACCGGCTGGTGCTTGTGATCATAGGCATCGGCGATGTCGACCTGGCAAAGCTGACGCGGCGAGTAATTGCGCTGGAGCTCGGAGAGAACGCCAATTTCAAGCCCCCAGTCCGCCGGGATGCGTATTCCCTCGAGCACGTCGCTGCGCATGGCGAACTCGCCCGAGAGTGGGTAGCGGAAGCTGTCCAGGTAATCAAGGTAGGGTAACGGACCGCACACGGTTTTTAGCGCCCTTAGCAACGGCGTCACCATCAGGCGCGATACGCGCCCATTGAGCTTTCCCTCGGCAATGCGGGGGTAATAGCCCTTGCAGAAACTGTAGTTAAAACGTGGGTGAGCGACCGGGTACATCAGACGCGCCAGCAGCCCGCGATCATAGGTGAGAATATCGCAGTCGTGTAACCCAATTACCGACGAGCGCGCCGAGGCCAACACATAGCCCGCGCAATACCAGACGTTGCGCCCTTTCCCAGGCTCTAACGCGCCCAGCCCGTGCTGCTCCAGCTCGGCGTCCAGGGCACGCAGGCGCGGCCCGTCGTTCCATAAGATACGGGTGTGCTGCGGCAGGCGCGAGAAAAACTCCCGCGCGTATAAGAACTGCTCGCGGTCGGCCCGGTCCAGGCCAATCACGATCTCGCCGAGATAGGGCACCTTGACCAGCTCATCGACAATGGCTGAGAGTGCCGGGCCTTCCAGCTCTGAAAACAACGATGGCAGGATCAGCCCCATGGGCCGCCGCCGGGCAAACTGGCATAGCTCTTTTTCCAGCGCCTCGACCGGGCGGCGGGTCAGGTTATGAAAATCGATAATGACGCCGTTCTGATGGAAATCACTCATGCGTTTACCTCCTTTGCATCACGCGGGTTGGTCGGAGCAAACGCCTTACCCCACCAGTGAGACATGCCTTCTACCCAGCCATCTGGGCCAGTGGCTCGCGTTCGGTAAAGCTGGGGATTAGTGGGTTCAACCTTCAGATCATGGTGACCACGGATCACCACCGCCTGATCGACGGCGTTTAACATCGACACATCGTTGGGACCATCGCCCAAGCCGATGGACAGCGGCTCACGACCGCGCAGCGCCCGGAATCGCCCGACCAGCCAGGTGACCGCACTCCCCTTGTCGGATGCGCTCCCCATAACGTGATAAAAGCGGCCTCCCTGGGTAAGTTGCAGGCCATCACCTTCCAGCGCGCGGCGAAACGTCTCAAGCGAGGTGTCATCATCGTGCCAGAGCAACGGCTCGCTACCCTCACGCTGGCGGGCCATCTGTGCCTGGTGAGTGTCGAGCCCGGTCAGCCCGGTCAAGTCGTCAAGGGTAAGCTCGCTCATCGGGGTAAAGCGCACACCGAGCCGCTTGCGCCAGACGTCAAGGCGGGCACGAATAAAACCAATATCGACGCTTGGATGCTTGATGACCATCCCGTCACGCCCGTTGCCCGGCCGATCCAGCCGCGCATGACACCACCCCGGCGGAAGGCCGATAACAGCCCCATTTTCAGCCACAAACGGGGTCATCGTCAGCCCCAGCGCTTCACGCAGGGGGAACAGTTCAGCACGGGTTTTGCTGGTCACGGGAATCACCGGCACCTTCGCCTGCTTTAATCGGGCCAGCCAGGCCTTTGCCGGGGAGGCGTCATAGCTGTGGTGGTCAAGCAGCGAGCCATCGAGGTCGGTGACCACAAGACGCGGCGGGTCCACTCGGTCGTCGGGGGGCGCCGAAGCGCTGGCGTGTTCAAGCATGGCGCAGCCTCTCTACTGCTAAGCGGTGGACGCACTCAATCGCCACTTGATAGAGATGGCGATGACAGCGTGTTTATTGCCTAGCACAATACGTGCCAACGCTTTTAACGCTTTGATATCCATAAGGTGGCAGGGGGTAATACCTGAAGGGGGTAACGGTTTCAACGGAGACGGAAGTTGCAGTGCACTTTTCTGGTGCAATAAGACAGGGCAGGTAAAACACACCCGCGCCAGGATGGTGCCGCCGAGCGTTACATTTAATAACAAAAAATCCAATACAAAGCTTGGCAAGGCGCAATAAATAGCTATACTGAAATTGTACCCACTGGCAACCCTGTACACCCCACCCCCTCTGCCAGTGGGCTGCAGTGAGCCAAGCCCTTTATGCCCGCCTTCCCCGGCGGGCTTTTTTTTGTCGGGCATTTATTCTACGTGGATGACGACTTCGACTCGGCGATTACGCGCCCGCCCTTCTGCCGTGTCATTATCTGCCAGGGATTGAGTGGCCGCCAGTCCAACGGCACGTAAGCGATCCGATGCAACGCCAGCCGCTTCCAAGGCTTCCACTATCGCGATCGCCCGGGCACTGGATAGCGCCCAGTTGGATGAATATTCAGGGGTGTCAATCGTTCGACTATCCGTATGGCCCTCAACCCATACTTCACCGTCATAACGCTGGATAGTATCGAGCAGCGAGCTGATCAATGCGCTTCCACCGTCGGTTAATTCCGCTTCCGCTGAGGGAAACAGCAGCTTGTCCTGCACCCGCAAACTGATGCCCTCTTCTACCCGTGAGACCTCGACACCCTCTAAATCAGGTAGATAAGGGGAGCTCTCCACCTGCTCCCTCAGGGCCAACGCACCGTCAATGGCACTGACACTGAGCGTCTCGACATTACTCGGGGGGTTGTCCGTGAGGACGACCATATAATCAGCCAGTGGAAATTGAAGCGCTGGCTGCTCAACCGGCACCAAGGGCATCGGCAAACGGGGTTCAGACAACGCGGCCAGTGGCTCCGCTATCGGATCAGGCATGGCAAGCAGCGGGGGGACACCGCGTGTGGTTCGCCTGGGGCGCCCGGCCACTCCCTGGGCCGCCGTGATCGTGCTGGTCAGCAACTCGCCCCCCAGCCAATTGGTCGCATATCTCCGCTCGTCACGTATATTGGCCAGCGGTTCTGGCAGCGGTACCTCAAGCGGCGGTGGCGAATCAAAGAGCGGCTCGGGAGGTGGTTCTGTTGCCATCCATGTCGGGCTTGTGGCACCGGCTGCCGCAATAATGATCACAAACAGCGCCACCAGTAGCGTCATGATATCGATGTAGCTCACCATCCAGATACTACCGCTGTCATCTTCACGGTAGGGGGACATGAGCGAGTCGTGGCGAGGTCCACTGCGGTGATCTTCAAGCATCCGTGTGATTACTCATTCAAGTTTTTGGCTCCCTGGCCGACTATTAATGCGTGGCGTTGTCATTAGCGCTGCCTAGTCTATCAAAAAGCCGTTTCGTAGCGAGAAGGAACCACCCGGTGCGCACCCGTAAAATCGATATATCCTCGTCAGCGCTACGCCCACTTGTCATCGGCCTGGCCTGTCTGACGCTAAGTGGCTGCTTCTATGCCAATACATCGCAAGCGCCCATCGCCACGACGTACCCCTACAGTGAGCAGCAGCGCATGCAGGCTGCCCATCACTGGAAGGTACTCGCCCGCCACGAGGCGACACAGATCCTGAAGCGCGAGCGTGTTCGTTTCCGTGACTTATACATCCCGGATGCCCCGCAAGACGCCACCCACGCTTACAGCGGCGGTGAATTTGGCCGTGGCTTTCGTACTCTGCTAACCAGTGAACTGGTCTCCCGGGGCGCCAACCTGACCACTCAGCCTCTGCCCAGCAGCGCCGAGGTTCATATCGACGTTGACGTCGTTGAACACCGTGACCGGGACTTTGTACGCCCACCCGTGGGGGCATTCACCGCCCTGGCAGGCGGTATAGCCGTGGCCGCGATACCGATTAACCAATGGGCAGAACCCGCCCTGGGGCTTATCCCGGCCGCCATCGCCGCTGACGTCACCAGCGGCAGCTGGACACACACCGGTAACGAAGAAATCATCGTCACCACCCAGATTCTCGACGGTGAGCAAATTCTCTATTCATCGTCGAACATTTATTACATTAACAGCGGCGACCGGCGTCACTATGCGCCCGACCGCACCCCTTCAGCGCCATCAACGCCCTCGGTTTCAATTACGGATAGGTGGTAATGCCATGTCTGCGATGTCATTTGCCGTTATGCACTCAGCACGCCTGCTTTCCGCTGCCCGATGGTTGACGGTCGGCCTTTTCGTATTGAGCCTTACGGGCTGTAGTGCGCTTGGCGGCAGTAATACGCAACAACAGGAACCTGCTCCAGACCTGCCCGAGCTTACCCAAAAAGCGGCTGAGCAGATGGTGGCAAGCAACCCTGACATAACACGTTACAGCCCCATGATTGCCGCAACTTTCGTGAGCATCGACAACCTGAGTCAATCCTCCACGCTTGGACGTATCAGCTCAGAACTCATGGCATCGGCGCTGGGCCGCCAGGGCATGCAGGTGCGCGAGGTCAAGATGCGCGACAGCATGTTTATCGAAGAAAGCGTCGGCGAGCTGATCCTGTCTCGGCAGGTTCAACGCCTGAGCGCCCAGCACGATGCACGTTCCATCCTGATGGGAACCTATGCCCAAGGGCAGGATTATATCTACGTCAGTGCCCGGGTGGTACGTTCGAGTGACGCCATGGTCCTGGGCAGTGCCGACTTCAGGCTTGCGCTGAACAACAATACGCGCAGCCTGCTTGAGGGCCAGGGCGGCTGGTAACGCCCCAAACACACGAACCCGCGCTTGACGGCGCGGGTTCGTGGCAAGTGCACAACGGTTAGTTGCCGACTAGGGTGCTAGGCCTGTTTCACTTTACTGATAACCCACAGCAACACCACCGCCCCGACGATGGCCGTTACCAGTGACCCAATAAACCCGCCGGCCTGCAGGCCCAACAGGCTAAACAGGAAACCACCCAAGACGGCGCCCACAATGCCGACGCCAATATTGCCCAGCAGGCCAAAACCGCCGCCTCGCATGATGTTGCCGGCAATCCAGCCAGCCAGACCACCAATGATCAACCAAGCAATGAAACCCATGTCGCCTCCTTTCCGTACCTGTGGTTAATGTTATCCTGTTTTCCTTGCGTGTTTTAACATAGCACACAGCGTTAAGGTACCGCGCTAATATTCATTGACAGTGGCCCCGCTGAAAAAAGGATTGCCTATGATTCCCGACTCCCTCCAGCAGTTGCTTGATGGTGTAGACGGCCAGCAAACGTCTCACTGGCAAGGCCGCGACCTTGTACTGTTCAACGCCCCCTGGGGGGAACTGGTCGTCTCGCTGCAAGGCGCCCAGGTACTGCACTTCCGACCACCCAATGACCTTGGCTGGCTATGGGTAACCCCCACCCCACAACCCATGCCTGGCGCCATCCGTGGCGGCATTCCGCTCTGCTGGCCCTGGTTCGCGGATGAACGCTACGCTGACGAAACGCCCGACCGCAGCGGCACCTTCCACGGCCTGGCCCGGCATGCCGACTGGCGGCTGGAAGCGGCGGATGAACATGCCGAGGGAATCGAGCTCCACCTCTCACCGACGCAGCCTTTGCACTCCCAACTGACGGTACGCACCGTCATCCAGGCCAATGCCCAGCGGCTCGCGGTTGAATTGATCACCGAAAACGTGGGCGAAAGCCCGGTAAAGGTCAGTGGCGCGCTGCATTCCTATCTCGCGGTCGACGATGCTCACCAGTGTCGGCTGGAGGGGTTGACCGGCGCACGCTATCTCGACAAGCTGCGCGACTTTGCGGAAAGCGAGCAGCAAGGCATCCTGGCCATTCGCGGTGCGGTCGACCGTATCTATCACTCCAATGAAGCCGTGATGCTGCATGATGGCCCGCGCACGCTACGCATCGGCAAACAGTCCAGCGATTCCACCGTGGTGTGGCACCCGGACCAAGAGCCCCCCGCCGATACCTCTATCGAGGCCGCCAAACGCTTTGTGTGTGTCGAGGCCGCCAACACCCGCCTGGATCCCGTATGGCTGGTCCCCGGTGCCCAACATCTGCTGGGTACCACCTTGAGCAGAACCTGAGCTTTGCAAACCTTGATAGAGGACAACGCGCCATGCGCCAGGCGTTTCATCGCGAGCTGAGTAACCTGATAGAACGTGGCCGCGACCGCCAACTTCGGCTGGCGGTCACCGGACTCTCACAGGCGGGCAAAACGGCTTTTTTAACCTCACTGGTCAATCAGCTCCGCCATGCCGGCGTTGAAGCCCAGCTAGACCTGCTACCGGCAGCCCGCGAGGGGCGTTTGCTCGGTGCCCAGCGCCTCAACCAGCCTGACCTGGGCGTGCCGCGATTTCCCTATGACCCGGGAATGGCCGCGCTGCTCGATACCCCGCCCCGTTGGCCTGAGCCCACCCGGGGGATCAGCGAACTGCGCCTGCAGTTACGCTACCGCCCCGCTCAAAAGGGCTGGTTAGCGCCCGACATCGCCCACCTTACGCTGGATTTATTCGATTACCCCGGCGAGTGGCTGCTCGACTTACCGCTGCTGCAGCACGACTTTTACAGCTGGTGCCAGGCACAGCCGCTGCACTCAGGCGACCAGCGCCGGGCCATGTTCAGCGAATGGCTAACCGAGGTGGAAACCCTTGACCCCACCGCCGAAGCCGACGAAGGGCAGCTGGCAAGCCTTGCTGAAGCTTATGCACAGGGCCTTCGACGCGCCAAGCAGGCAGGGTTCTCCAACCTCCAGCCCGGGCGTTTTTTATTGCCGGGCGAGCTGGACGGGGCGCCGGTGTTACAGTTTTTTCCACTTCCCCAGCTCACTATGCCCAAAGAGGAACTGGAGGCACTTCCACCTGACAGCCTGTATGCCACCCTGGCGGCGCGCTTTCGCTACTACCAGCAGCAGGTCGTGCGCCCCTTTTACCGTGACCATTTCCGCCGCTTTGACCGCCAGATTGTCCTGGTGGATGTATTGGGTGCACTCAATGCCGGGCCTGAGCGGTTCGAGGACCTCTCCCAGGCGCTCAGCCAGCTGATGCACAGCTTCGATTATGGCCAGCGCAGCCTGCTGACACGGTTATTTGCCCCCAAGATCGATAAGCTGGCCATCGCCGCTACCAAGGCGGACCATGTCACCCCCGACCAGCACGGCCATGTCGTTCAACTGCTTGAAGCCTTGCTGGCGGAACCTCTCAAGGATTTGCGCTTTGCCAACATTCCCGTCAAGGCGCTTTCGCTGGCCGCGATTCGCGCCACCGAAGCCCGCGAGGTCGTGCACAACGGTCAGCGTTCGCCCGCTCTGCGGGGTACCACGCTTGAGGGGGAAGACGTCCTGGTATATCCCGGCGATGTACCACCCCGTTTACCGACGCATGACTTCTGGCAACAGCAAGGCTTCGACTTCCCCAGCTTTCGACCCATGGATATACGGTCCGAAGCCCTTGGTCACATTCGCATGGACGCCGCTATCGATTGGCTGATTGGAGATAAACTCACATGACCACCCCACAGCCACGTCGACACTTCAACCTCGATGAGCCCCAGGCAACCCACGATGGAGCTGATGCCGAGCTGCGTCAGCGTGAAACCTTCGCACCTACCGACCATCACCACCCCCTGCCGCCTTCTGCCGAGGAAAAGGCCCTCCCCGAGGCCCGTTTGGGCGCGCCGCGCAAACGCCGCTGGGGGCTGATGCTGGCACTGGGCGGTGGTGCCGCCCTGGGCACCCTGGAACTGGCGACGGGTATTCCCGAGGCGCTGGCTCAGTCCCAGTGGCTGGCAATGGCCTGGCAGGTATTCGGCATGGGGTTGATCGGGCTGGGTGGGTTATCGTTGCTTAAGGAGTTGGGCCGCTTAAGACGCTTAAAACGTCACGACCGGCTGCGCAGCGACTTGGCTGAGCTGCCTGAGCGCTCAGCCAAGCAAGCCCAGCAGATGGCCGAACAGCTTAAATGCCAGCTCAAGCTGGCCGACGACGACCCGCACTGGCAAGCATTCAAACACGCCTGTCAGCCACACCATAGCGGCGAAGAGATCCAGACACTATTGCGCTACCACCTCCTCGCCCCCCGGGACCGGGAAGCGCAGCTACTGATTACGCGGATGTCCGGCGAAACCGCCATCATGGTCGCGGTGAGCCCGCTGACCCTGGTCGATATGGCGCTGGTGGCCTGGCGCAGCCTGGCGATGGTGGATCGGCTATGTCGCCTTTATGGCCTGGAGTTGGGCTACGCCAGCCGCCTGCGGCTGTTTCGCCAGGTGCTGCATAACATGGCGTTTGCCGGGGCAAGCGAGCTGGCCACCGAGGCCAGCATGGATATGCTCTCGCTGGATCTGGCCAGTCGCCTGTCCGCACGGGCTGGCCAGGGCCTCGCCACCGGGCTGCTCAGTGCCCGCCTTGGGCTGCGCGCTCAGCGGCTGTGCCGCCCGGTGGCCTTTACCGCCGAAGAGCAACCCAGGCTCAGCGACTTGCGCCAGGACCTGTGGCGACAGATCAAGCGCCTCGACAAGGAAGCCACGCCCCAAGACCGCTCATCCCGGCCGTAAACACCCTGAAAGGCGGCTTCCGTTGAAAGCCCGTTAGGTTTCAACGCTGGTTGCCGCCATGATGGTCGCTTGTCTCACCATTCTTGAATGAGGAGAAATCTTGCATGAACGATTCAAGCGATTCTGAATCCCCGCCCATGGCAGACGACATGCAGACTGACTATGTCGTTGGTCAGGATAATATCTCGGGAAACCTCGGCCCCTTTGGTTTCGATATTCACAACCGGGTCTTTGTCGTATCAGCAGTTGCGTCAATTATTTTCATTCTCCTCACCCTGTTGTTCCCCGATCGGGCAAGCAACACCTTCCAGGCCATTGTCGCTTTTTCCACGGGGACACTGGACTGGTACTTCATGATCATCGTGGACTTCTTTATTCTGTTTTCCCTGGCGCTGGTCGTCCTGCCCCACGGGTCGGTCAGGCTGGGCGGCCCTGATGCCCGGCCGGAGCATAGCTACCTCTCCTGGTTCGCGATGCTGTTCACCGCCGGCATCGGCATCGGCCTGCTGTTCTTCGGGGTGCTGGAGCCGGTTTACCATGCCAACGTGTCTCTGCCCTTAGGGGTCGCTTCTCCGTTCGGGGGCGATGGCGAACTGAACCCTGACGCCATTGCCGACGCCAGCGCCCTGGGCCTTGCCGGTACCTATCTGCATTGGGGAATCCACGGCTGGGCGGTGTACGTCGTGATGGCACTGGCACTGGGCATATTCACCTACAACAAGGGGCTGCCTTTCTCCATCCGCTCGGCGTTCTTTCCCATCCTCGGCGAGCGCGTCTGGGGTTGGTGGGGGCATGTCATCGATATTCTGGCGGTGTTTTCCACCCTCTTTGGGCTGGCGACCTCCCTCGGGCTTGGGGCCCAGCAGGCCAATGCGGGGATGAACTTCGTCTTCGGGCTGGAAGTGAGCACCTTTACCCAGGTCATCGTCATCATTATGGTCACCGCAGTGGCGCTGGTGTCGGTATGGCGCGGGCTCGAGGGCGGCTTGAAGAAGCTCTCCGAGATCAACATGATACTGGCTGTCCTGTTCTTCTTTTTCGTGCTGTTCGCCGGTCCCACCCTGGTCGCGCTCAGCGGGTTCTGGTCAGGGCTTGTCACCTATGTGACTGACTTCCTGCCATTATCGGCGCCTTTCGGCCGTGACGACGATGCCTATCGCCAGTCCTGGACCATCTTCTACTGGGCGTGGTGGATCAGTTGGGCACCGTTCGTCGGAATGTTCATCGCGCGGGTCTCGCGGGGCCGCACGGTGCGCGAGTTCGTGCTTTGCGTGCTGCTGGTACCCAGCCTGTTCATCTTTATCTGGATGGGTGTCTTCGGCTCAACCGCACTCGATCAGCTCTACGCCAATCCTGCCGCCAGCCTGGTCAAGGAGTATGTGATCGACAGCTACCGGCCCGAGCTTTCGCTGTTCGGCATGCTCAACGAACTGCCGCTGACCGGCCTGATGTCGACCCTGGGCATCATCCTGGCGCTGATCTTCTTTGTCACCTCCTCGGACTCCGGTTCCCTGGTGATCGATACCATCACCGCGGGCGGCAAGATCGATGCGCCACGGCCCCAGCGGATGTTCTGGGCGATTGTGGAAGGTCTTATCGCGATCGTACTGCTCATCGGCGGTGGCCTGTCAGCGCTTCAGGCGGGCGTCACCGCCACCGCAATCCCATTCTCCCTCGTGCTCCTGGTGATGTGCTACTCGATCATCAAGGCGCTCAATGGCGAATTGCGGCACTTACGCAGTTGAAGGGGAAATAGTGACGAAAAAGCCCTGCTGATCTGGCAGGGCTTTTTTTGTCCGCAGGTTTGAAGGCTTACGCGAGTCGCTTTTCGGTCTCGGCGTTGAACAGGATCGCCCGGGCCATATCCACCCGGAGCGCCAGGCGTTCACCGGGGGAAACGGCGCATTTGGGCCCTACCCGCGCCGTCACTTCTTGCTCACCCAGTGGCAGACGCAGCAGTATATCAGCGCCGGTGGGCTCAACGACGGTGACGCTGGCATGCAGCAAGGTGCCTTCCGCCTGGGCGCTCAAGCGCTCATCCTCCTCGCTGAAATGCTCGGGGCGCAGGCCCAGAATCACCGGCTTGCCTAGCTGTTCGATCATGGCGTCCGTGACCCGCGCCGTCGGCCAGGGCAGGCACAAGTCTTCCTCATCCGGCGTGGCGATACGTACCGCATAGCCGCCCCCATCGCGCTCGAGCATCGCGCTGATAAAGTTCATCGATGGTGACCCCATGAAGCCGGCCACGAACATGTCCACCGGGTTGTTGTACACCTCGTCGGGGCTGCCTAGCTGCAGAATATGTCCGTCGCGCATGACCGCTATGCAGTCAGCCAGCGTCATCGCCTCAACCTGGTCGTGGGTCACGTAAACAATGGTTGTGCCCAGACGCTGGTGGAGCTTTTTGATCTCGGTGCGCATATCCACCCGCAGCTTGGCATCCAGGTTGGATAGCGGCTCATCAAACAGATAAACCTTGGGCTCGCGGGCCAGCGCACGCCCCATGGCCACCCGCTGACGCTGCCCGCCAGACAGTTGTGAAGGCTTGCGCTCGAGCAACGGCGTGATTTGCAGCAGGTCGGCGACGCGCTCGACTGCAGCCTCACGCTCAGGCTTGGGCACCTTGCGCATTTCAAGCCCGAAGCTGATGTTCTGACGCACCGTCATGCTCGGGTAGAGGGCGTAGGACTGGAACACCATGGCGATATCCCGATCAGCCGGGGGGCGCCAGGTGACGTCTTCGCCATCGATATAAATATTGCCGCTGGTAACCGGTTCCAGCCCGGCAATGGCGTTCATCAGCGTGGATTTACCACAGCCCGACGGCCCCACCAGTATCAGGAACTCGCCGGAATCGATTGAGATACTGACATCTTTCAGCACGCGTTCACTGCCGAAATCTTTGCTCACATTGTGTATTTCTAACGCTGCCATAATGGGTCTGCCTGTTATTGTTAGCCTTTCACCGAGCCTGCCGTGAGCCCGCGCACGAAGTATTTACCGGCCAGCACGTACACCACCAGGGTGGGCAGCGCGGCTATCATTGCCGCGGCCATGTCCACGTTGTATTCGCGTACGCCGGTGGAGGTGTTGACCAGGTTATTGAGCGCCACGGTCACCGGCTGGGTGTTGTGGGCGGAGAATGCCACGCCGAACAGAAAGTCGTTCCATATCTGGGTAAACTGCCAGATCACCGAGACCACGATGATCGGCGTCGAGACAGGCAGCAGAATTCGCCAGAAGATACGGAAGAACCCCGCACCATCCAGCTTTGCCGCCGATACCAGTTCATTGGGGATGCCGACATAAAAGTTGCGGAAAAACAGTGTGGTAAAGGCAATCCCAAACACCACGTGCACCAGAACCAACCCCGCACGGGAGCTTGAAATACCCAGCCACCCCAGGGTTTGCGCCATGGGCAGCAATACGACCTGAAACGGAATGAAACAGCCGAACAGCATCAGCGCGAAAACCAGTTCCGAGCCTTTAAAGCGCCATTTGGTCAGCGCGTAGCCGTTCAGGGCGCCAATCGTGGTGGAGATCAACACGGCGGGAATCACAATCGCAAAGGAATTCCAGAAGTAGCCGCCGACCCCGTCACAGCGCATACCGGTACAGGCTTCGCCCCAGGCTTTGGTCCATGGCGCCAGCGTCGGGTTTTGCGGCAGCGTCAGCAGTGTACCGGCGCTGATTTCACTGAGCGGTTTCACCGAGGTCATCAGCATCACCGCCAGCGGCAAGAGATAGAACAGGGCCGCAAGGATCAGCACGCTGTATACCGCTAGCCGACTGACGCGCGCGGCCAGCGTTTGACGACGAATCACATTAGCCATGCCGACGGCTCCTCAATTCGGAATACAAGTAAGGAATCAGAATGGCCAGTACGCCCCCCAGCATCAGCATGGCGCTCGCCGAGCCCAGGCCAATCTGCGCCCGGTTGAACGCGTGGGCGTACATGAAGGTGGCAGGCAGGTCTGACGCGTAGCCAGGGCCGCCGCCTGTCAGGGCAACCACCAGGTCGAAGCTCTTGATGGCAATGTGCGCCAGGATCATCACCGCGCTGAACACCACGGGGCGCAGGCAAGGCATCACTACTCGCCAGTAAACCCGTGGCAGGCTGGCGCCATCCAACTGGGCGGCCTTGATGATGCTGTCGTCAATGCCCCTCAACCCGGCTAAAAACAGCGCCATGACAAACCCTGACGCCTGCCATACAGCGGCAATCACCAGGGTGTAAATCACCATGTCCGAATCGACCAGCCAGTCAAAGCGAAACGACTCGAAGCCCCAACTGCGTACCATGGCCTGAATCCCCAGACTGGGGTTCAGCAACCACTTCCAGACGACCCCGGTGACGATAAAAGAGAGCGCCATGGGGTAGAGGTAAATCGTGCGCAGTGCGCCTTCCTGACGGATTTTCTGGTCGAGCAGCATCGCCAGCAGCACACCAATCACCAGGCAAATCACCACGAACAGCGAGCCGAAAATCATCAGGTTGGTGGATGCCACCCACCAGCGCTCGTTTTGCATCAAGCGCGCATACTGTCCAAAGCCGACAAAGTCATAGCTGGGCAGCATGCGTGAGCTGGTAAGCGACAGAATAAAGGTCCACAGCATGAAGCCGTAAACAAAGAACAACGAAATGGCCATGGAGGGGGCAAGCACCAGGCGTGGTAGCCACGCCTGCCACCCACTCAAGGTCGAGGCACGTGGAGCAGGATGCCCGCCACGCGCCGTAGAAGTGTTTTTCATGGGGAAACGTCCTCGCCAGGAAGCGGTGGCGCTGCCAGCACGACGGTGCCGGTCAGCGCCTATACAGGTTGCGAATGAACGTTAGAACGAAGCTGCTTCAGCCGCGTTGACCAGCCGCTCAGCGGCTTCTTCGGCTTGCATATCTTCGTCGTTGAAGTAGTTGGTCACCACATCGAAGATAGCCCCCTGGATATCGGCACGTACGGCCATACCGTGGGCCATGCTCGGCACCAGTCCGCCCTCTTCAGCGGTGCGCTGGAAATCGCTGAGCGACTGCTGCGCACAGCTGTCAAACTCGCTCATGTCCAGGTCGGGCCGTGCGGGAATTGAGCCCTTGGCCAGATTGAAGGCTTCCTGGAAGGTGGGCTCGAGTACCAGACGGGCCAGCGCCTGCTGGGCTTCCCGCTCGTCGTCATCGCTGACCCGGAACATGGCCAGGCTGTCGATATTGAAAGCAAAGACATCTTCGGTGCCCGGCGCCGGGGCACACAGATAGTCTTCCCCCGCCGTCAGGCCTCTGGCGGTAAACTCGCCTTTGGCCCAGTCGCCCATCATCTGCATGGCGGCTTCACCGTCAATCACCATCCCCGTGGCGATATTCCAGTCACGCCCGGACATGCCGTCATCCATCAGTGTGCGCAACCGCTTGAAGTCCTCCAGCGCATCCACCATCTGCTCGCCGCCCAGGGCCTCGGGGTCAAGATCGACCAACGCGCGCTGATAAAACTCGCCCCCCTGGCTGCCGATCACCACGCTTTCAAAGATGGTGGCGTCCTGCCACGCCTGACCACCATGGGCTAGCGGTATATAGCCCGCATCACGAATGGCCTCGCCTGCGGCAAACAGCTCGTCAAGGGTAGTGGGCATTGCAACGCCCGCGTCATCCAGTACCTCCGGGTTGGCCCACAGCCAGTTGACCCGGTGGACGTTGGCCGGCACTGCCACGTACTCGCCGTCGTACTGCATAATGTCGGCAACGACCTCGGGCAGTAACGCATCCCAATTTTCCGCCTCAGCGACATCGACCAGGCTGCCGAGCAAGCCAAGCTCGCCCCACTCTTGAATCTCGGGTCCCTTGATCTGTGCCGCCGAGGGCGGGTTGCCCGACATGGCACGGGACTTGAGCACCGTCATGGCCGTTTCACCACCCCCACCGGCGACGGCAAAATCTTCCCACCCGTAACCTTCAGCTTCCATCAGGTCTTTGAGCACGTTGGCCGCCCGGGCTTCGCCACCGGAGGTCCACCAGTGCAGTACTTCTACTTCATTGGCCTGCGCCTGACCGATCATGGTGAGGCCTGCGAGCGTCGTGGCAAGGGCCAGGGAGGTTTTCTTCAACGCGGTTTTCTTCAACATGGGCATGGGTAACTCCTGCTGTTGTTGTTGTGTATGGTCAATGACATTCAACAGCGTACTGTAAATACGCCCCCATGGGCGTTACCGAGTCCTGCATAGTGTTTAAGGTTTATTACAAATCGGTAATAGTTTCATGGTGAGGGATCGTCAGGGTGACGCACAGCCCGCCCTGGGGATGGTTGGCAAGCTGAATATCGCCGCCGTGGGCGCGGGCGATGTGGTGGGCAATGCCCAGGCCGAGCCCACTGCCACCGGTGTGGCGGCTGCGCGACGGCTCCAGGCGAACGAACGGCGAGAACACACGGGACAGCTGGTCGTCGGGAATACCAGGGCCGTGGTCGCGAATCTTGATCGTCACGACGCCCGCCTGGTCCGCCAGGGATACATCCGCGTGCTGCCCATAGAAGACGGCATTTTCCAGCAGGTTCGCCAAACAGCGCTTGAAGGCCATCGGCTTGACCGTGAGCGGTGCGGCCTTGCCCTGCACGGTCACGCGTCCGCCCTGGAGGCGAAGTTCCCCGGCGATGTCATCGATGAGTGTTTCAAGGTCCAAGGGCTCTGGCACTTCGTGCAGGTCCAAGCCTTTTACCGACGCCAGCGCGCCCTTGACCAGGCCATCGAGCTCATCCAGGGCCGCACAGAAGCGCTCCCGCTGAACCTCATCGTCGAGCATTTCAGCGCGCAGGCGCAGGCGCGTCAGCGGCGTTTTCAGATCATGGGAGATGGCCGAAAACAACCGCTCGCGTTCTTCTATCTGCTCGCGAATACGCTGCTGCATTCGGTTGAATGCCACCGCGGTGGCGGCGACCTCTTTAGGCCCGCTCTCCTTGAGGGGCGGCATATCCAGGTCGTCGCCAAGCTGCAGTGCCGCTCTGGAGAGCCGCGCCAATGGGCGGGTCGCGCTGCGAATCCCCAGCAGTGACAGCGCAATCACGCTGAGCAGCACCAGCAGCCCGACCAGCACGCGCTCTTCGGAAAGCCAGCGATAGCCGGTGAAAATATCCGGCACCCCCAGCAGCGTGGCCACGTAAAGCCAGGTGTCCGGTGCCAGCTCCAGTTGGACCACCAGAATCGGGGGCGAAAGTGGCTCCATCAGCAGGCTATGCTGGCCCCAGCGCGGCGGCAAGTCCTTGAGTAATACCTCGTTATTCAAGACGCGAAGCGTCTCGGGCCGGGAGAACTCCACCACCACGTCGTCGATATTGAGCTGCTCGGTGAGAATATTGCGAACGTTATCCACCACCACCTGCTTTTCCGGGCCCGAGCCAATATCCTCGATGGTCAAGCGTCGCTCGTTGATGCTGACGAAAAAGCGCGTGCCGCCCATGTTGCGCAACTGGTCGAGCACGATGTGCCGGTACTCATAGGGCAATGAACGGAAATATTGCATCGTGGACGCGATACTGAACGCCATATTGGTGGACAGCTCATCCAGCTGTCGCAACTGACTGGAACGCACCTGAGACGTCCAGATCGCATAGCTTGCCACCTGAGCGACCAACACCCCCGCCAGCATGATAATCACGAAGCGACCGCGTAACGTGGTCGGCAACCAGCGCGCGACACGCCGCTTGAGGGTTTGCCAGCGCGAAGGGATCACGTTAGCGCATCGACACGGGCGGTTAAGATGTAACCCGCTCCCCGGACGGTACGAATCAACTGCGAGTGCTGGGCATCCTCGCCCAGTCGCTGGCGAAGTCGGCAGACGTGTACATCGATCGAGCGGTCCAGCGGCGGGGCGTCGCGGCCACGGGTGAGCGCATAGAGATCGTCGCGGGACAGCACGGTGGCGGGGCGCTCCAGGAAGACCTGGAGCAGTTGGAAATCGGCTCCGGACAACGCCGTGCGTTCGCCCTGCCGGTCGATCAGTTCACGGGTCATACGATCCAGCTCCCAGCCACCGAAGCTGACGCAGCGCGCCTGGTCGGCGCTGGGCGCGGCTTGAGCGGGCCGGGTTCTACGCATGACGGCCTTGATGCGCGCCAGCAATTCGCGGGGGTTGAACGGCTTGCCCAGATAGTCATCGGCGCCCAACTCCAGGCCCAGAATGCGGTCGGTTTCATCGGCACTGGCGGTGAGCATGATGATCGGCACGTCGCTTTGCCGTCGCACTTCACGGCAGATCGAAAAGCCATCGTCCCCCGGCAGCATCAGATCGACGATCAGCAGATCTGCCGACGTCTGTTGCATAAGGGCTCTCAATGCAGCGGCATCCTGGGCGGTAAGCACATGATAGCCATGACGACCCAGATAATCGGCCAGCAGCTCGCAAATTTCCGGGTCGTCGTCGACCACGAACAGCGTGGCAGGCTTGGTCGGGGTGGACGATGTCATGGTGACGGTTGTCATCGGGGCAGGCTGATCCCACACTATTATTGTAAGAAGGGATGATCATGGGCGAGCCAAACGCAGGTGACAAGGCAGCCTCGACTAAGGTGGTAGCCTGTTACAGCGCAAAGCGCTCGCGTAGCCACCGGGCAACTGCCGCCTCGCCGTGATGACCGATGCGTTCAGCCCCGGTGACGCGATCAAACAACGCCGGGTGGGCGTTGGCCATCACCTGGGCTTCCCCCGCCAGGTCCAGCATTTCGGTATCGTTGAGGTTATCGCCGAAGGCCAGACAGTCGGCAGCCGTCAACCCCAACCGCTCCAGCAGTGATGATAGCGCGACCCCCTTGTTGACGCCGCGGGCCATGATTTCCAGCGAGTCGACCGTCGAATAGGTAATATGCAGTGCGTCGCCGTGAGCTGCCTGCGCCTGGGCTTCCAGTTGTTTCAGCGCGGCGGGGTCACCCAGATAAAGCACTTTGCCTACACCGTTAGTGTCCATCAGCGTGGGCGGCACAACCGCATAGCGAAAGCCGGTAGAGGCATGAAGTGACAGTAAGTGCGGCGCCTCAGCGTCGATATGCCAGCCGCTTTCACGGTAAATGTTAAGCCGTACCTGAGGCGGGCGCGGAAGATCGATCAGCGTCTGTGCATGTTCCGGCGCCACATGATGGGCGGCGAGCAAGGTGTCGTTCGGGTCGTGCACATAAGCGCCGTTGGTACTGATCAAGTGCGCCGGAATCGCCAGTTGATCACGGAACACCCGCATATCGTGATAATGACGGCCCGACGCCAGCGCGACATGGTGCCCCTGACCATGCAACTGGCGAAGTACGTCAACCGTCTCATCGTGCAGCCGGTGATCACTCCCCAACAGGGTTCCATCCAGATCCGAAACAATCAGCCGTGGTGTCATAGCGCGCTCCCGAAAGATGTACCAATAGCTTACCCGATTCGGCAAACCGCATGTAAGTAGTTGACTTACCGTGTTCCAGTTCGACCAGCGGCAACGACAATTGGCGCGGCCCGCGGTAATCCGTATAGTGTCCCCCTATCCTTCGCCAACTGATTGACCTCATGCTGCAAAACAATTCCGTGCTTGCGTCGCTCAAGCAACAGATTCGCGATACCACCCCACGTGCCGAAGGGGTGATCAAGGCTACCGAGAAAGGCTTCGGGTTTCTTGAAACCGATGACGGTGACTCCTATTTCGTGCCGCCCCCCGCCATGAAGCAGGTGCTCCACGGTGACCGCGTAGAAGGCGTGATTCACGAGAACGGCGATAAAAAATCCCTTGAGCCCGAGAAGCTGATCGAAGCGGGGCTCGACCGTTTCATTGCGCGCGTGCAAAAGCGCGAAGACCGCCTTGCCGTCGTGCCGGATCATCCCTCGATCCGTAACGTGCTTAAAGCGCGCATCAAGAACAGCCTGGATGAGTCGACCATTGCTGATGGCGATTGGGTCGTCGCCCGCCTGGTGCGTCACCCGCTGAAAGAAAACGATCGCGGCTTTTTCAGCCAGATTGACGAGCTGGTGGCCAAGTCCGACGACCCCGCCGTGCCATGGCGTGTCACGCTTGCCCGTCATGCGCTGGAGCAGGCGTCTCCCAATGCGGGCGACGACTGGCCACTGCGCGATGAAGGCCTTGTCCGCGAGGACCTTACCGCACAGCCCTTCTTTACCATCGACGGTGAAAAGACCCGCGATATGGATGACGCCCTGCACGTCACGCCGCGCGCTGAAGGCGGCTGGCAGTTGAGCGTCGCCATCGCCGATCCTACCGCCTACGTGGAAGAAGGCCACGCCGCCGACCTGGAAGCGCGCACCCGCGCCTTTACGGTGTATTTGCCCGGCCAGAACGTCACCATGCTGCCCGAGAAATTGTCGGACGAGCTGTGCTCGCTATGGGAAGGCCAAGATCGCCCGGCGCTGGCCTGCACGCTGGATATCAATGCCGACGGCAGCCTGGGCGATTACCGCTTCTTCGCCGCCACTGTGAAATCGCATGCCAAACTGGCCTACGATCCGGTGTCTGACTGGATCGACGGTCAGGGCGATTGGGCACCGGCGGAGAACATTGCCGAGCAGTTGACCGCGCTGCGCGATTTAACCGAAGCGCGAACCGCCTGGCGTAACGAGCATGCCCTGGTCTTCAAGGACCGCCCGGATTACGTCTTTGACCTGGACGACGCGGGCAACGTGCTGGGGATTCGCACCGAAGATCGCCGCATCGCCAACCGCATGATCGAAGAGTCGATGATTGCCGCCAACGCCTGTTGCGCCGATTTCCTCGCCCAGCACATCGGTCACGGTATCTTCAATGTGCACCGCGCCTTTGAGCCCGAGAAAGCCGAAGCCGCGCAGGAGTTCCTGGCCGGTCAGGAAATTGAGGTGGACCAGCAGGCATTAACCGAGCTTGCCCACTACAAGGACCTCAAGCGCGCGCTGGAAAGCCGCGACGATGCCTGGCTGGATGCCCGCCTGCGTCGTTTCCAGGGCTTCACCAGCATGTCGGCCCAACCCGGCCCGCACTTCGGCCTGGGCCTTGCCGCCTACGCCACCTGGACCTCGCCGATCCGCAAGTATGGCGATATGGTCAACCACCGCCTGATCAAGCGCGTACTGAAGGGTGAACAGGCCCCGGCTGAAGCCAGTCAGCAGCTCACCGAACAGCTGACCGAGCGTCGCCGCCTGAACCGTATGGCCGAGCGCGACGTGAAAGACTGGCTTTACGTGCGCTACCTGACGCCCGCCGCGCAGAACCAGGACACCTTTGACGCCGAGATCATGGCGATCAACCGAGGCGGCATGCGCGTTCGCCTGATCGAAAACGGTGCCACCGCCTTTGTCCCCGCTCCCTTGATGCACAGTGACCGCAGCAAGGTGGTGATTGACGACAAGGAAGGCCGCATCCAGATCGAAGGCGAAGAACGCTACAAGCTGGGCGACAGCCTTCGCGTCGTGCTCACCGAAGCCCGCGAAGAAACCCGTTCGCTGGTGGCAAAACCCGCCGCTTGATAAGCAGGCTGTCAAGGTGACGTTAAGCCACGGTCTCTGTTGACGAGACCGTGGTTTTTTTATGCGTATGTCAGTCATCGCCCTGTCGTCGAACTGACTTATTGATTGGTTAAGGTAACTAATGACATTCATGTGGCTCGGAGGTTACCTTGCACATCGCCGATGTGACCATGTTCCATGCACCCGCCAGCGGCGGCGTGCGTACCTATTTACAGGCCAAGCATCGCGTCTTTTCCCGCTACCCCGGCGTGCGCACAAGCCTGCTGGTACCCGGTGCCGAGCGAGACAGCCTCGGCGACCAGCACACCTTACCGGCCTTTCGTTTACCCCTTGGGCAGGGTTACCGCTTTCCTCTGCGCGCGGCTCCGTGGCACGATGCGCTGATCGGCTTACGGCCTGACCTCATCGAGGCCGGTGACCCCTATGTGACCGCCTGGGCAGCCCTAGAAGCCGGTCAACGGCTGGGCATTCCCGTGGTCGGGTTTTATCACTCAGACTTGCCACGCTTGATGGGCGACCGTTTCGGGCGGCATGTAAGTCGGCGCTTGATCCGCTACGTGACGAACCTCTATCGCCAGTTTGATAGCGTGCTGGCCCCCTGCCAGACCATGGCAGATCGCCTACGGGAATGGGGCGTCGAACACGTCCGGGTGCAGCCTCTGGGGGTCGACGTTAACCACTTCCACCCCGACCAGTACGATGCTGACTTTCGCGCCAGCATGGGCATTCCAGCGCATAAAAAGCTGCTGATTTTCGTCGGCCGCTACTCCCGGGAAAAGAATATCGATGTCCTGCTGGCCACCATGCGCAGGCTGGGCGACGACTACCACCTCTTGCTGATGGGCCCTGGAATGCCGCACCAAGTCCCCACCAACGTCACCGTGGTCGACCGCTGTTGCGGTGCCCACGAGGTGACCAAAGCTCTCGCCAGCAGCGATGCCCTCTTGCATGCGGGCACCCGGGAAACCTTTGGTTTGATCGCCCAGGAAGCCATGGCCTGCGGCACCCCTGTAGTCGCCGCCCGCGCCGGGGCACTGGCTGAGAATGTTCCCCTCGGCGCCGGCATTTTATGCCGCCCGCTGGACCCCGCCGCCATGGCCGAAGCCTGCGATGCGCTATTCAGCAATGACATTGCGGCCAGCGGGCGCTACGCACGCCGCCATGTGGAGCGCTACGCCAACTGGGATAGCGTGATGCACTCGCTGCTGGCTCACTACGAGACCTTGACCGATATCGCTATGCCCCATGCTCTCCTTCAGCCACGCTAAACCTTCAGCCTGGTGGCGCTGGCGGCCCCTGCAAGTCGCCATGATCTTGCTGGCATTGGGGTTACCCCTAGCGCTGACCGCCTGGATCGGTGGCAGTGACGCCTGGCAGCGCGTCCGACAGTTTCCGCTTGGCATACTGCTGCTGATGCTGTTCCTCGCTTGCCTGTGCTGGAACCTGAACGCCGCACGGCTACGCTTGATGCTGGGCGGGCGGGCGGGCCCGTTGGGGCAACGCGGTGCCTTGGGTATTGAGCTGGCGTCGAAGTTTGCCCTGTGTGCCACACCGGGCGGGAGTGGCGGCCCCGCCACGCTACTCGTGCTATTGGCGCAGCGCGGTCTTCCTCCCTCCAAAGGCAGCGCGGTATTTCTGATCGACCAGGGATGCGACATGCTGTTTTTTCTCAGTATGCTCGGCGGGCTGGTGATTCTGTCATTGGTCAGCGACGTCAACTGGCCCCATCAAACGCTGGTGCAATCCGCCCTGGCTGGCCTGGTCGCCTGCGCCACGCTCGTTAGTCTGCTGGTCTATCAGCTACCCCGGCTATTGCGGGCCAGGCGTTTCAGGCTTACCTGGCTGAGTCGCGACCGCCGCCGACGTCTTGCCCGGGGTTGTCTGGGCTTTCGCCAGGCCTTGAAGGTAACGCTGTCGCTGCCTCCCACGACGCTGGCCGCGATGCTCCTGCTGACCACGGCTCACTGGCTGATGCGCTACAGCCTGCTCTACCTGGCGGTGCTCGGCGTGGGGGGCGATGTCGATTGGGTGTGGACCTTCTTGACCCAGATGCTGGCCATGGCCGCCAGCCAGTTGAGCTTTTTGCCCGGTGGCGCCGGGGCGGCCGAGGTGGGGGTTGGCTCGCTTTTGCTGCCGTTAATGGCCGCCGAGCAGGCCGCCGCTGCGGTATTGATATGGCGCCTCATCAGCTACCATCTCTATTTGGCCGCTGGCGCACCGTTTTTCCTGAGCTATGGATTCCGCTTGTTCAGGCGCAGCCCCTCAATCGATGGGCCCGTCCCAGAAGCAAAAAAAGAGCACCCGTAGGTGCTCTTTTTCATATCAGGCGCGACTTGCTCACGCCGGGCGACGTAACCGCTTACCAGCCAGTGACGGCTTTCAGCGCGTCGCCGATTTCCGCCAAGGAGCGCACGGTTTTAACGCCGGCATCTTCGAGGGCAGAGAACTTCTCGTCAGCGGTGCCTTTACCGCCGGAGATGATCGCGCCTGCGTGGCCCATACGCTTGCCGGGAGGTGCTGTCACACCGGCAATGTAGGCAACCACGGGCTTGGAAACGTTGGCCTTGATGTAAGCCGCCGCCTCTTCTTCCGCCGTGCCACCGATTTCGCCGATCATGACGATAGCTTCGGTTTTCGGGTCTTTCTCGAACATCTCGAGGATGTCGATGAAGTTGGAGCCCGGGATCGGGTCACCACCGATGCCGACACAGCTGGACTGACCAAAGCCATGATCAGTGGTCTGCTTGACCGCTTCGTAGGTCAAGGTACCCGAACGCGATACGATGCCGACACGGCCAGGCTGGTGGATGTGGCCCGGCATGATGCCGATCTTGCACTCGCCCGGTGTGATAACACCCGGGCAGTTCGGACCGATCAGGCGGACACCCAGCTCGTCGCACTTCACCTTGGCTTCGAGCATATCCAGGGTGGCAATGCCTTCCGTGATGCACACAATCAGCTTGATACCGGCATTGGCCGCTTCAAGGATTGAATCTTTGCAGAACGGTGCCGGTACGTAGATCACGCTGGCTTCAGCGCCGGTTTTCGCGACCGCTTCTTTCACGGTGTTGAAAACGGGCAGACCCAGGTGCTCCTGGCCGCCTTTACCGGGGGTAACACCACCGACCATCTGCGTACCGTAGGCAATCGCCTGCTCGGAGTGGAACGTACCCTGGCCACCCGTAAAGCCTTGGCAGATGACCTTGGTGTTCTTGTCGATCAGGATGCTCATTACTTGCCCTCCGCCGCTTTAACGACCTGCTGAGCCGCGTCGGTCAGACTGGTAGCCGCGATAATGTTGAGACCGCTAGACGCGAGTTTCTCGGTGCCTAGCTCGGCGTTGTTACCTTCCAGACGCACGACGACCGGCACGTTGACACCGACCTGCTCAACGGCACCGATGATGCCTTCAGCGATCATGTCGCAACGGACGATGCCGCCGAAGATGTTCACCAGCACGGCCTTGACGGAGTCGTCAGACAGAATCAGCTTGAAGGCTTCTGCAACGCGCTCTTTGGTGGCACCGCCACCCACATCGAGGAAGTTGGCCGGCTTGCCACCGTTCAGGTTGACGATGTCCATGGTACCCATGGCCAGGCCAGCGCCGTTGACCATGCAGCCGATGTTGCCATCCAGCGCCACATAGTTGAGTTCCCATGCAGCCGCTTCAGCTTCGCGCTCGTCTTCTTGAGACGGGTCACGCATTGCCTGCAGGTCCGGGTGACGGTACAGCGCGTTGCTGTCGAGGCCAAGCTTGGCATCCAGGCAGTGCAAGTTGCCTTGGTCGGTGATGACCAGCGGGTTGATTTCAAGCAGCGCCAGGTCTTTCTCGTGGAACAACTTGGACAGCCCCAGGAAAATCTTGGTGAACTGCTTGATCTGGTCGCCGGAAAGGCCCAGTGCAAAGGCCAGCTCACGCGCCTGGTAAGGCTGTGCGCCAACCAGCGGGTCGATCTCGGCTCTGAGAATCTTTTCGGGGGTTTCTTCGGCGACTTTCTCGATCTCTACGCCGCCTTCGGTGGAGGCCATGAAGACCACGCGGCGGGTCGTACGATCGACAACGGCACCCAGATACAGCTCATCGGCGATATCAGTGCAGGTCTCGATAAGAATCTTGGAAACTGGCTGGCCGTGCTCGTCGGTCTGGAAGGTCACCAGGTTTTTGCCCAGCCACTGCTCGGCAAACGCCTTGGCATCAGCCGGGTCTTTAATCAGCTTTACGCCACCCGCTTTACCACGACCACCTGCGTGCACCTGGGCTTTAACCACCCACATGTCGCCGCCGATCTTTTTACATGCGTCTTCAGCTTCTTCGGGAGTGTCCACAGCAAAGCTCTTGGACACGGGTAGACCATAATCGGCAAACAGCTGTTTACCTTGATACTCGTGAAGGTTCATCGATTCATGCCATTGGTTGCATGTGACTCGAACGATGATCAGTTTCCTTGAAAGAACTGTCATCCCCGTGCTTTCGATCTCTGTTTTTCAAACCGCGTCGAAAAGACATGGCCGAAAGCGTTGCGCCACCCTGGGGTGGCGCTTTTTTGTTACGGCGTAATTTACTTACGCTTTTTGCGGTTGGCCATATGGATCGCGTGGCCTTCAACCGCGAGCGCCGCTTCATGCACCGCTTCCGACATGGTCGGGTGAGCGTAGCAAGTCAGCGCCAGGTCTTCGGCACTGGAACCGAATTCCATGGCAATCACGCCCTGTGCAATCATCTCCCCGGCGTGCTGGCCAACGATGTGCATGCCCAGAATGCGGTCGGTTTCCGCATCGGCGATGATCTTGGCATTGCCCTCTGTGGCGTTGTTGGCCATCGCCCGGCCACTGGCCGCAAAGGGGAAACTACCGGTCTTGACGTTAATACCCTTGGCTTTGGCTTCTTCCTCGGTAATCCCCACCCACGCGACTTCCGGGAAGGTGTAGATAACGTTGGGAATGGCGTCGTAGTTCATCTCGGCCTTATGGCCCGCGATGATATCCGCCACCATGATGCCTTCTTCCGAGGCCTTGTGCGCCAGCATCGGGCCGCGCACGCAGTCGCCAATGGCGTAAACGCCCGGGACATTGGTACGGCACTGGTCGTCGACGAAGATAAAGCCGCGTTCGTCCAGCTCGACGCTGACACCGTCGTCGATGACGCCCTTGGTATAAGGACGACGACCGACACAGACGATCAGCTTGTCGAAGGTCATTTCCTGCTCGCCGTCAGCGTCGGTGTACTTGACGGTCACTTCTTCGCCGTTGGTTTCCGAGCCGGTGACGCGAGCGCCCAGTTTGATGTCCAGGCCCTGTTTCTTGAGCAGCTTTTGGGTTTCTTTACCGATGGCACCGTCGACCATGGGCAGGAAGGAATCCATGGCTTCGAGCACGGTGACCTCGGAGCCCAGGCGGTTCCACACGCTACCCAGTTCCAGGCCAATGATACCGGCACCAATCACGCCAAGACGCTTGGGTGTTTCCTGGAATTCCAGTGCACCGGTGGAGTCGACAACCAGTCCTTCGACCAGCGGGGTCGGCGGAATTTCCACCGGCACAGAGCCCGCCGCCACGACGATGTTATCGGCGTCATAGGTGGTGGCCTTGCCGTCTTTATCGGTCACTTCCACCTGCTTGGCGGAAATCACCTTACCGGTACCATCAATGGCGGTGACGCCGTTGGCCTTGAACAGCCCCGAGATGCCGCCGGTCAAGTTCTTAACGATCTTGTCCTTGCGCGCCATCATCTTTTTGACGTCCATGGTGACGTCACCGGCCTGGATACCCAGGTCGTCGAAATCGTCTTTCGCTTCGACGAACTTGTGCGATGCTTCGAGCAGCGCCTTGGACGGGATACAGCCGACGTTCAGGCAGGTACCGCCGTGCACGACGTTGCCTTCCTTGCCGATCCACTTTTCGACACAGGCGGTTTTCAGCCCGAGTTGCGCCGCACGGATGGCAGCGACATAACCACCGGGGCCGGCACCGATAACGATCACATCAAACTTGTCAGCCATGTTGGCTCCTTTAGCTTGGGTGCCTTCTCCCTTTTGGGGCAGAAGGCAGAGTGCAATTGAACGTGAGTATGTGACAGGTCGTTGTGACCCTTACACGTCCAGCAACAGGCGTGCGGGATCTTCCAGCAGCTCTTTGATGGTCACCAAGAATTGCACGGCGTCTTTGCCGTCGATCATGCGGTGATCATAGGAAACCGCCAGGTACATCATGGGGCGAATCTCGACCTTGCCATTGACCGCCATGGGGCGTTCCTGAATCTTGTGCATCCCCAGGATGGCGGTTTGCGGCGGATTGATAATCGGGGTCGACATCAGCGAGCCGAAGATACCGCCGTTGGTGATCGTAAAGGTACCGCCCTGCATTTCGTCGATGCCGAGCTTACCGTCACGGGCACGCTTACCGAAGTCGACGATCGTCTTCTCGACATCGGCGATTTTCATGCTGTCGGTGTCGCGCAGTACCGGCACGACCAGGCCACGCGGCGTGGACACGGCAACGCCGATATCCTGGTAGCCATGATAGACGATGTCGGTACCGTCGATGGAGGCGTTGACGTCCGGGAAGCGCTTGAGCGCCTCGGAAGCGGCCTTGACGAAAAAGCCCATGAAACCAAGCTTGGTATCGTGCGCCTTCAGGAAGGTGTCCTTGTACTGCGCACGCAATTCCATCACGGCTGTCATGTCCACTTCGTTGTAAGTGGTCAGCATGGCAGCCGTTTGCTGAGCCTCTACCAGGCGCTTGGCGATGGTTTGACGCAGGCGGCTCATCGGCACGCGTTTTTCTGGTCGCTCACCCTCTACCGCGGTGGTCGTCGCAGCTGCCGCAGCACCTTTTGGCGCTGCAGCGCCGCCGGAAGCTTTCTTGGCAGAACCTGATTTCACCGCTTTCTGCACATCCTCTTTCAGAATGCGGCCGCCCTTGCCGGTGCCTTCGATCTTGGCGACGTCCAGGTCGTGCTCCGCCACCATCTTGCGAGCAGCCGGTGCGAGGATCTTGTCACCGACTTTTTCATCGGCGCCGTCGTCGTCGCTGCTTTCATCCTTGGCCGGTTTGGCGTCATCGCCGCCGCTGCTTTCGCCACCGGCACCTTCGGTGAAGGTCGCAAGCACGGCCTCTGATTCAACCTGGCTGCCTTCTTCGGCCTTGATCTCGGACAGTGCACCATCGGCCGGGGCAACAACTTCAAGCACGACCTTGTCGGTTTCGATATCCACCAGCACTTCATCGCGCTTGACCGCTTCGCCGACTTTCTTGTGCCAGGTCGCGACCGTGCCTTCCTGGACCGACTCCGGGAAGCTTGGCGCTTTCACTTCATGCTGCTTGCCGCCACCGCTGGCTTTTTTGGGTGCGTCTTGCTTGTCGTCTGATGACTTGTCTTCAGATGCCTTTTCAGCGCTGTCATCGCCAGAAGATGTGGCTTCTTTCTTGCTGCTATCGCCGGAGGCTTCGCCTTCGCCGATTTTGCCCAGCACCTGCTCGGACTCGACGGTATCGCCTTCGTCGGCCATCACGTCGGTTAGCGTACCCGCTTCCGGTGCGACGACTTCGAGCACCACTTTGTCGGTTTCGATCTCGACGATCAGCTCGTCACGCTCAACGCTGTCACCCGGCTTCTTATGCCAGGCGGCGACGGTGCCTTCGGCAACGGATTCCGGAAAGGTTGGCGCTTTGATCTCGGTAGCCATGTCGTTTCCCTTATGTGTTCTCTAAATCCGGTGGGCGCTTAAAGATTAAACGCGTCTTCCACCAGCTGGCGCTGCTGTTCAGTATGGACGGACATATAGCCCGCTGCCGGAGCAGCAGAGGCCGGGCGTCCTGCGAATTTCAACTCACGTCCCAGGCCATCTTTCAGCATGTCGGCCACGGAACGCATATGGTGCTGACTTGAGTACCAGGCACCCTGGTTCAACGGCTCTTCCTGGCACCAGACAATGTCTTCCAACTGGGTATATGCCTGAAGGGCTTCAAGAAGCTCTTCTTTAGGGAAGGGGTAGAGCTGCTCAAGGCGCAGGATCGCCGTATCGTGGCGCTCGTTCTCAGCACGCCAATTCACAAGATCATAGTAAACCTTGCCCGCACACAGGATCACGCGCTTCACTTTCTCAGCGGTCAGCTCGGCCTGGTCTGCCAGCACCATATGGAACTTGCCATGGGCCAGGTCTTCAAGGCTGGAAACCGCCTGCTTGTGACGCAGAAGCGACTTGGGTGACATCACCACCAGCGGCTTGCGCAACGGGCGAATCACCTGACGACGCAGCAAGTGATAAATCTGCGCGGGGGTGGTCGGCACACACACCTGCATATTGTGCTCGGCACACATCTGCAGGAAACGCTCCAGACGGGCGGAGGAGTGCTCGGGACCCTGGCCTTCATAACCATGGGGCAGGAGCATGGTTAAACCGCATAAGCGGCCCCATTTGGTCTCACCCGAGGAAATGAACTGATCCACCACGACTTGCGCGCCGTTGAAGAAGTCACCGAACTGGGCTTCCCAGATGACCAGGTCATTGGGAGCCGTGGTCGAGTAACCGTATTCAAAGGCCAACACGGCTTCTTCCGACAGAATGGAGTCGTGGATGGTAAAGCGCGGCTGACCGTCCGACAGATTCTGCAACGGCACGAAGGTGGTGCCATCTTTCTGATTGTGCACAACCGCATGGCGGTGAGAGAAAGTGCCGCGGCCGACATCCTGACCGGTAATACGCACCGGGTGCCCCTGATCGATCAAGGTGGCATAAGCCAGCGTTTCGGCAAACCCCCAGTTGATCCCCATGCCACCGGCCTGCATCTTGCGGCGATCTTCGTAAATCTTGGCAACCTGACGCTGCACATCGACCCCGTCCGGGATCTCGCACATTTTCGCCGCCAGCTGCTGCAGCCGCTTCATGTCGAAGGTGGTATCGGCATTGCCGGTCCACTCATGGCCAAGGTAAGGCGTCCAGTCGACGAACAAGGACTTGTTGGGCTCCTGAACCAGCGCATTGGCCACGTGATTACCGGCCACCAGGTCATCGCGGTAGGTTTCAATCATCGCCTTGGCGTCTTCTTCAGACAAGACGCCCTGCTCGACCAGACGCTTGGCATATAAGGTACGCGAAGAAGGATGGTCCTTGATCTTCGAGTACATCATCGGCTGGGTACCGGACGGCTCGTCGGCTTCGTTATGGCCGCGCCGACGATAGCAGACGAGATCGATGACCACGTCTTTCTTGAACTCCTGCCGATAGTCCAGCGCCACCTGAGTCGCGTGAAGAACCGCGTCCGCATCATCGCCGTTAACGTGGAAAATCGGCGCCTGTACCATCTTGGCGATATCAGTACAGTATTCCGTGGAGCGCGAATCCTGCGGGTGGGACGTGGTAAAGCCCACCTGGTTGTTGATGACGATGTGAACCGTGCCGCCGGTCTTGTAGGCGCGGGTCTGGGACATCTGGAATGTCTCCATGACCACGCCCTGACCGGCAAAGGCCGCGTCGCCGTGGACGTTGATGGGCAGGACCTTGCTGCCCTCTTCGTCGTTACGACGGTCCTGACGGGCACGTACCGAGCCCTCAACAACGGGCGCGACGATTTCCAGATGCGACGGGTTGAACGACATGGCCAGGTGGACTTCGCCGCCTGGCGACATGACATTCGAGCTAAAGCCCTGGTGATACTTGACGTCGCCCGAACCGCGCTCGATGACTTTCTTGCCGTCGAACTCGTCGATCAGATCCGCCGGGTTTTTACCCAGGATGTTGACCAGCAGGTTGAGTCGCCCGCGGTGGGCCATCCCAATGACGACTTCTTTTGTGCCGTAACCGCCTGCCCGCTGGATAAGTTCGTCCATCATCGGTACAAAGGCTTCGCCGCCTTCCAGACCGAAGCGCTTGGTACCCGGGTACTTGGACGCCAGGTAGTTTTCCAGACCTTCGGCCGCCGTCAGGCGTTCCAGCACGTGCTTACGCACGTCATCGCTGAACTTGGGTGCACTGCGTACCGATTCGAAACGCCGCTGTAGCCAGCGCTTTTCCTCGGTATCGACAATGTGCATGATCTCGCAGCCAATCGAGCGACAGTAGGTGCGATCCAGGGCATCGACGATATCGCGCAACGGCGCCTTGTCGATACCTAGAAAGAAAGAACCAGTCTGAAACTCGGTGTCCAGGTCAGCTTTTGAAAGCTGGTGGAAAGAAAGGTCGAGATCGGGGACGGGGGTGGGATTACGCAGGCCCAGCGGGTCGATATTGGCCTTTTGATGACCACGAAAGCGGTAAGCGTTGATCAGCTGCAGGACTTTCACCTGCTTCTTGTTTTCGCCACTTTCAGCGGCAGCTACCCGAGCAGGGCGATTTTCACGGCCCAACTGATAGAACTGATCACGAATAGGACTTAGCGGAACATCGTGAGAGGCACTGCCCTCCGGGCGAGGCAACTGGTCAAAATAGTTGCGCCACTCGTCAGGGACAGATTCAGAATCGGCGAGGTACTGCTCGTAAAGCGCTTCCACGTAGTGAGCGTTGCCACCACTAACGTGAGAGGAACGCCACATCAACTCCATTATGCCTTGTTGCATTTCTTGGTCACCCTGCACTGATGGGGTGGTATCGGCATCGTCGCGTCACCGCGGCGACATCGGTATTGCCCTGCCGGCGGGGCGGGACATTTGCCGGCGGCACCGACCAGAGGCCGGAAACCCTTTTCAATTCAATTTCTTGTCAGTTCATGCTCAAAAGCCGGTACTCTCGGCACCGGCTTTTAAACTTGACTGGTCAAGTGGTGCGACGCGTCGCCGCACCAGATGACATGCACTATGATAACAAGCGAAGCGCCACGATTTAAGTACCATTTGTGCGCAACTTAAGTGGTATCCGCTTTTTATGCATAAAAGCCCCTTTTTTACGTGGCATCTGCCAGCAGCATCTCACGAATCTTGCCGATCGCCCGCGTCGGGTTCAGCCCTTTCGGACATACCGCCACACAGTTCATGATGCCGCGGCAGCGGAACACGGAAAACGGATCTTCCAGATCGGTCAAGCGCTCGCTGGTCGCCGTATCCCGCGAATCCGCGAGGAAGCGATACGACTGCAGCAGGCCTGCCGGGCCGACAAACTTGTCCGGGTTCCACCAGAAAGACGGGCACGAGGTTGAGCAGCAAGCGCACAGGATGCACTCGTACAGGCCGTCCAGCTTGTCGCGCTCTTCCGGCGACTGCAGACGCTCGATCGCCGGCGCTGGGGTGTCATTCTGCAGGTACGGCTGAATACGCTCGTACTGCTTATAGAACAGCCCCATATCGACGACCATATCGCGAATGACCGGCAAGCCGGGCAACGGACGCAGGGTCAGCTTGTTGCCTTTCACAACTTCCGACAACGGTGTAATACAGGCCAGACCATTCTTGCCGTTCATGTTCATGCCGTCTGAGCCGCAAACCCCTTCGCGGCAGCTACGGCGAAACGCCAGACCGCTGTCTTGCTCCTTCATCATATGAAGAACATCCAGCACCATTACATCGCGACCCTTGGTGTCGACCTGAAACTCCTGCATGTAGGGTGCGGAGTCGGTTTCCGGGTTATAGCGGTATATGGATACCTGAAGATTGGACATGGTGACTCCCTCTCGTTGCAGAGATTAGTAGGTACGAACCTTGGGCTCGAACGTATCAACGGTTTTCGGCTTGAAGTTGACGTCGCGCTTCTTCAGCTCTTTGGACATCGGGAAGTAGAGCGAGTGCTTCAGCCAGTTGACATCATCACGGTCAGGGTAGTCGTAGCGCGAGTGCGCACCACGGCTTTCTTTACGCTCAAGGGCCGCGATCGCCGTCGCTTCGGCCACTTCCATCAGGTTATCGAGTTCCAGGGCTTCAACGCGTGCAGTGTTGAACGCATTGGATTTGTCAGGCAGGTGAGCGTTCGCAATACGGCTGCGAAGTTCTTCCAGCTTCTTGACGCCTTCCTGCATGTTTTTCTCTTCGCGGAAAACACCGAAAGACGTCTGCATGATGTCTTGAAGCTCTGCCTTCAGCGCAGGGATGCTTTCGCCACCCTCCGACTCGTTCCAGCGAGTGATGCGCTTCATGGCAAACTCGACGTCCGATTCGGACGCGTCGAGATACTCGATACCTTCGTTTAGCGCGCCTTCGATAAACATGCCCGCGGCACGACCGAAGACCACCAGGTCGAGCAGTGAGTTACCACCCAGACGGTTGGCCCCGTGAACCGATACGCACGCTGCTTCACCGCAGGCGTACAGGCCATTCACGATATGGTCTTTGCCGCTTTCGTCCTGAGTGATCGCCTGGCCATGAATGTTGGTCGGAATACCGCCCATCATGTAGTGGCAGGTCGGCACGACCGGAATCGGATCTTTCGCAGGATCGACGTGGGCAAACGTCTTGGACAGCTCGACGATACCCGGCAGGCGCTTGCCAAGGACCTCTTCACCCAGGTGGTCAAGCTTCAGGAAGACGTGATCGCCGTTCTCGCCGCAGCCACGACCTTCCAGAATTTCCATGACCATGGAACGCGCGACCACGTCGCGGCCCGCCAGGTCTTTGGCGTTCGGCGCATAACGCTCCATGAAGCGCTCGCCGTCCTTGTTGATCAGGTAACCACCTTCACCACGGCAGCCTTCGGTGACCAGCGTGCCCGCACCGTAAATACCGGTGGGATGGAACTGCCACATTTCCATGTCCTGCATCGGGAAGCCAGCGCGCAGCGCCATCCCGATACCGTCGCCGGTGTTGATCAGGGCGTTGGTGGTCGAGGCGTAGATACGCCCTGCACCGCCGGTCGCCAGCACCGTGGCTTTCGATTTGACGTGAACCACTTCGCCGGTCTCGATGCACATGGCGATACAGCCCACCACATCGCCTTCGGCATTCTTGACCAGATCCACCGCGTACCATTCGTTCAAGAACGTCGTGTTGTTCTTGAGGTTGTTCTGGTACAGCGTGTGCAACAGGGCGTGGCCGGTACGGTCGGCCGCGGCGCAGGTACGTGCGGCCTGGCCACCTTCGCCGAAGTTTTTCGACTGGCCGCCGAACGGGCGCTGGTAAATGCGACCGTTATCGAAGCGCGAGAACGGCAGGCCCATGTGCTCAAGCTCGAAGACCGCTTTCGGGCCCTCAGAACACATGTACTCCGAGGCATCCTGGTCAGCGATATAGTCGCCGCCCTTGACGGTGTCATACATGTGCCAGCGCCAGTCGTCATTCGGGTCGGAAGACGCGATGGCACAGGTGATCCCACCCTGGGCAGAAACTGTGTGGGAACGCGTTGGGAACACTTTCGACAATACGGCTGTCTTCTTACCGGATTTCGCAAGCTCTAGAGCAGCGCGCAGGCCAGAGCCACCGCCACCGATGATAATGGCGTCAAAGGTCAGGCTACGTAGGTTAGACATGTATCAAGCTCCCCACAGAATTTGAATGCCCCACACCAGGTACACAAAGATGGCCAGAATGATGAGAGACTGGGCACCTACGCGAACGAAGGTGGATTTAAGATAGTCGGTCGTCACGGTCCACAGGCCTATCCAGGCGTGCGCTGCTACCGAGATAAAGGCCAGCAGGGAAAAAATCCGCATCCAGGTCTGATCGAACAGCGCGGTCCAGGCGTAGTAATCCAGGTCAGGATGAAGCAGCAGGTAGGCCACCATGAACACGGTGTAAATGGCCAGCACCACCGCTGAAAAACGCTGCATCAGCCAGTCGGACAGGCCGCTACGGCCAAAGCTTGTGACGTTGGTTACCATACCCAGACTCCTGCCAGAATAATCAGAATCGCGCTTACCACCACAGTGATCTGCGCTTTTTTCACACCACCCTCGAGCGTGACACCAATGTTGGCATCCATCAGCAGGTGTTTAATGCCTGCGACGAAATGGAATGCCAGCGCCGACAGCAGGCCCCAGGCCACAAACTTGGCGAAAAAGTTATTGGCCAGGGCACTGCTCACAGCATCAAAGCCTGCCGGTGAAGACAGTGATTCACCAAGTGCCCAGAAAGCGAAAATGAGGCCAACAAAAAGGATGACACCGGTGATGCGGTGCGCAATCGACGTCAATGCCGGAAGGGGAAAGTGTATCGTCGTCAGGTCTAAATTTACGGGTCGTTTGCTATTCACGGCTTATACACACTCTTATTGGCCCGCTCTGCGACAGGTCGGGCATAGCCCGAGCGGGCAGTGATTACTGGAAGGGGCTCGGCCGTTGCCAAGTCTGGCACGACCACCAGCCTACCGGTCGTGCGCCAGAGATTATAAGAAGCTTAGCCCCCGCTGACAAACCGAACTAAGGCTTTACTCGACCATTGTGCAAGAAAAAACTCTGTATTGTGAGTCGATTTTGCATCGCAGCATCGCTATAGTGTCGGTAAGCAAGCTCGTTAGTAAGCAGGTTAACGTATTATCCCCGTGATAGCATTTTCCGCTCAAAGCGACGCATCAACCATGGACAATCATTAACCAAGACAAGACACACTGTACAAGCATACCTAGCGATAGGGCTAATTGACAAAATGACGCACGCTTCTATAGTGGGCAAGCCTTTTCGCCGGCGCGGTATGCGCAGCACCGACTTTACGTCCCAACCCGAACTCGAAAGGAGGCCAGCATGGCTGACAGGAAAGCAACATTAACGGTAGACGGTCTAGATAAAACGATCGAACTACCAATGTACTCCGGCTCACTTGGCCCAGACGTTATCGACGTTCGCGCCTTGGGTGCCGAGGGCCTGTTCACCTACGACCCAGGCTTCATGGCCACCTCTTCCTGCCAGTCTGCCATTACCTATATCGATGGCGGCAAGGGCGTACTGCTGCACCGCGGCTACCCCATTGACCAACTGGCGAAAGAGTCCAATTTCGTAGAACTTTGCTACACCCTGCTTTTTGGTGATCTGCCTGACGACAAGCAATACGAAGCCTTTGCGTCGCGCATTCGTAACCACACCATGGTTCACGATCAGATCAACAACTTCTTCAAAGGATTTCGCCGCGATGCGCATCCGATGTCGATCCTGTGTGGTGTCGTTGGTGGTCTAGCCGCTTTCTACCACGACCACATGGACATCACTAAAGAAGAAGACCGCGAGATAAGCGCTATCCGCCTGATCGCCAAGATGCCGACGATCGCTGCGATGTCGTACAAGTACAACATCGGCCAGCCGTTCAACTATCCACGCAACGAGCTGAGCTATGCAGAGAACTTCCTCTACATGATGTTCAGCAATCCGTGTGAAGAGTACAAAATCAACCCGGTATACGCCAAAGCCATGGACCGCATCTTCATGCTGCATGCGGATCACGAGCAAAACGCGTCCACCTCTACCGTTCGCCTGGCAGGCTCGACCGGCGCCAACCCCTACGCCTGCATCAGCGCTGGCATTGCGGCCCTGTGGGGACCGGCGCATGGCGGTGCCAACGAAGCCGTGCTGGCGATGCTCGACGAAATCGGTGACGAGTCTGAAGAGAACATTCAGCGCTTTGTCGATAAAGCCAAGGATAAAGACGACCCGTTCAAGCTGATGGGCTTTGGTCACCGTGTTTATCGCAACTTCGACCCGCGCGCCAAGGTGATGAAAGAGACCTGCGACGAAGTGCTGGCCGAGCTCGGCATGGCCGACGATCCGCAGCTGAAAATCGCCAAGCGTCTGGAGCAGATCGCCCTTGAAGATGAGTACTTCATTGAGCGCAAGCTGTATCCGAACGTCGATTTCTATTCAGGCATTATCCTGAAAGCCATGGGCATTCCGAGAAACATGTTCACGGTGATCTTTGCGGTATCCCGCACCATCGGCTGGATTTCGCATTGGCACGAGATGCTCAGCGAAAGCTACAAGATCGGTCGTCCGCGCCAGCTTTACATTGGCCACGACCAGCGCGACTACCCCAAAAAGTAAGCCGCGTTACGCAGAGTGAAATGAGCATGCAAAGGCCGCCCCAGGGTGGCCTTTTGCATTTCCGCCATCGCTAATTCACAACACACCAACAATTAGGTGATTTATGGCTACGATCCAGACAGTCGCATTTATCGGTTTAGGCGTTATGGGCTATCCCATGGCAGGGCATCTTGCCCAACAAGGTCTCACCACACGCGTGTACAACCGCACCAGCAGCAAAGCTGACGCCTGGGTAAGCGAATACGGCGGCAGTGCCCACGCCACACCCCGCGAAGCCGCTGAAGGCGCCGACCTTGTCCTGGTGTGCGTTGGCAACGATGACGATGTGAGGCAAGTGACAACCGGGGAAAACGGCGTGCTCCACGGCATGACAAGCGGCAGCTTTCTGGTTGATCACACCACGGCATCGGCGGATCTCGCCCTGGAGCTTGATGCCGCCTGCCGCCAGCAGGGCATCGCCTTTCTCGACGCCCCCGTTTCAGGCGGCCAGCAAGGAGCAGAAAATGGTGCGCTCACCATCATGTGTGGTGGCCAACAAGCGCACTTCGATACGCTCGAACCGCTGCTTGCCCATTACGCCCGCGCGGTGACGCTGATGGGCAGCGCCAGCAGTGGACAGCTCACCAAGATGGTCAACCAGATTTGTATTGTGGGCCTGGTACAGGGGCTTGCCGAAGGGCTGCATTTTGCCGAACAGGCGGGCCTCGACCAGCAGCGAGTGATCGACGTAGTGTCCAAAGGCGCCGCCGGCTCCTGGCAAATGGAAAACCGCCATAAAACGATGATTGCCGATGAGTACGAGCACGGCTTCGCGGTGGACTGGATGCGCAAGGACCTGGCTATCTGTCTAGCCCAGGCACGCCACTTTGACGCCACCTTGCCGGTGACCGCTCTGGTGGACCAATTTTATGCCGATGTACAACGACTCGGTGGCGGCCGCTGGGACACCTCATCGCTGCTAAAACGTCTGCGCAAAGCGCAATAGATGCTTGACTTTTCACCCTGCTATTAACCCCAACAGGGTTTTCCACACTATCTGTGGATAACCCTGTTCACAACCACTAGAAAACGTCCCACAATCGCCATGATTAGCGGGGACGTCTTAAATTGGTCATTTTTTAACCTTACGTAAGCTACTGTTTTTAAACAGATAATGATAAAACAATGATTTAGCGCACGCGCATCGCCGGGTTGTGCACAACCTGTCTCAAAAAAACGCAAAAGTGGACAAGTCAAGTACAAAATACCCTAAATCAGCGGATTTTCAGCGCATAACAGGGGTTGTAAAACAGCGAGACATAGCCGTGGGTAAGCACATGAAGTGAGCTTTATAGCACTGCCAAATTAGGGAGGGGATAATGCTGAATGATGATGGTGGCGTCCCATAGGGGGTTCGAACCCCTGTTACCGCCGTGAAAGGGCGGTGTCCTGGACCACTAGACGAATGGGACGTTTCAAGCACGCTTCGCGTATGACGACATCAAGATTGGTGGAGCCTAGCGGGATCGAACCGCTGACCTCAACACTGCCAGTGTTGCGCTCTCCCAGCTGAGCTAAGGCCCCACGTGTCGCGAAGACGAGCGTATATTACTGATTACGCTCGCCTTCGTCAACCAGGAAATGCCAAAATATTATGGTCGTGAGAATGGACGGTTTTTATAGGTCGCGAAACTCTTTTTCAAGACGCTTGGCCTGCTTCTTGGAAACACCGCCTAACACCTCGATCGCATGGCGAAGCCGTGCTCGCGTGACGTCCGAGCCCAGAATCGCCATCGCATCCATCACCGAAGTGCTGGTGGCGCTACCAGTAATGGCGATGAACACAGGCGCCAGGAAAGCCTTCATTTTCAAATCAAAGTGCCCGGCCAATGCCTTCACTTCTTCAAGAAGTGCTTCTTTGTGCCACGCTGGCACCACTTCAAAACGCCAGACCAGAAATTGCAGCAGCTTCACCAACTCGTCTTTTTCCAACTTGACGCTGTCGAAGTCCTGCTCTTTCAGCTCGGGCAGCCCGGAAAAGAAGTGACCCGCCAACGGCGTTGCCTGGGCAAGGGTTTCGATACGGGGGCGAATCTGCGGCAGAATCTGCTTTACATAGTCCTCATTAAAGGCCCACTCACGCAGTGCCATCAGTAACCCGTCGTCGTCAAGGTCTTCGCGAATGTAGACCCCGTTCAGCCAGGTCAGCTTTTCCAGGTCGAAAACCGGCCCGCCCAATGAGACGCGCTGAACATCGAAAGCCGCCATCATTTCCGCAAGGCTGAATTTTTCGCGCTCGTCGGGCATCGACCAGCCCATTCGGCCCAGGTAGTTGGTCACCGCCTGAGGGAGGAAGCCCATGCGGCGGTAGTAATTAATCGACGTGGGATTCTTGCGCTTTGAAAGCTTCGACTTATCCGGATTGCGCAACAGCGGCATGTGGCAAAGCTGCGGCATCTCCCAACCGAAATATTCGTAAAGCAACTGGTGTTTGGGGGCGGAATTGATCCACTCCTCACCCCGCAGCACATGGGTAATGCCCATCAAATGGTCATCTACCACATTGGCCAGGTGATAGGTGGGCATGCCATCCGATTTCAGCAGAATCTGGGCGTCTACCTGCGCCCAGTCTACTTCAATGCTGTCACGGAGCATGTCATCGACTATACACACGCCGTCGCTTGGCACCTTCATCCGCACCACAAAGGGCCAGCCTTCTGCCGCCCGACGCGCCGCTTCGGCCTCATCCAATGCCAGATCGGCAGGTTTTAGGGCTAACTGCATACCGGCAGCCTTACGTGCCTCACGCAGCTCATCCAACTCTTCGCTGGTGCGATAACACTTGAACGCATGCCCTTCATCCAGCAGTTGCTGGGCATATTGCGCGTAAATATCGCCACGTTCGCTTTGCCGATACGGACCGTGCGGCCCACCCACATCTGGGCCTTCATCCCACTCAAGGCCCAACCAGCGCAGCGAATCAAGAATCATCTGTTCCGATTCTGGCGTGGAGCGCACCCGATCGGTGTCTTCGATACGCAGGATAAACTGGCCGCCGTGCTGACGTGCGAAACATAGATTAAACAGCGCAATATACGCCGTACCGACATGGGGATCTCCCGTCGGCGATGGCGCAATTCGGGTACGTACGGTCATTGGAGCGTCCTTTTGGCAAAAAGCGTGGCGATATTATACGCACCCTGTGCTTAACCAACACCATCGCGTAGGGAACGACTGCCGCCAGAAAGCGTCAGATACGGGGTTAAATAAACGTTGTCTGGAAAAAATGCGCGTTATTGCACAATCGCTTAGTATATCGTAGCGCTGATCAGCGGAATCCAGGTCTCATTTTCAGCAAAGACCCTATTTTAACGCCATCACTTTGATGGACATTTTTAAACGAGCGACGCCGCTCATCGACAGGAAAACGAAATGGAATCGCTAGGCTCACGTATCAAGCAACTGCGACTTCGGGCCAAGCTCAACAAAGCTGCCCTAGCACGTAAAGTTGGCGTATCGGATGTCACCATTTCTTATTGGGAGTCCGGAGCCATCAAGCAAATCGGCCATGAGCGTCTGGTGGCATTGGCCGAATCCCTGGACTGCTCGCTCGCCACATTGCTTGAGGGTGACAGCGCCCCACTCTTGTTGACGCTCAGCCACGAAGGACCACTACCCTGGGAACAGGTGCAGTCAACGTCGATGACCGTGCCTGATCATTTACCGCTCAAGGCCAACTGGAAAGCTCCCTGCATCATGGTGACACCGGTCCCAGGTAGCGACTTTGCACCGGCCAAGCCGGGCGACCTGCTCCTGCTGGGCCCCACCCACGTCTTCCACAAGAGCGGCCTGTACCTGGTGGAGCAGGACGATAAACTTCACCTTAAACAGCTAAGCAAAGCGACCAGCGACGTTACTATTCAAGCCGTACTGTTAGCGCACTGGCGATCCGCCTGAAGGGCATTTCATGGCGTCTGGAGTAACTCTGCGTTCCCCCGCGACTGTCTGGGCTGGTTGCCAACCATAAAACGTGTGGTGTAAGCGGCAATCTGACCCAGGCCATGGCGGGATTGAGTGACTAGCTCCCCCGTCAGATACTCCCCTTTTTCACCGATGCGCTGCTGCACGGCTCTGGGTTGAACGGTGGCTTCGGACAACTCCACCCTGACACTATAGCCACCGTCCGGTAAACCACTGCCGGGGCCAAAGGGCCCCGCGACAAACTGCCCTTGCTCAACATCGACCCGCTCGCGCCAACGCACGCGGCTCAGTTCACGCTCGACAATCACCTGCACCTGAGCGCCATCGGGCAGGTTGGTCTCACCTTCGACCTGCAAGCGACGGTCTGAACCAATCGACGCCGAGACAAGAATTCGAACATCCAACGGCTCTACGTCCTCGGCCGGTTCGCTCTGCGCCTCCGCTTCGCGACTCGCAGCTTCTTCTTGGGCTGCCGCCTCTGCCGTCTCGCGGGCCTGTTCGTCCGCAGCCTGCTCATCCCCGTCACCACAGCCTACAAGCAGTGTCATGGTGGATAACATGATGCCAACCAACGTTAGCCTGAAACCTGTCTTCATTTGATGCATATCCGCTCCTCGACCACCATAGCCGCCAGCTTATCACTCCCCTGCCACATACACAGAGAAATAAGCCACTGATCGAAGAAAGGATTATCGGGTGCCATGGCGAGACCAGAAAACGCCACTATCGATGCTAATGCACCAGATGATGAGTATGGTTCTTTGTTGGTAGCCGTTGGCCCGGTTGAAAGCTTAGGTTGTCGGCCTGTGCTTGGCTTTGGCTACGTATGGTTATCGCCCGCAGGGCGATTTAATTGCTTCCGCTTCGCAGCACCCCATGAAACCCCCAAAGTGATGGACACCGGTAATAGCACCAATAAGCCAGCGATAACACCCGCAAAGCCCCATGTCTCGCCATCTGGGTCGGTCACCCCCAAAAAGCTACCGACTATCAACGATCCCCCGGCAAAGGTCAGTGGCGAAAATGAAGCTGAAGCAAAGTGACGCCACCACGTGGGACGCCCGTTAATCCTCATGGACTTAACAAGCAAAACCCAGCAGATAACCATAACGGCTAAACCAGCCAATATAGCGACAAATTCCATTCCCTTCTCCCCGTCGTTATCAAGCGGTCGCTTGCTTCACTACATACAAAAAGCCTAACCCATAGCCGGACCTAACACCATTGACCCGAAGTCGATTTCACCCACGCTGAGAGTCGGTCTTCGCTCTGGGCTGAATGGCCTTTTTTGCGTACAATCTCACATCAATTATCCCCGATTCTATGCGTCCGCTACGGTGTATTATTTACACCTGTTTCAGGGCGTGTCTTTATACCGCATACCGAGTATGCAAGTGATTGATATGACGAACGTTAACCCAGCAGACGCGGCACGCCGGTTTTCGGTTGCGCCTATGATGGACTGGACTACGAGAGACTACAGAGCCTTCGCACGCACCTTGACCAAGCGTGCGTTGCTGTATACCGAGATGGTGACCACCGGGGCTATCTTGCACGGTACGCCGCGTGCGCGTTTTTTGGGTTTTGACGACGTTGAGCACCCGATTGCCTTGCAGCTGGGTGGCAGCGATGCCGCTGAGCTTGCTGAGTGCGCGGCGATTGCCGAGGCGTGGGGGTATGACGAGGTCAACCTGAACGTCGGCTGCCCGAGCGATCGGGTGCAGAACAATATGATTGGCGCCTGCCTGATGGGTTACCCGGATAAAGTCGCGGCGGCTGTGCGTGCCATGCAGGCGTCGGTGTCGATCCCCGTGACGGTAAAATGCCGTATCGGCGTTGATGACCAGGATGAAGATGCGGACCTGGCTCGCTTTATTGACACCGTGGCGGATGCGGGCTGCCAGACGTTTACCGTTCATGCCCGTAAAGCCTGGCTGCAAGGCTTATCGCCCAAGGAAAACCGCGATGTGCCTCCGCTGAATTACCCGCGTGTGCATCGCTTGAAGCAGCAGCATCCCGAACTGCACATCGGGATCAACGGCGGCATTAAAACGCTTGAGGAATGCCAGGCGCAGCTTGAACACGTTGACAGCGTGATGGTGGGCCGCGAGGCCTATCAAAACCCGTGGCTACTGGCGGGCGTGGATGAGCAACTGTTCGGCACGCCAGGCCCCGCCGCCAGCCGACTGGACGCTGCACGGGCATTTCGCCCCTACATACAGCGTCGGCTTGACGAAGGTGCCAAGCTCAACCACATCACGCGCCATTTGCTGGGTCTGTTTCAGGGCTGCCCGGGTGGGCGGCGCTTCCGTCGTCATCTGTCGGAACACGCACACAAGGAAGGTGCCGGACTACGCCTGTTTGACGAAGCCTTGAGCCTGGTCCGCGAGCCTTCAAACCAGCCTACTGACGCAAAACAGCCCGCCATCGCTTAACGGTGACGGGCCGCGATCTAGTGACCGGCTGAGCCGTTACTGGCCGCGCACGCCTTGTTCGATGCGTTTGCCAATCTCTGGGTCCACGTTGCGCCAATATTCAAAGGCCCGCTCAAGCACCGGCTCGGTCACGCCACCGGAAAGGTGGCCCACTACGTTGCTTACCAGCCGCTCTCGCTCTGCATCGTCCATGACGTCACGGACCAGCGCACCCGCTTGGCGCCAGTCATCGTCATCGGAACGAAGCGTGTACGCCTCACGCACAAACTGACCGTCCGTGGACCAAACGGCATCTTCCGGGTAGCGCTGCGGATCGGCTTTGGGACCGCCTTTGCTATTCGGTGCATACACCGGGTCGGTGGCATGCTTGATACGCATCGCCCCGCCCTGGCCGTAGCTGTGCACAGGGCTCTTGGGCGTGTTCACCGGAATATGCTTGTAGTTGACCCCCAGGCGGGCACGGTGGGCGTCGGCATAGGAGATCGAGCGTGCCAGGAGCATTTTGTCCGGTGATAGCCCCGTTCCCGGGACCATATTGTTAGGCTCGAACGCGGCCTGCTCGATCTGGCTGTGGAAATCCGTCGGATTACGATCCAGCGTGAGCTTGCCGACCTCGATCAGCGGATAGTCGTCGTGGGGCCACACCTTGGTCAGGTCGAACGGGTTGATGCGATAGGTCTTGGCATCGTCGAAGGGCATGATTTGCATCTTGAGCGTCCAGGTCGGGTAATCCCCCCGCTCGATCGCCTCAAACAGGTCACGACGGTGATAGTCGGCATCGCTACCGGCCATCTCATCGGCCTGCTGCTGGGTCATGCATTTGATGCCCTGGTCGGTCTTGAAGTGATACTTCACCCAGAAGCGCTCGCCATCTTCATTGACCCACATATAGGTATGGCTCGAGTACCCGTTCATGTGCCGCCAGGTGGCCGGAATGCCCCGGTCACCCATCAACCAGGTCACCTGGTGGGCGGATTCGGGCGAAAGCGTCCAGAAATCCCACTGCATGTCGTGGTCGCGCAGGCCGTTGTCGGCACGGCGCTTTTGCGAATGGATAAAGTGTTGAAACTTCATCGGGTCGCGGACAAAGAACACGGGGGTGTTATTACCCACCATGTCGAAATTGCCGTCTTCGGTATAAAACTTCACGGCAAAGCCACGCGGGTCGCGCCAGGTATCCGGGCTACCGCTTTCCCCCGCCACGGTTGAAAAGCGTATCACCACATCGGTTTTGGCGCCTTTCTGGAGGAACTTGGCCTTGGTGTATTGGCTGACATCCTGGGTCACCTCGAAATGGCCGAACGCCCCACTACCCTTGGCGTGGGGCTGTCTGTCGGGGATCATTTCGCGGTTGAACGCCGCCATCTGCTCCATGAGATAATGGTCGTGCATGACAATCGGGCCGTCTTGGCCTACCGAAAGCGCATGCTCGTCGCTTGCAACCGGATTGCCTGCTTCAGTTGTCGTGTAATGGGGGTTGTCGCCTGCCATCGTTAGTTCTCCCTTCATTCGAGGTGGCGCGGTCACTGTCCAGTCACCGTCTCTACTGTTACAGCTTGTCTACTGTTACAGCTTGTCTACTGATACAGCTTGGCCACTGGCCAGTTGGCTGCGTTAGTCACGTCATAAGTTATAGTTAAACAAAGCACTGACTGCCATCCGTGGCCGTAAGTTGCAGGCTATCGAGCTGATAGGTTTCTGTTATCGATATTGTCAATAAAGTGCGTCAGGGAGAGGCGTCAGACTCGATTGAAAGCTTTCGATCGCCGTTTCCGCTTCCTCGATGGCATCAAAACGGGCGATGTGGAACAGGGCTTCGCCTTCGTTGGCCAACGGTAAGCGGCTCATGCCGATGACGATGCCATCGGCCATGGCGCGCACGTCACCCTCATCGTTGCCGAACGGATCGGCCACCTTGCCCAGCACCTCGCCTTTGGCAACGCGGGCGCCCAGGCGCACCTTGGGTCGCAGAATGCCGTCGATCGGCGCCCGTGCCCAGCTTGACCCGTTGGCGACTTCCGCCGGGGCCGGCGAACGGCGGCGCTGCTCGCCGCTGAGCATGCCCAGGCGGCGCATGACCCGCAGCACGCCGCGCACTCCCGGAGCAATGGCCCATTCATCAAAGCGCAGCGCTTCCCCGGCTTCGTAGGTAAGCACCGGAATACCGCGACTTTGTGCATAGTGGCGCAGGCTGCCCTCGCGCAGCTCGGCGTTGAGCACCACCGGCGCGCCAAAGGCATCGGCCATGCGCTCGGTTTCGCTTTCCGGGCTCAACTGGGCGCGGATTTGCGGCAGGTTCGTGCGGTGGATCGCCCCGGTGTGCAGATCGATGATGTGCGTGGCGTGATCGACGATCTCTTCGCGGAACAACGCCGCCACACGCCCACCCAGGGAACCGGATTCACTGCCTGGAAAACAGCGGTTGAGATCCCGCCGGTCGGGCAAGTAGCGGGTTTGCTGCAGGAAGGCGAACACATTGACGACCGGCACGGCAATCAAGGTGCCCTTCAGGCTATTGATGGTTTTTGCACGTAATACGCGGCGGACGATTTCCACCCCGTTGATTTCATCGCCGTGAATGCCGCCGCACACCAGCATTACCGGCCCGCTGCGCCGTCCGTGCACCACCTCGACGGGAATATGCAAAGGCGTATGGGTATACAGCCGGGCGACCGGCACATCGATCTGTAAGCGCTTGCCGGGCGCGATACTGTGTCCGGCGAGTTGAAAAGAGGCTCGTGCCATTATGGATTGTCTCGCTTTGCGGGTCGTATAGCTTGCACTGACACGACATTTAAAAACAGCGTTTCCAATTATTCTTTATACCCGCCTCGCGCTGAAATATCAGCCCCCTGAATATGTGAGTGCTTACCCATACGTTTCCACACACCGCTTCCATACACAATTGAATGTAAAATAATTGCAGAATCAGATAAGATATATGCACAAATAACGTCGACGAGGTTGGGTTTCCATGGCAAGAAAAACAAAGGCTGAAGCAGCGGCCACGCGCGAGGCGCTACTTGATGCTGCGGAAGATATGTTCATGGAACACGGTGTCGCCCGTACCTCGCTGGAGCAAATCGCCCGCCACGCCGGCATGACGCGGGGCGCGGTCTATTGGCATTTCAAGAACAAGGGCGATATGTTTCGCGCCATGCTCGAACGCGTGCACATGCCGTTTCAGGATCTAGTGGACGAAATCGAGGCGCTGGAGCACGACGTCTCCTCACTGGAAGCGATTCGGCTTGCCTGCCTGCAAGGCTTGGAGCGCTTCGATCAGAATCCCCGTTCGCGCCGGGTGCACGCCATCCTGATTCATCGCTGTGAGTTTTTCAGCGACATCGACCCTATTGCCATGCAGCAGGAAATCGTCGACGAATGCCGTGAATCGCTTTACCAGCACCTGCTGATCTCCAAAGAGCAACAGATGCTTATCCAAGGCCTATCACCCGAGGTTGCCACCGATCTGCTCCAGGCAACCCTCGCCGGCCTCTTCCATGAGTGGATCAGAGACCCTTCGCGGTTTTCAATCTACGAACGGGGTGTCCCGCTGGTGAACCAGCTGATCAGCATGATGCGACGTTCGCCTGACACCAGCGAGACAAACTGACCGCTAATGATGCGCTAAAGGGCCACTCGACCCGGACTTGCCTTTAAGCCGACGCAAGCGCGTGCGGGTTTCGAGAAAGGCATCCTGCGCGACGCTCCGGAACGCATCCTCTTTAGGTAAGTACTTGACCAGTATACGGTATTCCCCTGTGTTTTCCGCTGGGTCATGCTTACCCAGCAACTGCACCTCGCAGGAAGGGTCGTCGGTGAGAATCGCGCGCCCCGGCTTTCCTTCACTGCTTGCCTGGGTTACTTGCACACACTTGCCCAACAAGCTACGCCGGGCATGGTGGCGATGAAACCATGGCCCTACCTGCCGACACAGACTTTCCGCAATGGGCGATGCCAGGGCAAAGCTTGCCCATAGCAGCACCACGCCAATCGGCACGATAAACAGCCCGACCGACAGCCACCGCAATACCAGCAGCTCTACCGCTAATGTAATGCCAGCGGCCAAAACGATCAGCCAGCTCAGAGCAACCGTCGTCGGCACGCCGGCAAACCCGAGGGCGACCAGTGCGCTCGCCAGGTGGTCATCCCGCAGGCTGTCTCGTTCGAAAAGCTCCACAGGGGCGATCCTCAGAAGGACCAATAGCCAATAAAGTCCAACTAACGGCAGCAATATGCTGAACAGGATAAACGGAAAACTCACTAACAGCTGGCGTACGGTATCCATCGTGTGACCTCCTACGCATTGGCTCAATTTTATTGAGCTTTGTCTTGTCAGCGTAGCTTCCCGAATTGCCAATAACATGTAGCAGTGCAGCATAAAAAAACGGGCATCATCGCTAGCGATGATGCCCGTCAATATATACGTCAATTAATGATGTCTGTTGACCTCACGGCTCCTGGGCTGACGGCTCTTGCCGAGACTTACCCCGGAACTTGCGGCCTAACCAGTCGGATGTCTGGGCAATCATGACATAGTAGCTGGGCACGAACAGGCTGCCCAGAATAGCCACCGTGGCCATACCTACCGCGACGGTCGTGCCGATATGGTGACTGCTGACATCGCTTGCACCGGTCGCCAGCGCCAGTGGCAGCGTGCCGAAGATGAACGCCAGCGACGTCATGATGATCGGCCGGAAGCGAAGCTCAGCCGCCGTGATCGCGGCCTCCTTGATGCTCTTGCCCTGCTCTTTACGCTGCAGCTCGGCAAACTCGACGATCAGGATGGCGTTTTTGGCGGCCAGGCCGACCACCACCAACAGGCCGATTTCCACGTAGATACTGGTATCCAAGCCGCGCAGCACGATACCGCCAACGCCCCCCAGAAACGCAAAGGGTGTCGAGGTCAGCACCGCCAGCGGCAGCGACCAGCTTTCATACTGGGCGGCGAGGATCAGGAACACCATCAGGATACCGAAGACAATCGCTAGCACGGCCGTATTGCCCATTTCGGCTTCCTGGTAGGCGGTACCGGTCCAGCCCATGCCCCAGTTTCTACCCAGGTTATCGGCAACGATTTGATCCATCGCCTCGATCGCCTCTGCCGAGCTGTAGCCTTCCGCCGGGCCGCCCTGGAATTGCGCGCCCAGATAGACGCCAAAGCGCGACACCACGGCAGGTTTGGCTTCCCGCTCGAGGGTGACGAACTCGGACAGCGGAATACGCTCACCGTCGCCGCCGCGCACGTAGACGTGGCTCACGTCATCCGGCGTCAGGCGGAAATCGTCCTCGTTTTGAAGGTACACCTGGAAGTTACGGTTCTGGTAGCTGAAGTAGTTAACAAAGCCGGTACCGAACGTATTGGACAGCGTCGAATGCAGATCTTCCAGCGAAACGCCGTAACTCAGCGCTTTCTGCTGGTCGATATCGGCGCGGTAGCCAGGCACGTTGACGCTGAAGGTCGTGAATACCTGCTCGAGCGCCGGGTGCTCGTTGGCCTTTTGCATGACCTGCAGCGAGGCTTCGAACAGTTCCTGGGACGTCGCCCCGCCAAAGGACTGCAGATAACCGGTGAAGCCGCCGGTGGTCGAAAGCCCCTGGATCGGCGGCGCATTGAACGCCCTGGCCGAACCGCCGGGTATTTCAGCGCCAATCTGCATGATCCGACCGACGAGCTCGCTGGCGGTGATATCCCGCTCGGGCCAGGGCGCCAGGTTGATGAACATGACCCCGCGAGCGGTGTTCACCGAACTCGTCAGGATGTCGTAACCCGCCACCGCTGACGAATAACTTACCCCAGGAATGGCTTCGACCCGTTCGCTGAGCGCCGCCATGTAATCCTGGGTACGTTCCAGAGAGGCGGCGTTGGGCAACTGTATGCTTGCCAGCACCACGCCCTGGTCGGTTTCCGGCACCAGGCTCGAGGGCGTATTTTGATACAGCCACCAGGCGCTACCGATGACCACCCCGGTCAACACCAGCGCCAGCATCCAGAAGCGTACCAGGCACTTCACCGCCACCATGAAGGCCGCAGTAATGGCGGCAAACAGCCGGTCAAACAGGCGCAGCGGGGTGTTCACCGCGCGCATGAACCTGGACTGGCCGTGCTTGGCCTTGTGCTTGATGAAAATCGCCGATAGCGCAGGCGTGAAGGTCAGCGCCATCAGCGCCGAGAAGGCTACCGATATCGCCACGGTCAGGGCGAACTGCTGGTAGATCTGCCCGGTAAAGCCGCCGAGGAAGGCCACTGGAATAAATACTGCCGCCATGATCAGCGAGGTGGCGATGACCGGGCCGCCGACTTCCTTCATGGCACGAATCGTCGCGTCCCTTACGCTGATGTCATCGTCCTCGCTGAGCACCCGCTCGACGTTTTCGACCACCAGTATCGCATCGTCCACCACGATCCCGATCGACAGCACCAGCGCGAACAGCGTCAGCAGGTTGATCGAGAAGCCGAACATGTAAAAGCCCGCAAACGTTGCCAGTACGGATACCGGCACCACCGACATGGCGATCACCGTGAACCGCCAGTTCTGCAGGAAGATGAACAGGATGACGCCGACGATCAGGAAGGCTTCGATGAAGACCTTCACCACGGTCTTGACCGAGGCGTCGATGAACAGCGTGGTGTCGTAGGGCACCGCGTACTCGAGACCCGGCGGGAAACGCTCGCTCAGCTCTTCCATGGTGGCGTTCACCGCCCGCGCGGTTTCCAGCGCGTTGGCCCCCGGCTGCTGATTGATGATGATGGGCGCCATGGCCTCACCGTTGAGACGCGCATCCACCCCGTAAGATGAGGCGCCGAGTTCGATGCGCGCCACATCATCCAGGCGCAATGTCGAACCATCCGGATTGGTACGCAGCGCAATATTGCGGAAATCATCGACGTCGTTGAGCCGACCACCCGCCGTGATGGTATAGGTGTAGGCACGCGGGTCGCTTTGCGGCGTGGCCGCGAGGCTGCCCGCCGGCACCTCGGTATTTTGCGCGCGGATAGCACTGGCAAGCTCAGTGGGCGTTAGGTCGTATTGCGCCAGCTTTTCCGGATCCATCCAGATACGCATGGCGAACTCGCCGCCGCCCAACACCTCGGCTTCGCCAACCCCCGGGACCTGGCGCAGCTCGTCGATGATATTAAGCGTGGCGTAGTTCTGCATGAAGATTTTGTTGTAGTCACCTTCCGGCGAGAACAGCGCCACAAACATCAATATCGAACTTGAACGCAGCTCGACGGTCACGCCCTGATCCTGCACGGCTTCGGGGAGCTGCGAGAGCGCCCCCTGCACACGGTTGTTGACGTTGATGGTGTTGATATCGCCTTCGGTGCCGATATCGAACGAGACGTTGAGCGACATGCTGCCGTTGTCGCTGCTGTTCGAGGTCATGTAGATCATGTCCTCGACGCCGTTGATCGCTTCCGCGATCGGCGCGGCAACGGTCTGGGCGACGGTTTCGGCATCGGCCCCCGGAAACTGCGCCTGTACCGACACGGTCGGCGGCACGACGTTCGGGTACTGTTCGATGGGCAGCACCCGCATGCTGACCACCCCGATAATGGTCAGGATAATCGCCAGAACCGTCGCAAAGATGGGGCGACTGATGAAGAAATTAGAGAAATTCATTGCGAGGAATCCCCTTCCTCATCGCTTTCCTGTTCGCTTTCTGCGTCAGCGCCCTGAGCCTGTTGTGCCTGCTCGGCAGCCTGTTCTTCCTGCTCCGCCTGCGCTTCTTCTACGTTCTCGACCACTTGCTCGGCGTCACCGTTAAACGGCTGAGGGTCGATCGCCGTGCCGGGCTCGATACCGGTCGGGTCGCCAACCACGACACGATCACCCTCTTCCAGGCCATCGCGCAGAATTTGCCAGGGACCCGCGATTTCACCCAGGCTAACGGTTCGCGAGCGGGCGCGGTTGTCATCATCCAATACAAAGACTTGAGGCCCCATCAACCCCTGAGTGACGGCGATTTCAGGGACTGCAAATACGCCATAGCGCTGCAAGCCTTCAATGCTGACACGGACAAACTGACCGGGCAGGATTTCCCCGTCTGGGTTATCAAAGGTGGCACTGGCCTGCACGGTGCTGGTGCGATCACTGACTCGCGACCCCAGGTAGTCAAGGCGCCCTTCAAGCGTCTGATCACCTCCGCCATCGCGACCCGGTAGTGCCAGGGTGGCGCGGATATCCTCTACCGCCATCCCTTCACGCAGCTGTCGACGCAGTGCAAAGGCGTCGTCTTGCGGCATCTGGAAGCGAACTTCCAGCGGATCAAGCGGCGTGACGGTGGCAAGCTCGGTGCCGGACTGCACCAGATTGCCCACATTAATTTCGCTCAAGCTGATCATACCGGCGACGGGCGCCGTCACCTCAGCATAGTTCAGGTCAATCTGAGCGCTTTCCAGTGCTGCCTCGGCCTGAGCCACATTGGCCTGGGCAACACCCAGGTCAGCACGCGCCTGGTCATAGTCCTGACGACTCACCGAATTCTGGTTCAGCAGCCGCTCAAAGCGCTCTGCATCGCGCTGGGCGCGGGCAAACTCCGCGCGGGCGCTTTGCAGATCGGCTTCGCGCTGGTTCACCGTGGCGCGGTAGACATCAGGCTCGATGGAGTAGAGAAGCTGGCCTTCCTCGACAAACTCGCCGGGCTCGAAATGACGTTCCTGTAAATAGCCGGTGACGCGGGCAACCAGAGTGACTTCATCGTCGCTGCGCAGCAGCGAAGAGTATGATTTTTCCAGCGGCAGGTCCTGTCGGGCCGCCTCGGTCACTTCAACGGGGTGCGGAGGCGGTTCTTGTTGCTGCCCCTCTGCTTGCTCGGCTTGCTCTTCCTGGCCACAGGCAACAAGCAGCGCGCTAGCGCCTATCACCATCAGCGCGCTACGAACGCCGTAAAACATGTTCTTCATTACTTTATTCCCTTGAGGCGCTTATAAAACCGACACAGACTACAACCATACATGTATGAATGTAAATGTTTGGCGGCCTTCAGTGCCGCCAAAGAGGTTGTTACTGCTCAAGTACCGGGCGCTCACCGATGTCGGTTACGCTGCTGGAGCCCGCGTCTTCAGGCAGTGTAAAGGTCACTTCTTCGCCCTGTAGCCACGCATTGATCTCTTCGACGGCCTCAACGTCCAACCGGCCAGATTGCTGGCGTAGCGATAGCAGATTGACGACGTAGTCGTAGCGCGCCTGGGCATAGTCGGAAATCGCGTTGTAGAGGTTTTGCTCGGCATTCAACACGTCGACGATATTGCGGGTACCGACTTCATAGCCTGCACGTGTGGCATCCAGCGCACTCTGGTTGGAAACGATGGCCTGCTCACGGGCGTCGACGGTGGAGACATCATTGCTGACCTGGGTATACAGCGAGCGCACCTGCTGAACGGTGTCACGGCGCTGGGCCTCAAAGTCGAACTGACTGGCTTCCAACTGGTAGGTGCTTTGACGGATGCTGGCCTGGGTGCTGCCGCCCGTGTATAGCGGCCAGTTGGCGCTCAACCCTATCTGGCTGGATTCATCGTGGCCTTGAATGCCGTCGATATCGTTATCGGCATACTGGTAACTCGCGAACGCCTCCAGAGTAGGCAGGCGCTGCGCCTGGGCCACGCCCACAGCACTGCGGGACACCTCGACACCCGCCTGTTCGGCGAGCACCAGAGGGTTGTTCTCAACGGCGAGGTCCACCCAGTAATTGCGGTCGCTGGGCGTCGGCTGCTGGATGGGATAGTCGTCGCTCAGCGCTTCAATGCTGGCATAGCGCTGGCCGGTCAAACGCTCAAGAGCTTCAAAACTCACCTGCAGATCGCTCTGTGCGGCAATGCGTTCGGCACGAGACTGATCGAAGCTGGCCTGGGCCTCTTCCACCTCGGTAATCGCAATCAGCCCGACCTCGAACTGTTCTTCCGCCTGTTCCAACTGACGGCCAATGGCGCGCTCCTGAGCCAGACGGGCATCGAGAATGTCGTTGGCGCGCAGAATATCAAAGTAAGCCGTCGCCACGTCGATCAACACTTGCTGCTCGGTCGAGGCCAGTGCGTAAATTTGCTGATCGATTTCCCGCTCGGCTTGTTCAACCTCGCGGCTGTTGCGGGCGTCAAAAAGCGCTTGCGAGGCTTCCAGTGTCAGGCTGACGCTATTGAAGGGATCGTCATTGCCGCCGGTGTTGCCCGTCCCGGTACCCACCTGACCTGCCTGAGTGCCCGCTGCACTGGTTTGGCTTTCGTAGGTGCGGTTATGCGCCACATTCCCTGACGCGTTCAACTGAGGCAGCAAGTCACCGCGGGCAACGTCACGCCCCGCCTCGACGCTCTGGGTTTGGGAACGTGCCGAACTCAACTCGGCGTTATTTTCCAGCGCGTCGCGGGTGATGGTGAGTAGATCCGCTGACCAAGCGGGAGCCGCCCATACGGAAAGCAACAACGCCGGAAGCAGCATGCGCTGTGCCATAAGAGGGCGAGGGCTTTTAAAAGCCAACGTGGAAGGGAGTCGCAGCATAGCGTTTTCCTCATTAATATTCGTCTGAATGCTTACATACATTGTCGCATGTTTTTTTGGCGATACCAGACCTTCGTCAAATATTCGGCTTATATTTCACTTTTCTTTACTATTTCTCTGGCAGTGTCTGCTTTGCCGTTATTCCTTGGGGCTTTCCTTTGCCCAATGGCCACCACACCGCTATGCCGTTCAGGTTGGCTTCAGTCGACTATCCTGTACGTCATCATGCTGCAAAGCAACAAACGACTTACTGAGGTATGCCATGGATCGCATTGAATATATACGCTTACGTCAGCTCGAAATCGCCGTTCGTATCTGGCACCCCGACGCTCCCCATACGGTGATCGCCTGGCACGGGCTGGCCCGTCACGGCGGCGACTTTGAGTCCCTGGCCCGGAAGCTCGGCCCTCAATGGCGAGTCATTGCGCCCGATACGCCGGGACGCGGACTTTCCAGCTGGTCGCTTTATCCTGCCAATGATTACTTATACCGCCACTATGTGACGATCGCGTTGGCTGTCCTCGACCATTTCCACATCGAGAGCGCGAACTGGGTCGGCACCTCGATGGGTGGTTTGCTCGGCATGCTGCTGGCCGCTGATGAGAACACCGCTCAGCGAATTCGCTGCTTGGTTCTCAATGATGTCGGCCCCGAACTTGACAGCCAGGCACTGGCTGAAATGGCAACCTACTTTAGCGTGCTCAAACGTTTTTCGACGCTCAGCGAGCTACAACAGGCGCTTGAGCAACATTACCAAGGGTTCGGTACCCTCAGCCGTTTTGAGTGGCAGCAGATGGCACTGAGCAGTGGACGTCGACTGCCAGATGGCAGCTGGAGCTTTCATTACGATCCTCGCATAAGCGAGCAGTTCGTCAACGATACACCTCGCGATACGTGGCGCGACTGGCAGCAGATCCGCTGCCCGCTGATGGTTATTCGGGGTGAACATTCCACGTTGTTGCGTGCCGAGAGCATAGAACGCATGCAGGTCGACCAGCCGCACATGGAAGTGCTTGAGGCAACGGGATGTGGTCATGCCCCCATGCTCAACAATGACCAGCAGGTGGTTCCCCTCAAGCGCTTTCTAAACCGCTATGGCGGCATCGCCTCTGACCCAGCGGCAAGCCCTGGCGAACGGATCAGTCGTTGGTGGCAACGCCTGACCCGCCCTCGTGGCTAAAAGTGGTAGTTGATCAGCGCACCGCCCATTACTTGGGTCTTGTCACCCCGGTCATCCACGATCGGGCTGTCAGCGGCGTCGCCTGTCAATCGGGTAACACCGACTAGCCCCGTTACCGACCAGTCACGGGTCAGGTAATAGCTCAGGCGGCTGTTCAGTCCATAACGGAAATAGCCATCGTTCGGACGGTAGACGGCAAATCCTGAACGCGCGCTTTCTGCAGGCGAAATACCGAACATATCGCGAGTCCAGTCATCGCTTGAGTAGGTCAACTCAGGACCAATCGAAAACGCCATCTGCTCCGACAACATGGTACGCCAGTTGGCTTTCAGGTCTGCTTCATAACCGTCTACATCGCCGCCTAAAGGGGCTTTAGTAGCGGCTTCCAGCCCCCAAGGGCCGTTTGAATAGCGGGCACGCACGCCCGCCGCTGCACCATCGTCTACCTCGTCCAGGCCGCTTAGCTCGCCATCGTTATCACGGCCCGGCAAGTAAGTGATAAACGGTGACACCTTCCAGTTGCCCTGGCGAAGCAAGTTCCAGCCGATACCATCACGCACGCTGGCGTAAAAGGTATCGCCATACGTAATACTGGCACTTGGCCAGCCACGCGTTTCATTTTCATCGCTGCCCAGATATTCAGGCACGCTGAATACGCCGGCGCCAACGCTGCCTTCCCACTGCGCCAGCGCGTTACCCGATGCCATCAGCAACAACGTGGACAGCGCGCAATATGGCATAGCCGATAGTCTTGATCTCATGGTTAAAACCCACTGTTGTCATGAAGGTTTGGAAGCAATGCCCTAACCAACCACAGGCCGTCTTCCTTGACGTAAGCAATCAACGACAAAGTCGCAGCTGGCATGGCCAACTGCGCTGGAATCGACGCTTAATAGGACGCAGGAACTGCGTCGTAACATACATTTATGAATGTAAGCTAGCACTCGCCTTCAGCTCCGTCAATTCTCCTTCTCGTACCGAGTCAACGCTATCCCAGGGGCAATCAACGCCAGAACGGCCAAACGCCCTTTTTGCAACAATATTGTGCATAGCTCATGGCGCCGCCTCCTAACGGTGCAGCCTTTATCAAACAGCCCTGCGACGATTGATTCTCACCACACCACTGGCAAATATACGATTTGACGCCAAAAAAAATAAATCAATGAAATAAATCGATTTTATAAATCCCCAAGCCCTCCAATGAACAAGTTGGCATGCCAAATGCAGTGTCCTGTCGGCGAGCTGAGCGCCTGCAATTTCCAGATCATATCGAAGCGCTAACACAATGCATTGATGCTAAAGGCAGACGCAAAGGACTGACACAAAGAACTAACACAAAGAACTAACACAAAGGACTAACGAAAACGCAAAGGACTGGCACTGGACATTCAGGCGCGACGTTAATTAACCGAAAATGACACAGGAAAACCTATTCATGTCATATCTAATGCCCAGTGAGTTTGTTACCAAGCTGGTAGACCAGGGTGAAGCGAAAGTCTATATGGGCACCCGGGATACGCTTATTCGCGCCTTCATGGCGGGGGCCACCCTGGCGTTGGCGGTTATTTTCGCCATCACTATCGCCACTCAGACCGGCAACTTCCTGATCGGCGCACTGCTGTTCCCCGTGGGCTTTGTCATGCTTTACCTGATGGGTTATGACCTGCTCACCGGGGTGTTCATGCTGGTGCCGATCGCCTGGCTCGATAAGCGCCCCGGCGTCACCCTGCCGCGCATGCTGAAATGCTGGGGGCTGGTAGGGCTCGGCAACCTTGGGGGTGCCCTGTTCATCGCCACCTTCGGCTATCTGAACTTCTCCATGGGCGGCACCGAGGAAATCAACGCCGTCGGCCAGACCATGATGTCTGTCGGTGAAAGTCGAACCGTGGGTTATCAGGATGCCGGGCTGGCCGGTTGGATTGTGCTCTTCCTCAGGGGCATGTTCTGCAACTGGATGGTGTCCATGGGGGTCGTGGGTGCCGCTATCTCGACAACGGTATCCGGCAAGATCATGGCCATGTGGATGCCGATCATTGTGTTTTTCTATCTTGGCTTCGAGCATTCCGTGGTCAACATGTTCCTGTTCCCGATCGGCCTGATGATGGGCGCTGAATTTACGCTGTATCAGTACATCATGTGGAATGAAATCCCCACGGTATTGGGCAACCTGGTCGGTGGCCTGACACTGGTTGGCCTTGTGCTGTACACCACCCATGTCCGCACCCAGCCCAAGAAAAATTTATCTTGATCTAGGTCCATTTACCGAAAGCCGCTAACAACAACGCCGCTAACAACAACAGGGCGTCACGCGCCCTCCATCGCACAGGAGAAATCTCGTGGATAAACTTGAAATGCGCCACACCCTGCTTGCCGCCAAAGCGCGCAAGAAAATGAGCTGGGACGATATTGCCAGCGCCGTCGGAATGTCGCCGGTATGGGTAGCATCGGCCTGCTACGGCATGAACAGCGCCAGCCCCGATATCGCCCAAAAGATCTGCAAGACGCTGGATGTCGAGAGCGATGTCGCCGATGCCCTGGTGACATTCCCGACCAAGGTGTGGGATGAAGCCATCCCCCAGGACCCCTTCATTTATCGCCTCTATGAAGTCGTCGGCGTATATGGTGAGACGCTCAAGGATGTGGTGCAGGAGCAGTTTGGCGACGGCATCATGAGCGCTATCGATTTCACCATGGATGTCGATAAGGTCGAAGACCCCAAAGGCGACCGGGTGCTGCTTACCCTGAACGGCAAGTTCTTGCCCTACAAGTCTTGGTAATGCTTAACCCTGATAGGCCTCAAGCGTGGCAACGCTGCGCTCAACGCCACTGCGATAGCTCGCTCCAAAGAGCAGCAAATGATTGAGCAGCGGGTAGAGTTGAAATAAGGCTTCACGCCTCGGCCAATCGGCCGGGGCGTCGCCGTTCCAGTAGGCCTCGAAAAAGCGTTCATCCAGCGAGCCAAAGAGCGTCAACATGGCAATATCGACTTCCGGGTAGTGACGATATATCGCTGGGTCGATAATCGCAGGGCCACGCGGCGTGAACATCACATTGCCCGACCACAGATCGCCATGCACCAGGCTCGCGGGCATGTCGGGCAGCCAGCTTTCCAACTCATGCGCCTGGCGGGCGATGCGCTCATAAAGCTTTTTATCGAGCAAACCGCGCTGATAGCAGGCATCGCCGAGAGGCAATAGCCGTCGCTCGCGCTGAAAAACACGCCCATCGTCCAACGGCGCATTGGGCTGAGGCGTACTGCCACAGGCGTTATCCCAGTGCCAGCCATGTTGCTGACCGACGCTTGCGTGAAGCTCTTTGAGGCCTTCACCCAGCCTCGCATTATCGCGTCGACCCGAGGCTTCAAGCCTCTCCATTACCAGCCAGCTTTCGGAAAGGCCCAGCACCTGGGGGACAATCAGTATGGAACATGCGCCCTTTAACGCCCGTAATGCCTCGGCTTCGCCGCGCAGCCGCTGCGCGTCGTCATGCTTGACGACGACACGACCCTGTTCGGTATCAAGCTGATAGACGGCCGCAATATCGCCACCGCCAAGCGGCGTTAATGCGCCCTTGGGTGTAAGGTCGAGGGTTTCCAGTAACGCGTCTAGGGCTGAGTCCATTGCATGCTCCTTTGCGCTGAATGTCAGTCTATTATGACGGCCAACTGGCGGGGACGTCGACTCACCCCAGCCGCTGATGAATGAGCTTTTCCAGCTCAAGCTGGTCATCGTGGAACCGACGAATACCCTCCGCCAGCTTGTCGTTGGCCATGGCATCCTGATTGTGGCCCCAGCGGAAATCGGCTTCATTGAGGGCGGGCAATGGCTGACCGTTGCCCGCAGGCGCAGCAATCTGAGGCGTCACCTCCCCCTCTGTGGAAGCCAGCTCTTCAAGCAGCGCCGGGGAAATGGTCAACCTTGGGCACCCCGCCAACGCCAGCACCTGGCCGGTGGTGCGGAAACTGGCGCCCATCACGACGGTGTCGTAGCCGCCCTGGTTGGCCCGTTCACAAACCCCGCGCACAAACGCGACGCCCGGGTCGTTTTCCGGCGTGTAGTCGTTGCCGGTGGCATTCTTGTACCAATCGGTCACACGGCCCACAAACGGCGAGACAAGAAACACGCCCGCATCAAAACAGGACTGCGCCTGGGCGTCGCTGAACAACAGCGTCAGGTTGCACTGAATGCCTTCGCGCTCCAGGACTTCGGCGGCGCGAATGCCTTCCCAGGTGGACGCCAGCTTGATCAGCACGCGGTCGCGGGTGACACCTCGAGCTTCATAAAGCTCGATCAGCTCATGGGCCTTGGCGATGCTCGCCTGGGTGTCAAACGACAGCCGGGCCGCCACTTCGGTGGACACACGCCCTGGCACCACGGCGGCGATTTCGCTGCCTACCGCCACCGCCAACCGGTCAACGGCATGGGGTACCTGCTGCTCAAGCGCCCCGCCCGCGGCTTTCACCTGGCTCAGTTCTTCGTCGATCATCGCCTGATAGCCCGGCAGACTGAACGCCTTGAGCAGTAGCGACGGATTGGTGGTGGCGTCCTGTGGCTGGTAGCGGCGAATCGCTTCCAGGTCCCCGGTATCGGCCACCACCAGTGAGTGTTGTTTTAACTGCTGTAATTGATCAGTCATCTATCAATCTCCTTATAGACCGTGTAACTGGGTTTAATCTGTTTGGCCGTGGCGTTGGTTCAGCGCACGATAGTACCGCGAATACGCCGTCTGGTAAGCGGCCACCCGCGCTGGGTCAGGGTCCGCCTGGGATTGGGCATCCAAGGTAACCAACCGTTCACATAGCGCGTCCAGGGTGACCCCGGTTTCCCGCTGGTCGCACCACGCGGCCTGTAGCGCCCCACCCAGGGCCGCGGCATCGGTGATTTCAGGGCAGATCACCTGAGTATTGGTGATATCCGCCACCATCTGCCGCCAAACCGCGCTCTTGGCACCGCCACCAATTAGACGGATTTGGCTGGCCCCCGCGGTTAAATCACCGAGCAGCTCCAGCCCATACCGCAGTCCAAAGGTTGCCCCTTCCATCACCGCGCGGCATAGATTGGCCTGGGTGGTGTTGAGGCTGGTCAGGCCGAGAAAATCCGCCGAGGCCTCCGGCAGCATGGGCACTCGCTCGCCGTTGAAAAACGGCAGCACGGTCACGCCTTCCGCGCCAATGGGCGCACTCTCCACGCGCTCGCCAAAGGCGTCGAGGTCAAGACCGAACAGCTCCCGAACCCGGGTAGTCGCCGAGGTCACATTCATGGTGCAGATCAGCGGCAGCCACCCGCCAGTACTCGAACAGAAATTGGCCACCATGGCGTTATCGCAAACCACCGGCGCCGGTGAATAAGCACACACGGTTCCTGATGTCCCCAAGCTTAACGTAATCAGCCCAGGCGTTATATTGCCGGTGCCAATTGCACCCAGCATATTATCCCCACCGCCGGAGGACACCACGACATCGTCCGCCAAGCCCAGCTCGGCGGCCACGGCACTTTGCACAACACCGGCGGGCTCATGCGCCTCAAGTAAGCGGGGAAGCACACGCTGGGCATCCAGCTCAGGGGCTATCTCGGCAAACACATCCAGCCGCCAGCGCCGCCTTTGGGTATCGAAATAACCCGTGCCGGAGGCATCGCCCGCCTCGGTCACGCGGTTGCCGGTGAGCCAGAAATTCAGGTAATCGTGAGGCAACAACAGGCTATCGATACGCCGATAAGCGTCAGGATGATGGTCGCGCAGCCACGCCACCTTGGAGGCGGTATAGCCGGTTTGCAGCACCAGACCGAGCTTTTCCAGGCAGCCTGCTTCACCGCCGAGACGTGCCATCAGGTCGTTGTTATGGGCGCTGGTTTCAGTATCACACCACAATTTGGCGGGATACACCGGCTCGCCCTCGGCGTCCAGTGCCACCATGCCATGCTGTTGACCTGAGACGCCGATACCGCGTACCTGGCGGGCGTCGACGTCGGCACGCTCAAGGGCCTCGAAGAAGGCGCCTTTCAGCGCTGCCAGCCATTCGCTGGGGGCCTGCTCACGGCGGCCATTTTCACCTTCGTCAAGGTGATGGGGGCGGCTTGCCTCCCCGCGGATAAGGCCTTGCTCAACATCCACGACCACCACTTTGGTACTTTGCGTTCCGCAGTCGACACCGATATACATTACTGAATTCCTTTGGACGAGACCAGATCCTCAAGCGTAGCGCGTGCGCCGCGTTCGTGCAGCGATGTCAGCGCCGCAAGATAGGCCGCCAGAAAACGCGGCTGGTCGGCCAGGTCCCCAAACACCTCTCGGTTTTCAACAAACGCCGTTGGCTGGGTGCGGTTACGGGCGGCAATTTGCATAAGCGATGCTTTCAGACGGTCAACGATCTCGATCGGTTCACCCTGTTCGTCGATCCCTTCAGCATAGCGTGCCCAGCTGGCCACAACCGCCGCACTGCGTTTGATCTCGCCGCCATCGGCCAACTGCTGACGAATCACCGGCACCAGCCACTTGGGTATGCGGTCAGAGCTTTCTGCGCACAGCCGCGCCAGGGTGTCCTTGATTTGGGGATTGGCAAAGCGTTCGATCAGCGTCATCCGATAGTCCTCCAGGTCGACGCCAGGCACCGGCGCCAGCGTCGGCGACCCCTCTTCGCGCATGTAACCAAGCAAAAAGTCCACAAAAAGCGGGTCCTGGCAGACCTCATGAGCGTAACGGTAACCCGCCAGATAGCCAAAATACGTCAACGCCTGGTGGCTCGCGTTGAGCAGGCGCAGCTTCATCAGCTCGTAGGGCTCAACGTCATCGACCAGCTGTACGCCCACCTTTTCCAGCGCCGGACGCCCCAGCGGGAAATGATCTTCCAGCACCCACTGCGTGAACGGCTCGCACACCACCGGCCAGACATCTTCAATGTCGAAACGCTGTGAAAGCTCGCTGATATCCGCCGCCGACGTCACGGGGGTAATGCGATCCACCATGGCATTGGGGAACGCCACCTCCTCGGCCAGCCAGGCACCCAACGCGGTATCACGGGCTTTTGCGTAAGCGCTGAACATGCGCTTGGCCACTTCACCATTGCCTTGAATGTTGTCGCAAGACATGACCGTAAAGGGGGCGATACCCCGCTCGCGGCGGCGTACCAGCGCCTCCACCACCAGACCGAAGCTGGATGAAGGCTGGGTGGGATGGGCTAGGTCGTCGCGTATTTGTGGATTATCCAGATCGAACTCGCCAGTCACCGGGTGGAAGTTGTAACCGCCTTCGGTGACCGTCAACGACACGATGCGGATCGCCGGGTCGGCCATCTGTTCGATCACCGCTTCCGTCGCCTCCGGTGCAAAAAGGTAATCCACCATGCTGCCGATGACCCGCGGTTCAAAGCGACCATCCGGGTGCTTGACGACCAGGGTGTAAAGGTGGTCCTGCGCGGCTAACGCCTGCTCCATGCGTTTATCACCCGACATCACCCCCACTCCGACAATGCCCCAATCCAGTGCTTCGCCGCGGTTCATCAGGGCGTCAAGATACATCGCTTGATGGGCGCGGTGAAAACCGCCTACGCCAATATGCACGATGCCAGGGGTGACGGCGCTGCGGTCATATTGCGGGGTCGCAATGGGGGAGCCTAGTTTGCCCACATTGTGATTATTGAGCTGGGTCATTATCGCTCTCCAGGTTAGTCGTGGGGTATGACGGGCTAACGCCAGTACTGATCCGGTGAAAAACTGGCTGCTTTCACCAGCTGGGCGTTGAGCATGTCTTTCTGGTGTGTGCGCTCCATGGCGCCTGTGTGGTCCTGGCCCATGGCTAACCAGCGGGCCACCAGGCGCTGCGCCAAGACGTCATCGTCGACATCCAGCATCAGCGACCAGTCAAACAAGGACCGCAGGTCGCGCCATACCGGGCGGTCGAGCAGCAAATAGTTGCCCTCGACAATCACGATGCGTTGCTCAAGGCTGATGAGTCGCCCACCGGCGCGCGCCAGGTCCAGCGGACGGTCGAACACGGGGACAGCGACCGGTCGGTCGGCGCGGCGAAGGCGCTCCAGGTCGACACGCAACCCCTCCACATCGAAGGTATGCGGTGCGCCCTTGAGCGGCAGTTGCGCCTCGCCAAGCACGGCATTATCGAAATGGTAGCCATCCATCGGCACCACACCGGCCTGACCGGGCAGCTGTTCGTTGATTGCGGTACACAGCCGTTCGCTGCGGTAGGACTTGCCTGCACCAGGCGGCCCCGCCAGGGCGACGATATAGCGGGGAATGCCGGTTGCCGCCTGGATGATCTGACGGCTGATGTGGTCGATATCCGGTGTCATGGCAAATCAGCTCATCCAATTGCCGCCGTCGACGTTGAGCGTCTGGGCAACCACATAGTCACTGTCCTGGCTGGCCAAAAAGACCGCCGCCCCGGTATGGTCTTCCGGCAGCCCCATGCGGCCGAACGGTACAGCCTCGCCGACCAGGCGTTTTTTCTCGCCCAGGGGGCGGTTTTCATAGCGGGCGAACAGCGCATCCACGGTTTCCCACATCGGCGTATCCACCACGCCGGGGGCAATGCCATTCACATTGATGCCGTGCTTGATCAGGTCCAGTCCACAGGACTGGGTCAGGCTGATCACGGCCGCCTTACTGGCGCAGTAAACGCTCACCAGTGCTTCACCACGGCGCCCCGCCTGGGAAGCCATATTGATGATCTTGCCACCCTGCCCCTGGTCCACCATCGCTTTGGCAACCGCCTGCAGGGTAAAGAACAGCCCCTTGGTATTGACCGCAAACTGCTGGTCAAAGCTTGCCTCGGTCACCTCGAGCACCGGGGCCAGGTCGAAGACGGCGGCGTTATTGACCAGGATATCGATGCGTTCGAAGCGCGCCTGCACTTGGGCCACCATGGCGTCGATGGACGCCGACTCGCAGACGTTGAGCTCAACGCCCAGCACCCGCTCGGCACCCACCCCCTGACGCAGTTGGCTGACCGCCTCGTCAATCGCCGCCGCGTCGATATCGGCCACCACCACGCTGGCTCCTTCAGCCAGGTAGCGCTTGGCAATCGCCAGACCGATTCCCTTGGCACCACCGGTCACCACGGCCACTTTATTGGTTAGCTTCATGGGCTCCTCCCAGGCTGATGACCCCTTGCCATTCGTGAACCAGGTCATTTAGCCCCTGCATGTGCGGCAAGATTCGCCAGGCACCCGCCTGACGAAGTCGCTCCGATTGGCCCTCATCTACATGGCTGGCCCCCACAAAGCCAATCACCCACATACCTGCCGCAGTGGCCGCCGTGACACCGGCCACACTGTCCTCCACGACCAGACAGTCACTGGGGACTTCGCCAAGGATCGCGGCCGCCAGTTGATAGAGCGCGGGATCTGGCTTGGGTTGGTCGACCTGTTCCGCGGTAAAGATCGGCACATCGCCGAGGACGGCATCCAGCCCGGTACCCGTAAGCGATGCCAACACTCGACAGCGGCGGCTGTTGGAAACCACCGCCTTGGGCAGTGACACCGCGCGCACAGCGGCTTCAGCACCGTCGATGGCGATGAGCTCCCGGGCCAACCTCGCCTCGATGGCGGTATCGACCCGCTCCGCCGCATTCGGGGGTAACGGATAGACGCTTAACTGCTCGGCGTGACGCAGAATGTTGGCCGTGGTCATGCCCAACGCCTGTCCAAGCGATTGTTCAATATCAATGTCCGGCAGCCAGCGGCCAAGGTGTTCCGCCAGGGTGCCTTCGGCCAAGGCTTCGCTATCGACGAGAACACCGTCACAGTCGAAAATAAGCGCCGTCATACCGACGCCTCGGAAGACGTATTGTCCCCGTTGGCGCGATTGTCCTCGCGTGTGAGGCCCGCCAGGGGGTGCTGCTGCAAACTCGGCAGGGCCTGGCCGTCAGCATCGAACAGATGCGCCCGCTCGGGGGCAAAACCAAAATGCACCGTATCGTTAACCTGGTAGGCCACATCGCCGTCGGCCATGATGGTGACGAGTTGGTCGGCCATCTGAACGTAGAGCGAGGTTTGGCCGCCAAGACGTTCCAGCACCTGTATTTTCCCGACCAAGGGCCCCTGCTCTTCAAGGACCAGGTGCTCGGGCCGAATCCCCAGCTCCAGCGTCGCGTCGGCGCCCAGCTGCTGACCGTCCACCGGCACATGGCGCTCGCCGCCGCCTGGCATTCGGATACTCACCCCGTCGGGCTTGACGCCCACCAGCGTCACGTCAAGAAAGTTCATCTTCGGAGAGCCGATAAAGCCCGCCACAAAGCGGTTTTGGGGATGGTGATACAGCGCCATCGGCGAACCGACCTGCTCGACCACCCCATCGCGCAGCACAACGATTTTATCCGCCATGGTCATGGCTTCGATCTGGTCGTGGGTGACATAGATCATGGTGGCGTCGAGTTCATCGTGCAGACGCGCCAGCTCGATACGCATTTGCACACGCAACGCCGCATCCAGGTTGGAAAGCGGTTCATCGAACAGGAAAATACTCGGGTTGCGGACAATCGCGCGGCCAATGGCGACGCGTTGCCGCTGCCCCCCGGACAGGGCCTTGGGCTTGCGATCCAGCAGTGGTTCGAGCTGCAGAATCTTGGCCGCTTCCAACACCTTGGCACGCCGTTCCTCTTTGGAAACGCCTGCCAACCGCATGCTGAACCCCATGTTGCCTTCCACCGTCATGTGCGGGTAAAGCGCGTAGCTCTGGAACACCATGGCGAGACCGCGATCGGCCGGGCCGACGTCGTTCATCCGCTGCCCGTCAATCAGGATATCGCCGCCCGTGGCACTTTCCAGCCCGGCGATCATGCGCATCAGGGTGGATTTGCCGCAGCCTGAAGGGCCGACGAAGACCACAAATTCCCGGTCTTCTACGTCAAGATCAATCCCTTTGATGACCTCGGTGTCGCCAAACCGCTTGGTAATATTGTTGAGTTGTAAGGTTGCCATGGAAAAACTCCTTTACTTGACGGCACCAAAGGTCAGGCCGCGCACCATTTGCTTTTGGGTCATCCAGCCAAAGATCAGGATGGGCGCAATGGCCATCGTGGAGGCCGCCGACAGCTTGGCCCAAAACAGCCCTTCGGGGCTTGAGAACGAGGCGATGTAGGCGGTTAACGGCGCCGCTTTGGACGACGTGAGGTTGAGGCTCCAGAACGCCTCATTCCAGCTCAGAATGACCGACAGCAAGCCCGTCGAGGCAATCCCCGGCAGCGTCAGTGGCAAGAGCAGAAAGAACACCTCCTGGAAGGTCGTGGCACCGTCCATGCGACCGGCTTCGAGGATGTCCTTGGGCATGTCCTTGAAGAAGGTGTAAAGCATCCATACCACGATCGGCAGGTTCATCAGCGTGTAGATGATGATCAGACCGGTGCGGGTATCCAGCAGCCCCACATCGCGGAAAATCAGATAAATCGGCACCAGCACGCCGACCGGTGGCAGCATCTTGGTGGATAGCATCCACAGCAAGGTGCCTTTGGTCCGCTTGGTCGGCAAAAATGCCATTGAGTACGCCGAAGGAATCGCAATCAGTAATGCCAGCAGCGTCGAGCCAAAGGCCACGGCGACGCTATTGAGGGCAAACCGTATATAGCCCGAACGTTCCTGAACCGCTTGGTAGCTTTCCAGGGTCGGCGAAAAAATAAACGACGGGTCGGCAATCGCCGCCGTCTCGGTCTTAAAGCCGGTCAGGACCATCCACAGGATGGGGAAGAAAATCACCAAGGCCACCGACCAGCCAAAGACCGTAAGCAGCAGTTTTTTGCTGTTAGTGGAACGTAAGCTCGTCATCACAACACTCCCAGGACACTGACGTGCCGGTTACTCTTCCAGGTTTTTGGCGACCATGCGGACCAGGAAGATGGCGACGATATTGGCGAGAATGATCGCGATCACCCCACCGGCGGAGGCAGTGCCGACATCGAAATCCAACAGCGCACGGATATAAATCAGATAGGCCAGGTTCGTCGTGGCAAGACCTGGCCCGCCGGAGGTGGTGACGAATATTTCTGCAAAGATGGTCAGCAGAAAAATCATCTCGATCATGATCACCACGCTGATGGCACGCTTGAGGTGCGGTAGCGTGATGAAGAAGAAAATGGCGACCGGCCCTGCGCCATCCATGCGGGCGGCTTCGACCTGATCCTCATCCAGCGACTGCATGGCCGTCAGCAGGATCAAGAGCGCGAACGGTGTCCACTGCCAGGCCACGATAATCACGATGGAGGTCAGCGGTAGCGACGAAAACCAATCCAAGGCGGGCAGGCCAAACGACTCGGCCAGCCATGCCAGCACCCCATTGGATGGGTGCATCATCATGTTTTTCCACACCAAGGCACTGACGGTGGGCATTACAAAAAACGGTGAAATGGCCAGCACGCGGGCAATGCCCCGTCCGGCAAACTCTTGCTGAAACAGCACCGCGAGCAGCGTACCGCCTACCACGGTAATCACCAGTACCCATCCCACCATCAGCAGGGTATTGCCCATGGCTGCCCATAGCGCTGGGTCTGTTAACAGGTACTGATAGTTTTCGAAGCCGGCAAAGCCGGTCATTTCCGGCATTAACAGGTTATAGCGCTGCAGCGAAAACCAGATTGTCATACCCAATGGCACAACCATCCACAGCAGTAATAGCGTGACAGCGGGTGCTTGAAGCGACAGCGTTCTCAGCCCGCCGACGGTGCGGCCGGAAGCACGTTTCTTATTCATGGAAGTACCTACCAGAATGCACTAGGAAAAAACGCCCGAGCACGAGGCTCGGGCGTTGACCGCATCAGTCTAAGTAACCCGCCCGTTGCATGGCGCGTTCGGTCGCTCGCTGGGCAGTGTCGAGTGCTTCCTCGACCGTGGCGTCCCCCGTCAGTGCAGACGCAATGGTCTGGCCAACCTGGGTACCGATCGATTGGAACTCAGGAATACCGACGAACTGCACGCCAATGTAGGGATTGGGTTCGAGCGTCGAGTCGGTGGGATCAGCATCCTGAATCGCCTTCAGCACGAAGTCGGCAAACGGGGCTGCTTCGGTATACCGCTCGTCTGCATAGGTGGATTCCCGCGTGCCGGGAGGTACGCTGGTCCAGCCCTCGGTTTCACCGACAAGTTCTACGTACTCTTGCGAGGTCGCCCAGGTAATAAACTCGCGTGCGGCATCCTGGTTTTCAGAGGAAGCCGGGATGGCTAGCGCCCAGGACCACAACCAGTGCGAGCCTTTCGGCGTTTCGGCAACCGGGGCAGGTGCGAACCCCAGGCTGTCGGCCACATTGGACTCATCGCCGTCGTAGAGTTTGCCAGCCGCGGAGGTGGCATCCACCCACATACCGCAATTCCCCCGCGAGAACAACGCCAGGTTTTCATTAAAGCCGTTGGAACTTGCCCCGGGTGGGCCATAATCATTGAGCAGGTCAACGTAGAATTGGACGGCGGTCGTCCATTCCTCGGAATTCAGCTCAGGGTTCCAGTCTTCGTCAAACCAGCGCCCGCCAAAGGTGTTGACCAGGGTGGAGACAAACGCCATGTTCTCGCCCCAACCGGGCTTGCCGCGCAGGCAGATACCCGCCAGGTCCTCTTCCATGCCGTGCAGTTCACCAGCCCATTCGCGCACCTCTTCCCAGGTGGGCTGCTCGGTCATCTCGATACCCGCTTCCTCGAACAGGTCCGTGCGGTAGTACATCATCGAGCTTTCGGCATAAAACGGTAGCGCGTGAAGCGTATCGTCATGACTCAAGCCATCGCGGACCGAGGCCAGCAAATCGTCTTCGTTATAATCCTCGGGCAGGTTATCCAGTGGTGACAGCCAGCCACGCTCTGCCCAGATCGGCACTTCATAGGTACCAATGGTCATCACATCGAACTGGCCACCACCAGTGGCGATATCGGTCGTCATGCGCTGGCGCAGCACATTTTCCTCTAACACCACCCAGTCCAGAGTAATGTCGGGATGCGCCTCCTCAAAGACATCTGTGAGGCTTTGCATGATGACCATGTCATTATTGTTGACCGTTGCAACGGTCAGTTCGGTTTCTGCTTGGGCCTGACTAGCGAAGGCGATGGCCGCCGCTAGGCTGGTAAGGGGTAAGTGACGTGCAAGTCGCATAAGGCACTCCTGTGGGCTTGATTGGCATTGTTATCGCCAGATGCATCTTTCAATTTGATCTTATTGATCAACTATCGAACAAATGATCGTACGAAAGCCAAAAAAAAGCAAAGCCCCGGCACTTAGACTTTACGCTAATCAATCAGCAAAACAGCATGTTGCGCTGCCATATACCTGTCTCAGAGCGCGCCCAGTTCTTCCGTATTGACGATGTGCCGGGCAGCCATCTCATCGGTGATCAAGCCCTTCAGCCAGCCACCTTTCAATGCCGCATGAATGGCGGGGGCTTTGTCACTTCCCCCCGCTATCGCCACCATCATGTGTTTGCCAAAGCGTTCAAGGGGCAGGCTTGTGACGCGGCGGGTAATCGAGCAGTCGATCACCTCCCCCTGTCGATTGAGCGGCCAGCCCAGCAGTTCGCCCACGGCCTCCAAGCCCAGCAGCTCATCGAGCTCTTCTTCGCTGATGAAATGATCCTGGAACAACGTCGCCTGACGATCGATACGCCCCACACCAATGAAGGCTGCCTCGGACTCTCTGGCCACATCGGCAATCGCCTTGAACAGGCGCTGCGAGAGCATGGCCTTTTTCTCATCAAGAGACTCGGCCACTACCGGGGCAGGCAGCAAGAAGCGTTCGCCGCCGGTTTTATCCGCCAGCACCATCACCGCGTCGTAGCGGTTTGCCGAGCCATCCCGGGCCACATTGCCCACCAGCGAAACAAAACGGTGCTGTGGGCGCTCAACACGGCTCAGCGCTTCTACCGCCGCGCGCACCGAGCGGCCTGTACCCAATGACAACGTCAGCGGTTCGCTACGCTCAACGAGCCGGGAAAGCCGTTCCGCCCCAGCCACGGCCAGATAATAGGCAGCACTTTCGGGGGCCTGGCTGTCAGCGGGCACCACATCGCAGTAGGCCAACCCAAAGCGCTCGCGCAATGCATTACCCAGCGCCATGCAGGTGGAGATCGGATGATCGATATGTACCTTTACCAGGCCTTCCTGCCGGGCCAGGGCCAGCAGCCGTTGCACACCGGGTCTTGAGACGCCCAGTTGAGCGGCAATGTCATCCTGCGTCATACCGCCGACGTAAGACATCCAGGCAGCCCTGGCCGCCTGATCTATTTTTACCTCAAATTTATCCATTCACCGGCTCGCTACCCAGGTGGTTAAATTGCATCATACAAAGTCAACGGGAAGACCAGAAGTCGCCTATTCGCTAATATGACGATAGCGCAACCCTACACCATGGTGGAACCTGGAGGCGTTAACCTATGTATAAGCTGGCATTTTTTGTCCCCGTTGAGGACGCGGAAACTGTCAAGGAAGCGGTATTTGAAACCGGCGCAGGGCGCATTGGCGACTACGAGGCCTGCTGTTTCCAAACGCCAGGGACGGGGCAGTTCCGCCCGCTTGACGGAGCAGACCCGCATATTGGCAAGGTAGGCGCGCTTGAGTTCGTGGACGAACTGAAGGTTGAGCTGGTTTGCGACGACGACCATATTCAAGCCGCTATTGCCGCGTTGAAACTGGCGCACCCCTACGAAGAAGTTGCCTATGATGTCTGGGCACTGGCCGATCTCTAGGGCCTCTCAGGCACTACCGGCGTAGCGCTCACGGTCTTCGGGGTTGATGGCGCTGATATGCAGCGGGTATTCATGACGGACGCGGTCGGCATAGAAGTGCCGGAGCGTTTGCTCAATGGTGGGAAACGCAAGCTCATCCCAGGGAATTTCGTCTTCCTCGAATAGCGCCACTTCAAGGCTTTCCGGCCCGGCGTTGAAGCCACCGGTCAGCTCTGCCCGAAAAATCATATAAACTTGGTTGATATGCGGTAAATCGATCAGCGTGTAGAGATTGGCCAGCGCCACCTCAGCGCAGGCTTCTTCACGGGTTTCGCGAGTGGCGGCCTGCTCGGTGGTTTCGGCGTTTTCCATATAGCCTGCCGGCAGGGTCCAGTAGCCTCTACGCGGCGAAATGGCGCGCTTGCATAGCAATATTTTGGTACCGCTGACGGGCAAGGTGCCCGCCACAATGCGGGGGTTCTGATAATGGATGGTGCCGCAGGCATCGCACAGATAGCGCGGGCGATCATCGCCTTCAGGAACGGCAAAACGGACGGTATTGCCACACTGGCTGCAAAAGTTCATCGCGATTTCTCTACGGCTGCTGGGAAAAGGTAACAATGCTTATGGATGCCACATGTTAGAGACACTTCGCAACCGGCTGCAACAACTCTCCCCTCAACGGCTAGACCACGCTGGGTTGCCCGAGGCGGCTGTCTTGCTGCCCATCGTCGAGCGCCCGGACCCGACCCTGCTGTTTACCCGGCGCGCCCGCCACCTCAGCACCCATAGTGGTCAGGTGGCCTTCCCCGGCGGCATGCGCGAGCCGTACGACCGCGATCTCTATGCCACGGCGCTGCGTGAGGCCCAGGAAGAGGTTGCCCTCGACCCGGGGCACGTCACGGCACTGGGTCGTTTATCCGATGTGATATCGCTGCACGGCATCCGGGTAACCCCTTGGGTGGGCATTATTCCGCCCGACCTGCCGCTGGTGGCCGACCCCGGTGAGCTGGACGCCATTTTTGAGGTGCCGTTAAGCCACTTTCTGGACGACCGGCGCACGCATACCGATGTGATTACCGTGGATGGCGTCGCCCACTACGTGCCCAGCTACCAGGTCGACGGCCATGTCATTTGGGGCCTGTCCGCCATGATGCTGGTGGAACTGCTGGCCGAGGGGTTTGCCATGCCGATAGACCTTTACCAGCGTCCGGCGGGTGCCCTGCGCCATTACCCAGAACGCAGAAGCACCCCATCGTCGGCCAGCAACAGCGCGTCTTCCCGTTCCCTGAGACCCAACGAATGATTCCAAGCATGCGTTTATCGTCCTCCCTGCTGTCAGCCGCCACCCAGGTCGAGCTGGTGGATGCACTGGTTGAACAAGGCTGGTATGTCGGCCAAGGCGTCATCGACCTTGATCTGTGCCATTCCCTTCATCAGGAGCTGCATCATATGGCCGCTCATAATGCGCTGGATGAAGCGGGTATCGGCCGTGGTCAGCAACACCACCTGCGCAAAGAAGTGCGTGGCGACGCCATCCATTGGCTCGACCGCGAAAGCGAAGCCCAGCGGCGCTATTTAATGGCAATGGAAGCGTTACAGCAGGTGCTCAACCAGGCGCTGTTCCTTGGGCTATTCGAGTACGAAGCCCATTTTGCCCACTACCCGCCGGGGGCATTTTATCAACGCCATTTGGACAGCTTTCGCGGTCGGGCCAACCGTGTAATCTCAACGGTGGGCTACCTGAACCCTGACTGGCCCGCCGATGGCGGCGGCGAAATGGTGCTTTACAATCCCGACGCACCGAATCAGGAAACCGCCCGCGTGATACCGGAAGCGGGTACCTTTGCCTGCTTCATGTCGGAAAGCATCCCCCACGAAGTGCTCCCTACCCGACATGCACGGGCCAGTATCGCCGGCTGGTTCAGGCGCAATGCCTCGCTGGGCGGCATATTGGACCCGGCACGCTAGGCAATGTACGAATCCAAAAACGCCCTGGCAAATGCCAGGGCGTCAACAACCTAGACAGCTCGTTGTTCGAGCTTGGTCAGCGAAAGCTTAGTGCTTGAGCTTGGCCGTCATACTGATCTCGGCATTAAGCACCTTGGAGACGGGGCAATTGGCCTTGGCCGTTTCTGCCGCTTCCTTGAAGGTTGCCTCATCGGCACCGTCCACCTGCGCTTCAACGTCCAGATGAATTTTCGAGATATCGAACCCGGCGTCGCTCTGGGAGAGCGTCACATTGGCACTGGTCTCGATAGAGGTGGCGGTTAGATCTTTTTCACCCAGAACCATCGACAGGGCCATGGAAAAACAGCTGGCGTGGGCGGCGCCGATCAGTTCTTCAGGGTTGGTGCCTTTCTCGTCTTCAAAGCGCTTCTTGAATGAATAGCTGGCGTCGAGGACACCGCTTTCCGTGGCAACATGGCCACGGCCATCTTTCAGTCCACCTTCCCAACGTGCGCTTGCTTTACGATCCATGGATAGCTCCTTTCGCGTCAAATGTCAGGTTACTGATGGAGCCGTCGATAACGACAGCTACCTCACCAGCGTAGCTGATTTTTATCGCCCTGCCGACAGCCCAGGTTCCATTGACGCCCAGACGGTCGTAAGCTAATGACTCAATGCCCACCCTTTTGTGCAAGGATTCGCCATGTCGTCGGCAGATGCGCTGAAATTAATGCTGCTTTCCTCCCTCTGGGGATTATCGTTTATTTTTATGCGCGTCGCCGTGCCCGAGTTTGGTCCGATTCCGCTGATATTGGTGCGTATGGGGATAGGCGCATTACTGTTACTGCCGTTTCTGCTCAGCGCCCGCTACTTGCATCTGATATGGCAGCACAAGGGGCCGCTCCTGCTGCTTGGCATTATCAACCACGTCCTGCCCTTCTCACTGCTGGCCCTGGCGACGACGCGCCTGGAAGCAGGGTTCACCTCGCTGATCAATGCCACCACACTGATTTTTACCGCGCTTATCGGGGCATTATTTTTCGCCACCCCGATCATTCGCCAGCAATACCTGGGACTGGCACTCGCACTGGTGGGCGTTTACGTGCTGTCGGCCAATCGTCTCGACTTTGCAGTCGGCGGTGACGGCTGGTTTATCCTGGCGGTGCTGGGGGCGACATTCTGCTATGGCATTGCCGGTAACTATTCAAAAACCCGCTTGAGCCATCTACCCAGCCGCGTACTGGCGGCCGGCAGCTGTGCAATGTCGGCCACCGTACTGTTGATCCCCGGTATTGTACTGTGGCCTGGCGAGCCTATTTCACCGCTGGCATGGGGTAACGCGCTGGCCCTGGCGGTACTCAGCACCACGCTGGCGTTTTTGCTTTACTTTGGTTTGCTTGCCAGCGCAGGCGCCACGGCGACGTCCACCGTCACCTTTCTGGTACCAGTCAGCGCCTTGCTTTGGGGCTACCTGCTACTTGGCGAGACGCTCAGCCTGCAAATTATCGCAGGCATGTTGATCACGCTACTCGGCACCGCGATTGCCACGCGCCTACTGCGTTTCAGGCGTCGCGTTCGCTTGCCTCAAGCGCCGCCCCCACCCGGATAATCGCACCGTCGCCGCTGGTCAAGGTGGCATTCTGTCCAAAGTGGGCGCCTTTCAAGTCAGGCTGGGTATTCAGCGCCAGCAGTGTTTTCAGCGGCTCGCCCGGCTCGGGAACCGACGCTGTCTGCTGGTCAATGGTGGTGATCTTGCAGCGCTGGCAGGGTTTACGCAGCGTAAACTGAAACGTCCCCGTGGAATCACTTAACGTGGCCCAGCGGTCTTCCGCCCAGGGGGTATCACACTCGATCACCACGTTGGGGCGAAAGCGGCTCATGGGCACCGGCGCATGGCCACCCGCTGTCAAGGCATCGTTCAAGGCGTCGAGCGAGCCGGTGGTGGTCAACAAAAAGGGGTAGCCGTCGGAAAAATAGGTATGTGCCGCCCCGCCGTCGAGAAAATCATCCTCAACGGCACGGGTAAACTCGGTGGCAAAGCGCACCAGGCTCATCCCACGGGCCTGCTCGCCCAGCGCGGCTTCGAGCCAGTGTGTGACCTCTGGGCCTTCCGGAAGCGCTTTGCAGTGGTCATCCCAGACACTAACTAGGCGTAGATTACCTTCCGGCTCTGCCAGCGGTACGCTCAGTGGCTCGACGTCGGGATGTGAGAGCACCAAGTGGTCGTCGGTCAGTGCAACGCCAATCGTCGCCAGGGCGGGCAACTGGCGCTGGGTTACAAACCGCTGCCGGTCGTCGACCAGCATCCAGCGGCGATCCCAGGCAAGCCCATGCGCATGCAGCCGGGTTTGCTCCAGAGTGATTCCCTGCAGTGATTTAACCGGGTAAACGTTCAGCTGGACAATCTTCATAGCGGCCCCCTTCACAGAAAACGCTTACTTTAGCCAGTTGCCTGCCGCTTCGCCAGACGTGCAAGGTTCACAGGGTGCTACCTGCTTCAATGGCGTAGCCCAGATCGACCACCTTGTGCGTTACCGGGGCGCCTTCGATACGTGCTAGCAGCGCCTGGGCGGCCGCCTTGCCGATCGCTTGGCGGGGTGTGATCACACTGGCGAGCCGAGGGGTCATTGCCTGGCCAACGTCGTGGCCGTGAAAACCGGCAATCGCCATTTGTTCAGGGACCTTGATGCCACGCCGCTGGCATTCAAAAAAGGCCCCTACTGCCACGTCATCATTGGTACAGAAGACCCCATCGGCGCCGGGATACTCGAACATGATCTGTTCGAGCAGCGCCGCCCCCACGGTATACGAAGAGCGCAGGGTACTGTACAGCGTCACGGGCGGCAGGCCATGGGCCTCCATGGCATCGCGATAGCCCTGCTCGCGCTGTCGGGTACGCTCGTCAAGCCGCACCGCCAGGTAAATGACCTGCCGCCGACCGCGGCGAATCATCTCGCTGACCATGTCGAAAGCCGCTCGGACGTTGTCATAGCCCACCGCCTGCTGAAGTGGCGCACGGTGAGTGTCCATGATTTCAACAATCGGAATGCCTGCGGTTTCTAGCATCCGCAGGCTGCGGTCGGTATGATCCCGGTCGGAGAGAATCACACCGTCGACATTGTAGGAAAGCAACGACGCCAGGCTGCGCTCTTCAAGCTCGGGGCTATAGCCATAGTGGGACAGCATCAGATGGTAGCCAGCGGGTTCCGTCAGGGTTTCAATGCCGACGATAACGTCGGCAAACACCTGGTTGGTGAGCGAGGGCACCAGCACGCCTATCGAGTGGCTGGTGGCCCTGGAGAGCAAGTCGGGCGCACGGTTGGGGATATAGCCGATGTCTTCCGCCGTCGAAAAGATACGCTCGCGCAAGCCTTCAGACACCGTTTCAGGGTCGCGCAGGCAGCGGCTCACCGTCATCTTGGTGGCGCCAACGCGATCCGCGATATCCTGCAAGGTGGGTCGCTTTTTTTTCAATCGAAGGCCTTCTACAACAGATGTCAGGGGCCTTAGCCTAACGAAACCTTGGCCCCAGAGCGATACCCGCTTAGTAGGGGGGCTCGGTTGAGGGAGGCAGTGTGGCCAGGAAGTCGTGCACAATCTGATGAGGGTTTAACGCAATCGAGAGGCTAACTGCCTCTGACGGATCTGGAGGTTCCAGGTCGGCCAACTGGCTTGCCAGCATTGTATCGCCCTTGAAAAAGTGACCCGCCCGTGTGGTGAGCCGCTCACGCAGAAGATCACGACTGCCTTCCAGGTAGAGTATACGCAGCCCCGGATCTCCCACGCGCAGGCGGTCACGGTAGCGTTTTTTAAGGCCCGAACAGGCAATCACTACCGAGCGGTCCGCTCGGTAGTACTCGGCAAACAGGCCAGCAAGCGTGTCCAGCCATTCCCGGCGATCATCATCGTTAAGCGGGGTTCCGCTGGCCATCTTGGCCACATTGGCGGGTGAATGATGATCATCGCCGTCTATGAAGGTCGCCCCCAGGGAGGCCGCCAACGCCTGTCCAATATGAGACTTACCCGAACCGGACACGCCCATCACCAGAATGCGCTGAGAAGCACTTTCCATACTGACGCTCCTGTTTAATTGCCGCGCACAGCGGTGAGATCCGGTAACCAGGTGACCACGCCCGGGAAAGCGATCAATATTACCAGCACCACCAGTAGCGCAGCATAGTACGGCAGCATCGCACGCACTAATGACTCCATGGAGACCTTACCAACCCCGCACCCTACATACAGGCAGGTGCCAACCGGCGGTGTCAGCAGGCCCACCCCGAGAATAAAGGCCATCAGCACGCCGAAGTAGACCTCATCCACCCCTACGGAGGTGACGATCGGTGCCAGCATCGGCGCCATGATCACCATGGCGGGCGTCAGATCCATCACAAAGCCCACCACCAACAGCAAAGCAGCCACAATCAACAATAGCAAGAAAGGATCCTGGGTGATCGACTGCACTTGAGACACCAGGGTTTGCGGAACCATGTTGATGGTCAGGAACCAGGCAATCACGGTGGCAAACGCCAGCAGCATCATCACCATGCCGGTTAGGCGAGCCGTGCGGATCAACATGCCGCCCAGGGCCTTGATGCTGAACTCACGATACACCAGCAGGGAAATCGCCAGCGCGTAGAGTAATGCGGCAACGGCTGCTTCAGTGGCCGTAAAGATACCGCCAATAATACCGCCAATCACAATGACCGGAAGTACCAGCGCCAGCCAGGCATCTTTAAAAGCTTTCCAGAGGGCATCCCAACGGAACTTTCGCACCCCACCGCCCTGCTTACTCGCCAGAATGAAAGTGGTCACCATGAGTGCAAAGCCGATCATGATCCCCGGGACGATACCGGCAATGAACAGACGGCTGATCGAGGTTTCGGTCACAATACCGTAGAGAATCAGCGGAATGGAGGGTGGAATGATAATGCCGATTACCGAAGACACGGTGTTAATCGCCGTGGCGTTAGCGGCAGTGTAGCCCTGCTGTTTCATCGACGGGATCATCATGGCCCCGGTAGCAGCGGTATCGGCCACTGCCGAACCGCTGATACCGCCAAAGAACATCGAGCCGGTGATTGCGACCTGGCCCAGGCCACCGCGCATAAAGCCGACCAGCGCCCCGGCCAGTTCCATCAGGCGACGTGCGATGCCCCCCTGGCTCATCACCTCCCCCACCAGAATGAAGAAGGGAATCGCCAGCAGCGGAAAGCTGTTCACTCCTCGAATCGACTGCTCGATCATGATCGACAGGGGAATATCCGAGAGCACCGCCATTACCACCGCGGCAACCCCTAAGCCAAAGGCAATCGGCAGGCCCAGCACAATAGAAATCAATAAGATACCCAGAAAAATCCACAACATGGCTCAGGCCCCCTTTTCTGGCTGGCGAATGATGCAAAGACTCACCCACATCCGCCATAGCGACACCACGGCGATAAATAAAACGCACAGCACCAGTGACAAACTCAACAGACTCAATGGCACATTCAAAATCGCCGAGCGGCCACTGGAGTTCGCGATGACTTGGTACCCGCCAACTAACATCACGCCCATCAAGGCGGTAATAATCAAATGCTGAATAAAATAAAGCAGATGGGCAAAACGCATGGGCAGACGGCGTACCAAGGCGTCTACCGCAATATGTTCATAGCGCGCAAAGGCGGCTGCGGCCCCGATGAACACCAACCAGATAAAGAGCATACGCGCCAGTTCATCCGCCCAGGGCAGCGAATGATTAAACACCGCACGACCCACCACATTGCAGGAAACAGACGCAATCAGCGCGACCAGAATAGCGCCGATCAGATACTCCATGCCCAGGGTTAGCCAGCGAAACACAGCGGGGCCTTGGGCGGTGTCAGTGTGAAGTTCTAACTGTTTGCGATTGGGATCATCCAGATACACCGAAGGATCTTCGATCACGGGATCGTCAAGCGTAGTCGTCTGGGAAGTGGTCATGATAACTCCGGAGATACTGACAACTCGGGCAGGCCAATGGGCCTGCCCGATCACCAACAAAGGCGAGGGTTATTCGGTGCTGTCGTCGACAATCGCTTGAATGTCTTGAATCAGCTCTTCGCCAATGCGCGGCGCCCACTCTTCGTATACCGGCTGCACCGCTTCCTGGAAGGCTTCCAACTGCTCGTCATTGAGGCGAGTGATTTGCATACCACGCTCTTCAAGCTGCTCCCGCGACCACGTATCGTACTCCGCCGACAGCTGAATTTCTTACTCGGCCGATTGACGCGCCGCTTCCATCACCAGCTCCTGGTACTCAGGTGCCATGCTGTCCCAGGTGCGTTCGGAAAGCATCATGATAAACGGCGTGTAAACGTGACGGGTTTCGGTACCGTAATCCTGAACTTCGTGAAAGTTGGACGTCAGGATGGTGCTCCAGGGGTTTTCCTGGCCATCGACAACGCCTTGCTCCATCGCCGAGAAAAGCTCGCCAAACGCCATGGGCGTAGGGTTGGCGCCCAGCGTTTCCCAGATGTCCAGATGCACCGGGTTTTCCATGGTGCGTACGCTCAGGCCACGCACATCAAGGCCAGCAACATCTTCCGGCGTTTCAACCGGACGAGCGCTGTTGGAAAGCTGGCGATAGCCATTCTCAGAAAAAGCCAGCGGCTTCAGGCCAGAACCTTCAAAGCCTTCCAGCAGTTCCAGTGCCACATCGCTTTGCAGGACCTCAATCGCCGCTTCACGGCTGGGCAGCAAAAACGGCAGGTCAAACACGGCGAGTTCTTCAACATAGCCCGTGGCTGCAGAGCTGGACGGGTAGGTCATGTCCAGCGTGCCGGTTTGCAGCATTTCGAGCATCTGGACGTCGTCACCCAACTGGCTGTTGGGGAAGACATTGACGGTGATACGCCCATCGGTGCGCTTTTCGAGAATCTCACCGAAATACTGGCTGGAAATGTACTGCGGCGAGTTTTCCGATAGGCCGATACCCATACGCAGCGTATGGGAGCCATGGTCGCCCACCTTATCGCCATCGATTTCAGGCGGATCGGAAAGTTCGGGGCTTTGGGCATGGGCCATGCCCAGTGTCAGGGTTGTTGCGCCAACCAGAGTCAGTGTGTTGCGCCAAATTGCAGTCATGACGTATCTCCATACAGATCATTGTTGTTGATAATGATGATTGATAGCGGATGAATGGCATCGCCACCGAGTGAACGTTGCCGGCCACGACGATTATCGACGCTTTGTTACCGGTAACATTGGTTAAGCGAAGGCTAGCCATCTGCCATCACGGTGTCAAAGCGAAACAGGTAAATTGCGACCAAGGTATAGAGCGCTAGCCACTCCACGGTGGATCACGCTACATTAAGGTCACGCATTTTGTTACGGAGCCTTCATGGCCGACGCCCCGACCTGTAGCGAACTGGAACTCGATAACCAGCTTTGTTTCGCGCTTTACTCCACGTCCCTGATGATGACCAAGGTCTATAAGCCGCTGCTTAAAGAACTGGGGCTTACCTACCCCCAATACCTTGCAATGCTGGTGCTCTGGCAGGAAGACGGCATTACCGTCAGCACATTGAGCAAGCGCTTACTCACTGACCCTGGCTCGGTCACGCCGCTGCTTAAACGGCTTGAAGCCGATCAGCTACTGATCAGGCAGCGTAGCTGCCAGGATGAGCGGGTCGTGGAGCTTTTTCTAACCGATCGAGGACGCGCAATGCGCGAGCAGGCGCGCCACATCCCCAGCTGCGTGGTCAATGCTAGCGAGCAGTCCATTGAGGCACTCACCCAGCTCAAGGACGACCTGGTCAAACTTCGAGATAAACTGCAGCAGTCCCAGTAATCAGCCTATCGCCAGTCCGGCTACACAGCGCTCCCTCATTTACCTTGCGCACAAACTAAAGCTGCACTAACCTATTGATCACGTCCATGATGTGTACAAGCTGGGTAAACCCTACTTATCGAATTATTCAGGGAGTATTGACGATGTCGATTGAAACCATTGCCTACCGTGCCCACGCCACCGCTACCGGCGGCCGCGAGGGTCATGCCAAATCGTCGGACGGCGCGTTGAGCGTCAAGCTAAGCACGCCCAAAGAACTGGGCGGCCCCGGCGGCGACGGCACCAATCCCGAACAGCTTTTTGCAGCAGGTTACTCAGCCTGCTTTTTAGGCGCCCTTAAACACGTTGCCAGCCAAGAAAAAGTCAAGCTGCCAGACGATACCCAAATTAACGGCCACGTTGGCATTGGGGCTATTCCGACCGGTTTTGGCATTGAAGTGGAACTCGAAATCAGCCTGCCCGGCCTTGAAAAAGACGTGGCGCAAATGCTGGTCGATAAGGCCCACGTTGTCTGCCCCTACTCCAATGCAACGCGCGGTAATATCGACGTCACACTGACAGTGGTATAAGGTCGATAGTCAGCGAACCATCAGCCACCGCATCATTTGGTGCGGTGGCTTCCTTTAACAGGAGGGAACGATGAGCGAAGACACCTACACCCCACCACGCGTATGGCAATGGGAACCCGGCAACGGCGGCAAATTTGCCAACATTAACCGCCCTGTCGCGGGCGCAACGCATGACAAACCGTTGCCGGTTGGTAAACATCCCCTACAGCTTTATTCACTGGCCACCCCCAACGGGGTGAAAGTCACCGTGATGCTCGAAGAGTTGCTGGAGAAAGGCATTGAGGGCGCTGAGTATGATGCCCACCTGATCCAGATTGGTGAAGGCGACCAATTCAGCAGCGGTTTTGTCGAAGTGAATCCCAACTCGAAAATTCCCGCGCTGATGGATCACAGCGTTAACCCGCCCCAGCGCGTATTTGAATCCGGCGCCATCCTGCTTTATCTGGCCGAGAAATTTAACGCCTTCCTGCCCACTGACCCGGCAAAACGCACCGAGTGCTTGTCCTGGTTATTCTGGCAAATGGGCAGCGCGCCGCTACTCGGTGGCGGCTTCGGCCACTTTTACGCGTACGCACCGGAGAGCTATCAGTATCCGATCGATCGCTACACCATGGAAGTAAAGCGCCAGCTTGATGTACTCGACCGCCACCTGGCCGAAAACCGCTTCATTGCAGGCGATGAATACACCATTGCCGACATGGCGATATACCCCTGGTACGGCGCACTGGTCAAAAACCGGGTTTACGAGGCGGCTGAGTTCCTTGAAGCCCACACCTACAAAAATGTCATTCGCTGGACCGAAGAGATCGATGAGCGCCCGGCCGTCAAACGGGGCCGCATGGTCAACCGCACCTGGGGCGAACCCCATGAGCAGTTACATGAGCGCCACGACGCCAGCGACTTTGAACTGCGTACCCAAGACAAGCAATAATAGTGCTCCACCTTAATCACGAACGGCCCACGCGGGCCGTTTTGAGTTGAGTCCTGGCCTGATACGCAGTGTGAAGGGGCGCACGATGATTGACCCAAAATATAGCCAGTTGCTGTTTACCTTTTTGATGGCGCTGTTCATGTCATGTGTGATGTCGCTGGTGATTACGCTATACAACATCGGCTTTATTGACGGGATTGTGATGATCTGGCTCAAAGCGTGGCTGTTTGCCTTTGCCGTCGCGCTGCCGGTCATTAACCTGGTGTTACCCATTGTGCGCAGGTTGGTGGCCATTCTGGTTAAAAAGCCTCATGGCTAACGCAAAAGGGACGGCGTAGCCGTCCCTTTTGTCCTTTCAATGCGCTGAACGTCAGGAATTAAAATCGGTAACGTACGTTGGCCGTCACGTTGCGTCTCTCGCCATAGCCACAGTCGCCGCCCTCATAACGGCACCAGGAGATAAACTCTTCGTCAGTCAGGTTTTTGGCATCCAGGCTTAGATCCCACTGTCCGACGGTATACCCGATCATGGCGTCAACCAGGGTCTCGGACGGCACCTTGGGCGCACCACCCGAGCCTACGTTGTCACCGATGTAGCGAACCCCGGCACCAAATCGCCAGTTATTCCCCAGATAAAGCTTGTTCCACCAGGACGCCTGCTTTTCCGCCACGTATGGTAGCCGCTCGCCGGTGCTTTCATCATCGGCATTCATATTGGTGTAGCCCAGCTGGGTTTCAAAGTCCTGCCAGCGCTTGTTGATTTGCAACTCCCAGCCATCAATGACGGCACCGGTTTGTGTCACTCCACCGGGGGTTGCGCCCTCTGCAATGCGGTTTTCTTCGCTAATGTCAAAATACGCCGCACTGACCGACAGCGATTTATCCGGTGACAGGTACTTGATGCCCACCTCTTCTTGCTCGCCAGTGGTGGGGTCTAACGTACCGCCTTCCGACGCACCATCGTTACCCAAGTTCATCGCAAACGCTTCGGAGTAGCTCACATAGGGCGAGATGCCGTTATCAAATTGGTACATCAAGCCCAGACGCCCGGTGGTGGCCTCTTCATCGCTCACTGTATCGCTGCCCGCAACCGCTACCTGACGGTTTTCAGCCCAGTCGTGACGCAACCCAGCGGAAACCACCACCGGACCGACTTCGATATGATCGGCCAAATAAATGCCGACTTGGTCAATCTCGTTGCCCGGCCGGTCTGAAGGGTCAAGCGAATCCAACTGCAAGTTGCCATATTGCGGGTCATAAATATTAATGGTGCCACCGCCTCCCGCTACCGATGAATAGTTATCCTGCTCCCAAGTGGCGTCTTGGCGATCAATACCAGCAATCAGGTTGTGCTTGGTATCACCCAGAGCAAATTCCCCTTCCAGACGGGCGTCAAGGTTAAAAATTTGGGTTTCGGCATCGGCAGTATAGATCGTCCGCGAGACCTCCCCATTGGCATCCGGCTGGGTGCCAATATCCACCCAGTGCTCGCGGGTTTCGGTGCTGGAATCGGTGTAACGTGCGGTGGCCGAAAAAGCCCAGTCGCGGTTCAGTTGATGGTCGAAAAACAACGTCGTTTCGGTTTTCTCGCGGTCGTAACGATCCCAGCCCGGCTCGCCGACAAAACGCTCCGAGCCGATAAAGCCCTGGGATCCCGGCTCCAGCGTGCCAGCCTGGGGCAGGAACTGCGCCGACACCTGGCCCTTGTTCTCCTGGCGATTGACCAGCAGGGTAATTTCCGTGTCGTCGCTAGGCCGCCAGGTCAGCGATGGCGAAACCACATAGCCGTCGTCTTCCACGTGGTCGACCTGGGTATCACTGTCGCGCTTGAGGCCGACCAGGCGATACAGCAGTTTCCCGTCCTCGTCTGCCGCCCCGGTTACGTCAAACGCCAGCTGCTTGCGGTTGTTAGAGCCGTACTGCGCCCACACTTCCCCGCTACGCTCTTCTTCGGGCAGCTTGGAAACACCGTTGATGATACCCCCCAAGTCAGCCTGGCCGTAAAGCATGGAAGACGGCCCTTTCAGCACTTCCACGCTTTCCAGCGCGTAAGGGTTAGTGCGCACCGAGTTGTAAGAGCCGTAAATCTGGCGCAGGCCATCCAGATAGCGCCCGGCATCAACGCCACGCACGGTGGCACCGTCAATTCGCGTATCGAAACCGAAGTTACCCGCATACACGCCAGGCGTATAGAGCAGCGCATCCTGAATCGTTTTACTGCCGGTATCTTGCATAAACTGCTCATCCACCACCGAGAGCGAAAACGGCTGCTCGTTGAGCGGCACATCCAGCTTGCCGACGCTGGGCTGTTTTTCGGCTTCGATATAGCCCATGGCATCCACAGCGGTGGCGACCACTTGCATCGCCTCTAACTCTACATCGTTGGCGGAGGGGTTTTGTTGGGCGACGACAAGCGTCGGCGTGCCAAATATTGATGCCATGGCAACTGCGCTGGAAAGGCAACGCATAGAGAAAAAAGCGTTTCGCATGATAAACAGATCCCGGAGCAAATATTAATGATATAGATTTTTATTTGCATTATAGTAATAATCCGGGCCGAGGATGTCAACACGCCACCATCAATTAACCATCACCACTTTAGCCACCACAAAAAAACCTGCGGGCGGCTCGATAGGCCGCCCGCAGGTTCCATGATGTCCATCCAAAAGCGACCCCTATAGGGCTAAACTTGACTTAAAAACGCTTCGAGAGCGTCACCGCACCGAATTTATCCGACTCCTCCTGACCATCAAACTCCCGAGAGCGCGCCACGGCTGCATAGGTGACCTGCCAGTCTTCCCAGGCGAGCGCCAACCCACCTGAAATATCGCCTACCCATTCCTTGCGGTCGACCGAGTGACTATCTTGGAAAGTATTACCGTCAAGTGTCAGATTTTGCGCCATGTAATATCCTTCCATGTTGGCGAACAGATACCATTGCCAACCGCTGTTGCCATGGATCTGATGACGACTGCCGGGATTGGGGGTCAGCGTCGGAACTCCCTGTGCATCATCTCCCCAGCGCACGCTATAACCTGCACTGGCATAAGTATAGAGATTGCCAAGTGCTGCCCCGACGCTGGGGCCATGAGAAAACTGCTTGCCAGCCAAGGGGGTATCGTGCCACCACTGACGCCGCATCGTAAAATTGATAATAGGCTCATCGTCCAACTGGTTTCGCCAGCCACGTGGGCGATCACTGTCTGTTAGGCGGTGAACCTCTTGCTGAATGCTATCTGCTTGAGAGGAAGGCCCTACTAAGCCAACGTCCAAATGCAGATCCGTTGCCTGCTGCCAACGGCCTACTGGCTTATCTTCATAAAGCGATACACCACCATATATTAAACCAGCGTATGGGCGATCATCTTCAATAAGATCGCGACGCTTAATGACATCGGGCGTGTAAATTTGGTGTATCAAACGGTAAGAGGCGCGATCTGCCTGGCTAATGAGCCCATCCGGCAACGCCGTGGCTAAACGCTGCATCCAGCTTTGCGGCTCAGGCTTAAACATCCAGTTCAGCTCAAAGCCACTGGTAAAGTGACCATCATCACTACTGGCAAATAGATCGTTTTCGAACTTAAGGGAAAGCGTATTATCCTCAGCGGCCACGGCCATCGGTAGTAAACTGGAAGACAATACAAACGACAGCGCAGCTTTGCAAAATATGCCTTTGCGGATGCTGGGATGTTTGGCGAACGGCATCATGGCTCATTCCTTGAGTTGAGGAAACGGATACAAACATTGTTGATTGTATGTAATGATGTAAAAAGATAGCAAGCATACTTTTCTTTCCCGCCCCCCAAAAGTTGGTTGTTTACACACCTAGCATTACTTATTGCATACCAGTCTGGAGGCGATTGACCAATAAGTCGTCTCGCAGGATTTCCTCTTTGAGCGAGGTAAGCTCATCCACATCCCAATTAGCACTCAGATAGCGCCCTCGTGCCCAATCTGCCCTTCCTGACGCCAGCCAGACTAGAAAGGCGGCTGACAGCTCCGGACTGTCGATCAGAAAGGAGTGCCTATCCTCAGGCATGTTTCGAGCAAGTTCTGTAGCAACGCCGCCTGGATGAAGGGCAAAGCATTTGACACCATCCTCACCATGATCAACATCCACAAACTCACAAAGGCGATTGATGGCATGCTTGGATGTCTGATAACTGGATGCGGTAGGCGCAACTCGCTGAGCCCCGACAGACGACAGTAGAACCAAATGACCGCCGCTGCCTCCTATGTCTGCCCACTTTTTTGCAGATTGAATGAGGTGGGGAATAGAATACCGTATGATATGATAGGTTCCTTGGATATTGACCTCCCAAGTATGCCACCAGCTCTCTGGATCAGACTCACCGATTTTAGCCCACCGTTCAAGATGCCCTGCATTCGCATCAACTAGATCAATGCCGCCAAATTGTTCTACACAAGCTGATACCGCAGCGTCAACCTGTGCCGCATTGGTGACGTCGCAGATGGAATAAGCGCACCGAGTATCGGAATTTGCCTGAAAGACTAAGTCTTGTGTTTCCACCAGCGACTGCTCAGAGCGTGCTGTCAGATAAATGGCTTTGGCTCCTGCTTTAGCGAAGCATATCGCCGTTTCCCTACCAATTCCCCTTGAGGCACCCATTATGAGGACAATTTTGCCAGAGGCGGTGCCTGAAAGCGTAGAGGTTGGAGCGATTGCGTCATACTGGTCGTGGTGTTCCGTTAGAGAAAGATCTTGTGTCTGTGTTGGCGTCATGGGTATTCCTCATCAATAAAATAGCGACCTTTATGATTCGCCTTGCTCGCGGTACCCAGCCATCATGCTCATCATCCAGCCCGGGTACTCCTCCGGGATACGACTCGCCTCGTCCAGGGCTTTACGCTCGCCATCAGACAATCGGATCCGTGCGGCCCGGATATTGGCTTTCAGCTGATCTGGTCGCTTGGCACCAACAATAACACTGGATACAGGCTTCTGGTGCAGCAGCCACGCTAGCGCGATCTGGGCCATGGTGACGGGTTCGCCGTCAATCTGTTTTCCGTCAGCCACCTCCCGCATGACCTTGATAACCTCTCTGCCCCGTTCTCGGTTAATCGGCGGGAAGTCCAATTTGGCGCGCCGGTTGTCCTCGGACACGTCCGGACCCTCGTATTTGCCGGACAGGTAACCGCCGGCCAGCGGGCTCCACACCATCAACCCGACCTTTTCCGACGCCAACATGGGGATCACCTCCCGTTCCAGGTCGCGCCCCACCAGGGTGTAGTACGCCTGCAGAGACGCGACCGGGCACAGGTTGCGGGCCCGGGTGATACCGATGGCCTTCATGACCTGCCAGGCGGCCCAGTTAGACAAGCCCACATAACGCACATGGCCCTGTTGCACGAGGGTGTTCAGTGCCTCCAGGGTTTCTTCGATCGGGGTGGCCGGATCAAAGCCATGGATCTGGTACAGATCAATATAGTCGGTCTGCAATCGCGCCAGGCTCGCCTTGCATTCGCTCATGATGTGGCCTCGGGAAGCACCACGGGCATTGGGGCCCTCGCCCATGGGGCCGAGCACTTTGGTGGCCAACACGACATCTTCCCGGCGGACACCGAGGTTTTTCAGGGATTGGCCAACGATGCGTTCGCTGGCACCCAAGCCATAGATGTTGGCCGTATCGATGAAGTTGATACCGGCTTCCAGGGCGATCTTCACCAGTTCGTCGGCCTGTTCCTGCTGCAATTGCCCGATCAGGCCCCAGATGCCTTCATCACCGCCAAAGGTCATGGTGCCCAGGCAGAGTTCGGAGACGAACAAGCCCGAGTTTCCGAGTGCTCTGTAGCGTAACGAATTGCTATCAAATCTTGGCAGGTTGTGAGTGGTCATGTTGCACCTCCTGATGAAAGGTTAATGTCGTGACTTTTTGTCGTGTCTCATTCATTGCCATTCAAACGCCAGTGTTGTTCCCTTCCGAAGCACTTTGGCAGCGAGCCCTTAAAAGTTGTGTAGCCGCATCAAACGGAGCGGGATCTTCTACGGTGCGCGCCGCCAGATGGGCGCCTTCCAGCATGGCCAGGGTTGCGCAGGCTTCTTGTGCAGGATCAGAAATGGACGAGATTGATCCATCCCTCAGGCCCCGTTCAAAGGTTGCCCTGATCCAGTCCAGCACCATTGTCCGAACGCTACCCACCCGGTTAACAACCGCCTCGGGCAGGCTTTCTCGACAGATTGAAAAGGCAACGCACAGGCAGACAGTCTGGCCGTCATGCAGGGCACCCCGGTACACAGCGATGAGAGCACTTAGGCGTGCGCCAGCGCTGGGACAAGCCGCCTCTATTTCAGCCAGCCGCTCTTTCAGGCTGGTGTGATACCGCTCGATCAAACGCTCCGACAAGTCCGCCTTGGTCGGAAAGTGATAATGAATGGAAGCCTTTCTGATGCCGATGGCCTTCGCGAGATCCGCATAGCTGAACCCGTCAAACCCTCTTGATCGGGCGGTGCGCTCTGCGAAGTCTAACAGGGCGGTTCTTGTGTCACGGTTCATAATTAGTCAAAGGTTGACGTCGTTCACTCAGGCAGTTACCTAGTATGGTACCTTGATCAGGGGAAGGTTGAGATTCCTTCCCTTGATCAAGCCCTTTGGGCTCCTTACCGGTACAGAATGTTCAGACTCCCACCAGTTAAACTTCGGGGGTCCTGACAAACTGAAGGTGCCCTGTCTTAATCCAGATTTCCGCCCCATGGGCTCCGGCCGTTGCGGATAATGCTTCTCCTTCAGGCAGGCGCAGCCAGGCATTCCTGCCCAGCACATCATCGTTTACCGCGACATCGCCGTCCAGGACCAACACCTCGATCCCGCCAGCCGCGTCTGATGTTAAGGTAGCACCGGGCTCAAGCTTGCGGTAAGTGACCGTTTCACGCTCGTCCTCGTGCAGGAGCGAGGTGGAAATGCCTTCCACCGGAGCACCCAGTTCCGCTTCCATGTTTTTGCTGAACTGAGTACGGTCCGCTGGATTAAACTGCCAGAGCTTGACGAAAATCGTACATCCCTCGTCAGAACCAGGCACATGAGACGTGGTTGGCGGATTCCGCACATAGGTTCCCGCCGGATAATCCCCATGTTCGTCCTGAAACACACCGTCAAGTACGATGAATTCTTCACCACCGTCATGCGTGTGCGCCGAAAACCGACTGCCTGGCGCATACCGCACAATACTGGTAGCACGGGCCACTTCGCCACCGATACGATCCAGCATTCGCCGCTCCACCCCTTTCATAGGTGAAGGGCGCCACTCAAGCTGGTCGGTGTCAATGACCACGGGCTTTGTAAAGTCTGCATTGATTTCCATGCTCTGTCCTCCGGTTAATCAGTCTGCCAAGCCAAAAGCCCCTGGCATCAGCCGGTAATCGACGGACGGGCCGCGACCCGGGCACGCCAGGCGAGGAGATGATCGAGATGATCGGGAATGTCAACCTTGGCAAATTCTGCAAACACCATCCCGGCATAAGTCGTGATATCCGCAACAGTGAAACGGTCACCAGCAAGAAACTCGTTTTCCGCAAGAACCTCGTTGAGGTAGGCCATCGTGGACTGAGCGACCTCCTTCTGCTTATTGCCCCAGTCAGGGCATTGCCATGTCTCGAGGTCGGGTCCCAGGCCCTGGGTTGCATGGTGGAAATACGCGCCCACCGCATTCATCAAACCGGATTCGGCACGAATATTCATCATCGCGATAACCGCACGCTCTTTAGGCGAGGCGCCCGTTAGGGAGGGCCCGTCAAACACACCGTCCAGGTACTCAGTGATGGCGTTGCACTGTGCAATGCAGGTGCCATCATCAAGCTCCAGTACCGGTACGGTGGCATCGGGGTTCTTTGCCCTGAAATCACTGGTACGGTGTTCACCACCCATGACATCCACCGGGACAAACACCACTTTGTCGGTAGCACCTTTCTCGGCAAGGGCAATACGGACGCGTAGCGGGTTGGGAAAGCCTTCGGTTTCGTAGATTTTCATTTTTGACCTTTATTAGTAATGAATATGACAACACCTTACCTACTAAAAGGTAGTCATTCAATAAAATAAAGATATTTTTTATGGACACTCTGAATAACTCACGAAATGAGCGATAATCCTGTCCCTGCTCACAACAGGATTCGTTGCCACCATGGATCAAATCACCTTTTCCGAAGCCGAGTACCAAACCAAGAAGCGCAAGAAGACCCGTCGTGAGATCTTTCTTAAGCGGATGACAAGCTGATTCCCTGGAGGCAGTTGAAGATGAAATTTGCTGGCCGCGTTCAGCAATCTGCTGATCGGTGAAAAATACCTGCTGGCGTAGGGCCAGTGCGACTGTTTTCGCCGACATGGCGGAAATAGGCAAAAAACGCCAATAACGGAAAAATAGCGTCTCAATCTTTGATTTAGGCCGACTAAAATCAAGGCCAGCGAAAATCAGCGATTATTTAGACCTCGCCTAATACTCCCTCCCGTCGCCTCTCGACCCCGATAGCGCCCTAGCAGACCACCAGACCTCCCAAGGTAAGGCACGCGACGTTGTTCAGCGCATCCTTGCGCCTCACATTTCAGGCTGACACTCAAATTCGTTCCAGACGAATTTGTACCGCTTGAGTCTGTCGGATATACGTCATGGCGTACAGCAAAAGTGCTAGGGAAGGTCTGAATAACTGCCGATTATCGCCAATCGCGGTTTGAGTCGACAAAAAATCAAAGATTCAGACACGCTTCTCCCGTTATGTGTGTGTTTTTTGCCCGTTTCCCGCCTTTTAGGCGGAAAAC
>NZ_JAMXSI010000005.1:0-245663 GCF_024124705.1 Halomonas sp. Mc5H-6
GTGCAGTGACAGCGGCGCTGGCCGTGCCTGCTGGGTCAGCGCCTACTTGGGCAGGCGTATGCGCGCTGGCCTTTTCTTCGTGTGCAGTGACAGCGGCGCTGGCCGTGCCTGCTGGGTCAGCGCCTACTTGGGCAGGCGTATGCGCGCTGGCCTTTTCTTCGTGTGCAGTGACAGCGGCGCTGGCCGTGCCTGCTGGGTCAGCGCCTACATCACCAGGGGTTAGCTGAACCGCGCCTGTCTTCCCTGCTACGCTTGCCACGCTGTCCGTATTGTCGATCTTGGACCAGGTACCACCGCCGCCATCGGCGGGCGTCCAGAGCAGCATGTCTTTATTGCGGTACTCAACACCGCCGATCGTCACGCCATCGGCCGCGCCGGTGACTAGCCAATAACTGGCGCCCGCTGGCTCACTCGGCAATGTGCCGGTGCTGGCATCCCATGCGCCTTGGGCAACCATGGCGTTAACTGCGCGCTGGCGTGAGATCTCGGCCCAGTGCATGGCGGAAAGTTCGGTACCGTCCCCTTCTGGCACTGGCGAATCGATTGGATAATTCGCCCAGTGCTTGGCTTCTAGGGCATCCTCGGCCGTGGCCACGCGATCAGCGGCGGTGGCGGCGGCGTCTTCTCCAGTAGCAACCCGGTCCTCTCCGGTCGCTATTCGGTCGGCAGCGGTTGCGGCTTTATCTTGGCCCGTGGCCACGCGATCAGCGGCGGTGGCGGCGGCGTCTTCGCCGGTGGCGGTGCGGTCAAGGGTGGTTTGCTCGGCATGGGCGCTTGCGCTTGCCTCGGCCGCCAGCGCCTCATCGCGCAGCTGCTGAAACTCAAGGATGATCTGCGGGGTTAGGTTATCGTAGCCGATGGAGGAAACGACCAGGGCGTTGATGTCCGCCTCCGTGTTATCAGCATTGATAAGCACGCCAGTGGCCAGCGTGTAATAAGACTGACTGGTCTTCACGCGGATGTCGTAAGTGCCGTACTCAACGCTGATGGCGTAGTCGCCGCTGTTGTCGGTGATCGCTTGCGCATTGGTGTAGCTGAGCACGGCGCCCGAGGTTCGCACCGCATCGAAGCGGATAACAGCATTGGGCAGTGGATCGCCGAAGGGCGTGGTCAGGCGACCGGATAAGCTTAGGGGCATGAAATTCTCCTATCGTTTTACGCCAAGGCATGAAAGGGAGGATAGCTCCGCCCAGGTTTCGCCATTTCCGTAATTAAACGCTGTCATTTCTAGGCTGTAGGTGTGAGATCCCGAACCGGGCGACCTTATTACCGTGGCTGAGAATGGCTTAGTGGCCGAGTTGCTGTTTGTTTCAAAATTTCCGACTATTTGTTTTCTGAAAACAGTAGCGCCATCTTCCTTTAATGTTACATATACCGCTGATCCCGCTCCTGCATCTGCGTAAACGATGGCGCTTACAGTTACCATTATGCTGCCTCCCTCAGCGTCAAGCGTGGCCGAGTGAAGAGAAACGCTATTGTTGATGTTGGTTACGTAAAAATACCTCTTGCCTATAGATGACGAAGCGGCTGGCACTGTAACCGCATTTTCACCTATTTGGAGAGACCCCACTTGTGCGTCAGCAATTTGAGCCGAGGTAATCGCCGCGTTTTGAATTTTCGCGCTAGTGATGGCGCCGTCTTGAATCTGCGCATTGCTGATAGAGGCGTTCTTTATTTGAGCCCAATCCACATTGAGTTGATCGACCGCGATGTACTCAGCCTGTAATTTTCCATTCTGGAAGATCAGCGAGCCGGAGCTGTCGCGCAGCTTGGTGAACGTCAGCGATTGTATCAGCGCCTCTTTGAGATACAGCGCGCCATCGGTGAAGATGAACGGGATCACCTCCTCTGCCCCATCGCCCGGTTGCGCAATGTAGAAGCGATCGGCCAACACCCCAAAATCGAACACGTCCTGATCTTCGTCGTAGGCAGTACCAAAGCCCGCCACGCGGCCGCCACCGGTAATGTTGAGCACATAGCTTGAATTCAGGCCGTCAATGTTCTGACTCAGGTCGGAAAACAGATCCGTCTGCTTAATCTGACCTGAAATCACCTGCATGATCTTGCTGGGGTCATTCTCCGTCGTGGCTTGCACCGGGTACCAATCGCTGACGCCGTAGGCATTGATGCCGCGCACGTAGTAGTAATACGTGGTGGCGGGCGTTAGCTCGGTATCGGTCAAGCTGCTGGCCACGGCGCGGCGAATCGCGTTGCTCTCGATCATGCTTTCATCAAGCGCGGTCGTCGCGCGCCAGAACTCCCACTGCTGACCAGGGCGGCCACCATTGGGGATCAGCGTCACCGTGAACGTGCCCACCTCGATATTGATGCTATCCGGCGGGATGGGCAGCAGCAGCCCTGCCACGTTGGTCGTAAGCGCTACCCAGGGCGACAGCGTGCCAATGCCGGTCACGGCTCTTACGCGCACCATCCATTCGCCGGCGCCCGCATCGGTGATGTCGAACGATACGCCGGTACCGGTGTATGCCGTCCGCCAACGCACGTCGTTGGGGCCCTGTACTTCGGCAATGTAGCTGGTCACGCGCGCGTCATCGCTTGGCGTCCAGCTGATCGTCAGGCCCTGGTGTTCGGTGCCGCCCGCAATATACCGCCACGTTTCAACATTGATGCTCAGCGGCGAGGACACTGGGCCCGTGGGCAGCAGCGACGTATCCGGCTCCGGCAGATTGAGGCCCTGCTCGACACGCGCGTATTTGGTCGGGTCGTGCTCGATCCCGGTGACCTGGTACTTTGCCTGCTCTTGCTCGGAGACAGACGCAACGCGAAACAGGCGCGGCTCGACTGACTGACTCGACAGCATCCACACGGCGCCGATCATCGGTTCCGCCGATAACGGGGCGGCGAGATCAACGCGATGATCAACAAACGCGTCAACAGCCCGTCGCTCAATGCCGCCGCTGGGTAGTAGCACGTCAATAAACCAATCGCTGCCGCCAGCCTCCTCCGGCACGGCATCCAACTGCAGCGACTCAAGGCCCACGCCACGGAGGCGGCCGGATAAGCGTGCACCAACGGTAATCGGGTCAGATTGTTGGAAGATTTCTCCAGGGCGAACATCAGCGTGATCAGCTGAGGCCGTATAGGTCACCGTATCAGTTTCGGAGCGCTCTTTATCCAGTATCATCTTTCCGTATCGGTGCGCTTGCCCCCTTGATTTGCAGCCTATCAAGGTAACTTCAACCGGCTTCCACCCGAACTGCTGAATCGCCTCCGCATCTTCAACTACTTCAACTTGTAGGCGACCGCCGTCCTTAGGATCGTTCCAGCTAACCAATGCAACTGAGTGGCGAGCTTTCAGAGCTGTGCCGGAATACTCGAATTCACCATCAACCACGTTTGCCGGGGTGACTAGCTTCACTGGGTCGCTAGGCATATCAGCGGTGACCATTACCGTATTAGAGCCCCAATACGTCATGCCCATAAAAACAGACGCCAGAGTATTCAGCGCGGTGATGGCTTCCTCACGGCTGGCCAGTACGGTGTTAAATGTGAATCTGGGTTCTAGCTCGCCATAGCCATTAGGCACGAGCTCATCACAATACTGAGCGATCTGATAAAGACCCCACTTGTCGACGTTGTCCAGGCCCGCGCCATAGCGTTTGTTGGTTGCCAGGTCCATGAAGACCCAGGCGGGGTTATCCGTCCACGCCAGTTTCCAAGAGCCATCCCACATGCCGCTATAGGTTCGGCTCTCGGCGTTGTAGTTGCTGGGAACGCGGATGATCAGGCCTTTCACGTCATACGCGCGCGAAGGGATCTGGTTGCCGAATTGCTGTCTATCCACCTCTAACCCCACCAGGGCGGAGTCTGGGTACGTCAGCTTGGCGTCGATGATCTCGGTGTACGTGGCCCAAAAGGTTTGGTTGCGCAGCGTTGAGGCATCGCTATCTGCCGTAAGCCGCCGCACGCGTACTTGCCAGGGCCCGGCGCCAGGCAGCTCAACCCGATAGGCCCGCTGATACGGCGATATAGTTTTGCCGCTAATGGTATCGGTGCGCGCTGTTGACCAGCTGCCACCGTCGGGGCGCACGTCGATCGCCACCGACACCAATGTGCCGTTTAGATCACCGTTTTCAACGTTCTGCTTTGTGAGCGCAGGCAGCTGAACAGTGATGCGGACCGCGTCGGCATCCAGGTTATTGACGGTGCGCACGATCGGGAGGTCATAGGTCACCTCGGTGGAGACATCGTTCGCTGTCTCTACGGATGGAAACCCTGCGATATGCGCTTGATCCGGCTCACCGTCGCGGGTGTGAACGGTCACGCCGTTGTAGTTGTAGCTACCGTCTTCACCTTGCAGCGGCGTCTCGTCAATGAAGATCGACTTGTGGCCCTCGGCCAGGCCGACAATCGGGCCTTCGCCCAGCATATCGAGGATCCGCGCCTTGCTGGTTGAGCGCAGCGTGTTAGGCGCTTCGCGGGGTGTACGGCTGGAGCCACCGCCGCCCTTGCCACCACCTTCACCGTAGAGCGAGGACTGCACGTCGGCTTGATACGCCTCATTCATCGTCAGGTCGCTCATTCGTCCAGTTCCTCAGCGGTCATGCCCGCGCTAATCACCACGCTGCCAACCCGCACACGGCCGTAAATCACCGGGACTGGCAGCCCCTGGGTGCTGGTATTCACCGGGCCATCAAACAGGAATGAGGGCCGCTCGGCGGGGGATTCGCGCTCGTTGTAGTTTGAGCCCGGTACGGAGGTGGTCATTTGCACTACGCCGCCGATGGCCATACCCGCGCCAGCTGAGATCAAATACGGGTTAAAGCCATTGAGTACGCCCACTGCAATCAAAGCCGCCCCGGCGATGACGTTGAATACTTCGCCTGCACCTTCCACGGCGGGCATGATGTGGATCTCGTGCTGATTCCCAAGCGCTACGGTTAAACCGTCTTCGTCCAGGTCGTCGCCGCTTTCCAGCGGGCCGCGAATCACATGCCAATTGTTCGCCTCAATAGCAGAGCGAAAGCCGGGCAGTTGGACGGTAAGCGCGCGGACGGCTTCGGCGGGGTCGCGGACGTCCAACGAAAAACGCTCACCGAAGTGAGCGCCTAGCGAACCGTGCAAATGGATCTCTTTCATTCGTCCCTCTCGCTATGCCGGTACCAGTGCGTGATGTAGTGCTGCCAGCGCCCGACCGGCTCACGCCGTGATAATCGTGCTGGGTCTACCGGGTTACGGGCAGACGGGTGATGCAGGGTCAGGCCGTTATCCAGCAGCACGCCGCCATGGTTGGGTACCGGGCTACGGAATTGTGCCAACCACATATCGCCCGGCTTGGCGTCTTCCGCCTCGATGCGCCGAAACCCTGCTGACGCCACGCCATCCAGGTAGAGGTTTTCGCCCTGCTCGTGCCACTGCCAGTTGCGCGGGTACTCCGGCAGAGCAATGCCCAGCTCCTGCGCGTAGTAGTCACGAATCAGCGCGTAGCAATCCGTAATGCCGTGGACAAACCCGCGGCCGATCAGCGGCGCTTTCTCCACGCCTTCGCCCCACCAGCGGATGGGCGTGCAGTTCTCGCCGTTGGTGGCCACAATGCCCCAGGGCACGACGGTGGCGAGCTGCCCGCGCATATCGGCCGCGCTGGGGCAGTCGGGAAAGTCGGGGTGACTGTGCACAACGGCCTGCAGGCCGCGCTTGATAGCGGCGGCCATGGTGCGCTTATCGACCTTGAAGGTGCTTTCGGGGTCGGTGGCAATGTTCTTCACCTGGCGGCATTCGCCCGGGGTGATGAGCCACACGGCTTCATTGGGGTACGCCTCGAGCGCGCCGGCATTGATTTTCTCGCGGTACTTATCAAACATCAGCGAACCCTCCCCACACCGGGGAATCCCCAGAACGGCAACGCGCCGTTTTGCCCGAATCGCAAGCGGCAATCGCTCAGCCGTTTGCCGCAGCGGTCCTCACCTGGTGCCGCTGGAGAGCCGTTTGCCTCGAACTCATCGTTGCCCGCATAGGGGCACGTGACGCCTGCGTACTGGTACTGCGAGCCATCCCAATAGCGGTAACGGTGAGTGCATGTATCACGCAGCACCTGGCGCGCCGGTATCTGTTTGCCCTCCTGGTCCATCTCGACCGAGAGCTCAAACTGAATCTGGCGCCGGTTCTGGCTGGTCTTCCGCTCGATCACGTAGTAATCGACCGGGAACAGCGCTTCGGGATCTGGGTCGGTACCGTCATCCAGGTGCTTTCGGTAGGTGCGGATCCGCTTTACCGGCATACCCACAAGGTCGTCTTCCGAAAGCACCAGCGAAAGAAACGCCAATTCCATGGCGGTAACGGTCAGCGTAGGCCGGGGAAGCGTGCCTTTACCGTTCCACTCGAACCCTTCTGCCGTAATTGGCAGGGGCTGGTAGGTGTAGCCGTTAAAGCGAACCGGCCCGCCGTCTACCGCCTCCGGAGCAAAGCGCAGGATGCCGTCACCGTACTGTCGTGCGTCCAGCTCGAACACCGTGACGATTGCGTCTTGCTCTAACCGCTGCACGTCGGAAGCAATCACTTGGCTCATGGGTTGTGATCCTCTACTAGTGTGGCGGTGATGGAGCCGAGGTTCGGGCCGATCGGGCGAACGCTGCTTAATTCAGAGCATACCCACCGCTTTAGCTCGTGCTCCCAGGGCGGCTGCCAGTAAAACGCATGCACGCCTTTACGGGATTTCAGGAAGGGGTAAAGGATGTCGTAGCGCTCACGCTTTAACGCGCTCCATTCCAGGCTCCATGATTCGCGCACGCTGTTGGCCCCTGCCTCGCGGCGTTGTTCATAGCCATCGCCAAACTGAACGCGGTCCACTGAGAATTCAGGGCTCACCGAGGGCGAGTAACTGGCGGGGATGTTGGGCAAAATATCCATACGGCTCCTTAACTGGACAGAAGCCCGCCCTGGCGCTTCTCGTTCTGCATGATCTTCAGCACTTCGTTACGGAAGGCTTTGCCCATTTGCTGGCCCTGCCGGCGGGACTCTTCGGCGCTCATGCCTGGTTTGGCGTCAACGCTTATCGCGACCTGGAAGTTAACGCCGCCAGAATCGCCTCGAGGCTCAGTGTCACGCTCAAGTCGCGCCAGCGTGGCGTCCATCTTGGCGCTGGTTTCCGCCGTAGTGACGCGTTCGCCTTTCTTGAGGTTCCATGTGCCATCCTCAGGTACTGACATGATGCCGTCGTGGGCCTGTCCGTCGATCGACACACTCTGAATGGTGGAAACAATACCGGCGGTCTCAGCGGCCACGGTGGCCATGGCGGGGATATTGGCCGGAAACTGGAGACGCGCGGCTCTGGCGATACCCTCCTGGATGGCCATTATTGAAGAGGCAATAGCGAAGGCTTTCTCAGCGGCAAACATCGTTTTATAAATATCGCTTTGCTCGCCGGCAAACGTTTTGGTTACGTCCGCCATATCGCCAAAGGCGCCCTCTGCAGCGGATAGCCTGGCCATCATTCGAGCGTCTTCAATGCGCGCCAGTTCGTCTTCATGCTCTTGCTTCAGGGCGCGCTCTTGCTCGTCCCATTCCGCATTAAGGTCTGAGCGTTCCTGCCGGAATTGCTCGAGCATTTCGAGCTGCGTGTCATACCACTGCTGAAGCTCTTCTTCTGCCTCATCGATCTTGGCGAGTTCACCAAAGGCACCGCCAATGCTGGCATCCAGCCCGCCGTACTCGGGGGCGTCTTCAAAAGAAGCCGCGGCAATCTTCCCGGCAATATCCGCATACTCATCACTTGCCACGTTGACGGCATCAAGCACGGCCAGACGCTCATGCATCTGATCAGTTAGCTGCTCTTCGGTAGTGCGCAAGTCCTCGAGGAGTTTTTGATAATCGTCAGCGGCTTTCTCGCTCTCCTCATAGGCGGAGATGGTTTCGAGGGCAGCACGTGCTGCTGCTAGCTGTTTTGTAGTCGCCCCTTCTTGAGCCATTTCATAAAGGGCGGCGGCATCTGAGGCCATGCCAAGAGTTTCAACTTGCAGCTTTAATGCATCAACCTGCTTGTTGATCGCGTCAATGGCCTCCTGCTCTTCCTTCGTTGGCTTATTGTCATCGTCATCGTCGTCATCGTCTTTCTTGGTCGGTGGCTCAACCTCTATGGCCGCTGCCGCCTCGCGAGCCTGGCGTATAAATTCATTTAACCGCTCTGATGGAGCAACACCCTCGGCAAGTTCATCCAGTTCGAATCGGGCATTTTTTAATGCGCCTTCAAGCGCTTCTACTTGCTCCCTCATGGAGTAAGTAAAATCAGGCTGATTGACAAACGCGACATCAATGCCGGGCACGTTATTCATTTGCTCAATAAGGAAATTGAGGGCGTCTACAGGGCCTTCAAGAATGGCTGTTGTGGCCGAGGCCATACTTCTAGCGATAACAAGCGCGAACTCTCGCGTGCTAACGCCAGCAGTTTGAATAAGGGTGTCTATATCCCAAACCGCATCAAGGAAAGCGCCCAGGTAGTCAACAGATGTATCCACCATCTGTTGAACAACAACTTGCATATCGCCAGCTTCTTTGGCGGCGTCACTGAAGTCTTCAGCCAAGGCAAGTACAAAGGGGGCTAGCTCTATCGCTAACGCGTCTCCCATGGAGCCTACCAGTGCGCGCCCTTTATCAAGCTCTGTTGCCACCTTGGATAGTTGCGCAACCTCAAGCTCTGACATGACAATGCCGAGCTGGTCGGCTTCGTCTGCCATTTCACCCAGCCGCTCACCGCCGTTACGCAATAGCGGGATCAGGGCCGTGGTGTCGCTGGCCATCTCTTCCAGGTAGGTCGTCATCTCTTGCTGAGAGACGTTAGCCTTTTCCAGGCTGTCGTAATACAGCTGGAGCGCCTCGGGTCCTGACAAGCCCTTGAAGGCCTCAGCGGTTAAACCAATCTTGGGTGCGACGTTTTCAAAAAACGACGCCATGGGCCCGCCGCCTTCGCGTAGGAAATCACCAACGCGATCGTTCACATCCTTGAGGATGTCCGCCAGCTTCTCTTCTTCGATGTTAACTTCACGCACGCCATAAGCCATGCGCTGAAACTCTTCCACTGTGGCGTTTGCCAGCTGGGCTTGATTGGTCAGCCCTCTCGCGTTTTGAGCCGCCCGATCTGTAAAGGCTATAAGTGCCGTAGCGCCAGCAGCAGACGCCGCTGCAACGGCGGTTACCGCGCCCGCCACCTTCTTAAAGTCATCTGATATTTGCTTAGTTTGGCGCTTAGTTCTACGCCCCGCCTTATCCATTGGGCCTAGAAAATTGCCAGTTTCCAGCACTAGATCCAACGTCAGGCGGCCCAATGAACGAACTGACATACTTTTCTCCAGACGTAAAAAAACCCGCCGTGGCGGGTTTTAATTAACAAAAGAATTACGTGCTTGGTTTATCTCGACCTATCAGTAACCCCGTGACCAGAAAAATTGCGGCCAAGAAGATGCTAAAAAAGCCGGTAACCAATGTAGCTCCACCGTAGCCAATCGCACTGCCCACAGTGTGGACAGAATCTCCCTGCGGGCCACTCGATAAAAGCGAGCTAGACATGATGATTGCCGATATAGGTAATGCTAGCGAGAAAACACCACAAGAGATAAGAAGCCTCCGCCATGCTTTTGACGCACTATTAGCTTTCCAGGTAATACCAACAGCAATAATAAAGAGAGCCAGCATTAAAAGCCCACCTACTCCATCATCTTCTAACGGGCCTATGGCCATTGAAATAACCGTAAAACCGAGAATGGTGAACATTAGCCCACCCACCAACGCCGCAACAATCTTCCAAAAGATGCCCATCGACTGCCCCCTTTTTCGCCTATTTGGCAACTTTTGCTATCGGTGCGCCAGCCAAGGTGGTTTAACTCAACCCAGCCGCCACAGCCCTCGCAAAGCTCCATGTAAGTTTCTCCGGGCTTACAAAGTCCTTTAAAGCTTCGGGCCGCTGTTGCTTCTCCGAATATACTTACCGCGCAGTCCCTGCAATATTCAGCCACGCCAAATTCCCCGTTGAGCAAGCCCAACAGGGAACGTATCGCACTTAGCTAAATTTGGCTAGGCTTAATGCGCCAGCGTGCTTTCCAAAAAGCCGCCGCTTTTTTCGGGTGAGTCGGCAAATTGATTGACCCCCATACGCCGCTGCACGGCATCGAACTCTTCGTCCAGATTTTTATGTAGACGGCTTGCCACTGATTGACCGTCTCTAAAGTGGTCAATCATCTCTGTACCGGCCCGGCTTCCCAACAGGCGCATTGCTTGGTAAAGCTCGTAACGCTTAAAGATGTCGTAGAGCACTTCTAGCCTGGTCGTCACAAACCAGACATCGTAAAGCTGAATGTCGGTCAACATGGCACCGCCCTGAGCCGGTTCCTTCCTTAGCACTGGGAGCGTCTGCTGTTCCAGGTAGTCACCTTCTAACGCCATGCGGTGAACGTATTCCACGGCAGCAGGCACCTGCTCGGTGCTAAGCTCGTCTATGTGCTCCACATTGAAACGGTGGTGCACCAAGCGGTAAGCATCGCTGTGCATCATGCCGCGCTTGGTGGTAAGCATGGTAACGGCAGCGCGCAGGCCCGCCCGCTCGTCTGGCGTGGCGGTGCGTGGATTTACTGCTTGACCTTTCTGCCAGTAGTCGCTGAGCACGTCGAAGCACTCTGCCTGGTATTCAACCAGCTTCTCGCGGATCTCTGGCTTGACCCGTGAGGCGTCTACGCCGAACAGCCAGCCGTTCAGTTTGTTCAACGGAAGGGTCGCCAGCTTGCGACTTTTACCGTCACGGGCAACCGTAGTCATCATGACTACGGTTGATTTTAAAACTGGATGGCGCTTGATGCGGTGCCACTGTGATTGCCAGCCGAGGCCGATAGCGTCACAGATCGGTTTCATGGCCACACGAACGACACCTTCGACGTTAAAGGTCGGGATGTTTGCGCCATGGAAATTGATAGAGACTGGGGTAAAGGCTTTTTGGACTGTCATGGTCTGCTCCGCTACTAAACGGTTGACCACCACGAATGAGGTGGCCGGGAGGTTAGTAGCCGTGCAGCACGGTGTGACTTCTTCCCCTTGCGGGTCTTGTATCCGTCACCCTCCCGGCCAAAATCTGGCTGGGTTGCCCAGAAACAGGCACAAAAAAACCACGTCTATCGGGCGCGGAAAGCCGGCTGCATTCGAGCTACTAAACTCTTACCGATAACCTTACCCACGGTTAGCGTAGTCGTCAAGCGTGAGACGTCTTGTCTAGCGCCTGGCGTATTTCCTCAGCGGTCTTCCCTTTCGTAGTCAAGCTGTCGTTACAGCGAATGGCAGTAATTTCGGCGTCATTCAGTCCAAGGTGGCGCATTTCCTCTACCCAGCGCAAAAGGCGCTCTCCTTGGGTGCGGCGCGAGGCCTTTGGCTGGAAACCATTGAGCATCTCACGTTCACGCTCACATATTTCACACATGTCTTGGCCGCCATACTTTTTATGCCATTTCCCCAACTTTTTGCGTAGCTCATACTTCCCGCAGTCGCACCGGACGACCCACCAGGATGATTGGCCGTTAGGAGTGGGGCGCAGCCAGAACATGGCTGTCATTCGCCCATTCTTCGCTCCCTCATGATTCCTGACTACTTCAGGACGGCTGGGCCGTCTCGGAGGCGCATCCAGAGTTAATCGTCTCTTTGGGCGATCTTCCGTAAACTCTACGTCAAAGTGAACGCCTGGAAAAAATCCAACACGCAGGGCTTGGCGATCTATGGGAGCGCCATGTGTCGAATCAATCATCCGCTGCCTCCTCTGAGAGATATAACTGGCTGAGCGCTACCTGTTCATTATGGTGGCGTCGGGTGCCTTTCTAAAGAGCCATGATGTGCCTGTTTAGATTTACAGTTACCCCCAACTCTCCATAGCCTCTTCCAGTGTGGCCACCGGCTCATCGGCGTGGGGCATGAAGGCAGTGAGAGTAAACGCCTCCGCGCCCTTCTTCCGGTTCATGTTGGCCTGCTGGCAGACGATCTGGGCAGCGGCGCGCTCGATGCGCATGCCGGTGTGGAGCGTGCCGCGCTTTTGACGGAACGCCACCCAGCTTAGGAACTCTGGGTAGCTGACGCGCTCTTGGGCTTCTTCGATGGTGCGCCCGCCGATGCCGTTGAGGACGAGCTCGTGCCAGAGTTCGGCTTCGTCACTGAGCTCGCCCGGTGCTTTCCCAGGCTGCTGGCTTCGCCAATCACCCGCAGTAGCTCATGCGTCAAGCCGTTGCTAAGCGGGCCGCGCTCTGGGTCGGCTTCGCCGGTAATGTCGCCCACGCTGAACACCGGCGCGCCCTCATCATCCACGATGCAGTGTGCGATGCGGGCGGCCAGCGGGTCGCTTTTCAGCTGGCTGGAAACAATGTCGCTCTTGGCCGTGGCGTAGGAGAGCGGTAGCACGTTCACCGTCGCGGTGAACTCCTGACCTTCATGGCTCCACTTGATCTCTTTTTCCACGGCCTTGCGGGAAACAAAGCCGCCATGGGCGGCCAGGTTTTCAACAGTTAGCTTCATGTGGCGGGCACCTCAGCTTTCGGCACCCAGGTACCGCCGCCGCTGCGCTGTAGCGAGCAGTTGGTGGCGACCAGGGCGTTGGTTTGGAAGTCGAACGGGAAGTCACTGACGTAAGCGGCGAATCGGTACCAGGTTCGGCCAGTGGGCAGCGTGACTTCATCTGTTTGGCTATCGTAAGTAGGAAGATCGGTACCGTCTGACCAGCCCACAAACCACTCTACAACCTCGGCTTCATCGCCCTCCGCCATTTCGTGTAGGCGAATATGTGACGGTTCCTTAGGGGTGGCGTTCACGGTAAACGATGCCTGGCCAGGGGTGCGCAATCCCCGCAGATAGGTACGGCTGTTGGTTTCTTCCAGGTCGGTATCTTCGATCTGGTCCGCCGGGTTGGTGCCGGGGTTGAACGCGGTGGCTTTACGTAGCCGCACGATCGCTGGACCGCCTTCGGCGTTACGGTCCAAGAAAAACACATGAGTGCCTTGGGTTAGCACGGACATGATGACGCTCCTCCGCCGCTGGCGGTCAGGTGGGGTGGTACCAGCTCACATCTAAGCTGGTGGTTTTCAGCTGGGTGTTGGGCTCGGTGTCGGTACCGCCGAGCCTGGTGATGTAGCAATGCGGCTCAAGCGCGCGGCGCATGGCTTTCAGTACATCGTTAGCGCTGCTGACGGTGTCGGCGTAAACATCAATCTGGATATTCCATTCGTCGATGTCGGGCGGTTCATCCATGTAGTTTTCAGGCACGCCGTTCAGCACCTGGTAAACCGCGTAGGGCTTGGCGACGTTTTCCGGCGCGTCACCGAACGGGAACAGGCGCGTTGGCCCGGTGCCCAGCAACGCGGTAACCCCCGCGTTAGCGGCGCAAACGGCAAACAGTGGGGGCATGGGGTCACTCCGGTTAGTGCTCACCGCGCTTGATGGCGCGGTCTAGGGACTTGTTGTAGTGCTTAATGAATTCGTCGGTGGCGGCCTGGATGTTTTCCGACAGGGCGCGGCGGGCAAACGGCTGCGCCGGGGCGTTGATCGTGCCGAGCTCAAGGAAGCGCCAGTAGAACGTATCGCCGCCCGGGTTTGATTTCCCTTTGCCTTTCACCTCACCGCTGGCAGCGGCGTGGCCACTTGCCCCGCCCAGCACGCCGACACGAAACACCAGGTTACCGTTACGCTTGAAATCCTTGGGCGAGAAGCGCACCACGATATTAGCGGCGATCTCTTCTGGCGTTTTGGGGTCGTTGACTTTTTCCGCATTTGCTCGGGCTTTATCCCGCACCAGGTTGGCCGCTTTGCGCATGGCAAAGCGCCCGCCTTTCTTGCGCAGATCAAAGCTGAGGTTTTCCATGCGCGCCAGCAGTGGCTCCAGGCCTTCGACGTTGGCGGAGACGGGATCAGCCATCGTTCACGCCCTCGCTGTAAGGCAGCGTCAGGTATTCCCGACCACTACGGTTATCGGGTAGCACGCCCTCAATGTTGTAGATCGTGCCGCCCTTGCGTACCCGCATGCTGCTATCGATCTGAAGGCCGGGACGGTGCCTCATGACCAGTTGCCCGGTGACTTCCGACTGCGCCGCCTGGGCGGCAATGAACGCCCGGGCGCTTAGCGGCTCGATGGCCATCCAGACCTTAGTGACTTCCTCCCACCCCTCTACCATCGCACCGGTGTCGGGATCTTGAGCTTGCCCGCCCGGCTTTTCGATGACGCATTGATGCCGAAGTTTACCAATTCTCATAAACGCCTCTGTTGTTAATCTTCTTCATCTGGATCGAGATAGTTTGAGGCTATATCTGTGTCGCTTTTTTCTGACTGATCCTGAATCAGGTAGTCCACCAACATCCGGTTGCTTTCTGCCAGATCGCTGATCGCTTGAGTTTGGTCTTTGATAGCTATGATTAGTTGCTGGATATTATCTTGCTCAGAACTCTGGGGGTCTTCGCCAGCATTGGAAACTGTGTTTTCTTTATTTTTCATTTTTTCAATCACCCCACGCAATGGATTCGATACGGCTCTAACAGCATCTCAACGCCCATTGGTATTTCGGTGGCAACGGTGCCGATCGCTACGCTTTCGCGGTTTTCATACCAGTGGCCAATCAGTAGCAGCACAGCCACGTCGACATCTGACGGAGTTTCTTCAGCGCCAGCGGTGGCGGTAATCGTGACGCTCTCGGGTTCGTTGGTCGTATGTGGCCACTCGGTGCCCCACTGCGGCGCCAGCAGCGGGTATATCGGCCGGGTGTCGAGCCTCAGTGTTTCGGCATCGAGTGATTGCTCGACACCCTCAGCATCGATGTAGTCCAGGGACTCAATGGCAGTGACCGGAGACCACGGAAGTTCAATGGAGCCACTGCCCTTAGGGAAGCCATCAAGTACCAACGTTTTGGTGGCCGTAGCCAACGTTGCCTGGGTGTAATTCTCGGCATATTGATAGGCGGCGTTGATAAGCCCTTGGATGATCGCGTCTTCATCGGTGTTGGCCGCTGCTTCCTGTTCGGTCGTGGCTAACCGCAGGTGCAGTTTGGCGCGTGTGAGCGTGAGCATTCAGGGACTCTCTGTCGTCGTAGTAGCCATTAGTCAGAAACAACAACGCCGCCAAGCGGCGGCGTTGCTACAGCGTTATCGGTGACAAGGCTCAAACCTTATCGGCACCTTCAGTGCCCTTTGCTGGGGTTTGTTTCCCCGCGGGCTTTTCTTCATTTTCTTCAGCTTTTACATCAGCACTACGCACCGCAATCTTTCGATCTTCCAACTGCTTAGCGCGTTCTTCCGGAAAGCCTGCGCGGTCGCCTTTGGAGTAACGGCCCCAAGGTTTACGGAAGGTCATAGATACTGTCTTGCGTTCGGTCTTCTTGACGGCTGCCATGGTGGCACTCCTTTAATGACAAGGTTGGCAAGCACTACCCGCCAACGGCGGGCAGGCTTAAAGGGTGGCTGAAATTACCAGGGCACTTCAGTGCCAAGCACCAGGCCTTCCGGATGACGGAAAGCAATGTCGTGCTCTTTCACCACGCGCAAAAGTGACTGGTTACGCGAGAATGCGCTGACCAGGTTGTCGCCAGCATCCTTGTAGGTCGCTTCACGGCTGAAGTCGATTGTCATCATGTCGCTTTCACCGATAACGACATCGTTCCAATCAGCAAAGAAGATCTCGGTTTCGTTGTTGTTGGTGGCACCCGAGGTATCCAGGTTATTGGGGATAGTGGTGGTGTGCTTGATCGGCCAGCCTTTCAACTCCCCTTGTGCCATTTCTGGATAGACCTTGTTGCCATTGCCGTCGCGCAAACCTGCAAGCTTCATGTAGGTACGCGGCGCCAGCGCCCAGCCTGGTGCGATCAAGAGGCTATCGCTTTCCATCAGGGTCAGAATCAGTGCATCGAGGTATTCATCAATGCCTGCCATATCAACCGTGCCTGACCAGGGAACTACGCGGCCTTCATCCAGGCAGATCTTGGCAAAGCCTGTCGGGGTGTCGCTGGTACCGGTATCGCGTAGAAAAGCCTTGTCTTCACGAACGGCCATGCTGCCGATCATGTCGTTAAGGAATAGCCGCTCGACGTTGAACCCGGCGCGACCTATCAGCTGGTTGCTCATCGGTACCAGGGTGATCATGGTTTTGGCTTGCAGTGCAACATCATCAGTGCTGCCTTCAGAGGCTAACACATCAGACCCTTCACCCACATAGCTGGACGTGGCGCCGGAAGCCATGCGCGGGATACTCAGGTTGCCATTGGGTAGCGGCATGGTCTGAGCGCCCAGGCCACGAACAACCGTGCGCGGGCGCAGGAGCTCAATCACTTCATCGTGCATGTTCTGCGGGATCAGTGAGCCACCTGATGCAGAGCTGGTATCGATCGCCATGGCCACGTCGGCGTCACCAATTTCACCACTGGCAAACTTGGAGGCCAACTGCATATCGCCTTTGCCTGCGGCAACGGCCATGGCCATACGCGCCACTTTGGCGCCTGGGTACTGCTTAAGCTCAGGCTTGGTGTGAACGGCCGGGGCCTTGCCACCGCCAAAGGCGGGCACGGCTTCGGATGCCGCAGCGTTCATGCGCTCGATGCTTTCAGCTCGAGTCAGGCTCGCGCTTAACTTGTCGAACTCGGCGGCCAACTTGTCAAATTCAGCAAGCTGCTCCTCGTTGAGCTCGCCGTTTTCGGTTTCGACAGCCGCCAGGGCCTGCACCTGCGCGTTAATCTCGGCACGCTTGCGGCGGAGTTCTTCGATATTAGGCATGATGTTTCCTCTTCGTTTAGGCGCAAAAAAAGCGGCTCGTGGCCGCCGATATGTCGCTCCGCCGCGTGGCTAGAGCTGACAACTGGTGTCGAGCGCTCGCGCCTGGGCGCGAATGCTCCGGTTATTTCGTGGGGTGGTCCCGGTACTGGTGGTGTAACGTTGGGCGATGGTATCGATCGCGTCTTGCGCGGGGGCAATTTCATCAATGAGGTTGGCGCTAAGGGCCTCTTTTGATCGGTATAGTCGCGCCTGGGTGTCTATCACCGCTGACACGTCTAGCCCGCGGAAGCTGGCGACCGACTCTGTGAACTCGGCATAACTTTCATCCAATATTTTGTTGATTTCCTGCACGGTTTGATCGGTGATCGGCTCATGGGGTGAGTTGTTGTTCTTGTGATCGCCGCGATAGTAGGTGTTGAACGTGATGCCCATCTCGTCTTCCATGCGGCTGACTTCGTAAGTTTCGACAATCACGCCAATGGAACCTACCCCCGCCGTTGGGCTGGCGACAATGCGCGAGCAAGCGGATGCCAGGTAATAGCCAGCTGAGTAAGCGGCGAAGTTGACGATCGCTGTGATGGGTTTGATCTGTGTGCTGGCTCGGATGAAGTCGGCAAGCTCCTTGCAGCCCATGGCATGGCCACCGCCGGTGTGAAAGTCGAGCACGATCTCTTCAACCATCTCATGCTTGAGCGCGGCGTTGATTTGGCCGCGCAGCTTTTCATAGGAGAGGATCTCTTCGCAGGCAGCGTTGATGTGCCCGCGGCGCGCAACCAGTACGCCATGCACGGGAATGATGGCCAGGCGGCCAGCAACGTTTAAGCGCTGCATTTCGCGCTCTTCGCCACTGCCTGAATCCAGACCCAAGCTTTGCGGCAGGTCATGGGTGCGCCCCAACAGGCGAGGCTCGAGGACGTTGCGCACGGCCTGCACCAGCGTGGGCGTGGCGTAGAGGGGTGTGTTGAACACCATCGACGCGATATGCGGGTAGTTGATCATTGCTGAGTGCATGCGAGTATTCCCTCGATCTCTTGCATTTGTTGGGGCGTGGCGTTGAGCGAATTCTGTACCTGCGAGTCGACCATGTTCATGGGGGTCAGGTAGCGGTCTCCACCACGGATGGGCGGCATATTCTCAAGCCGACGGATGTCGTTAACGCTGAGCCAGCCCCACTGGCGGGCAATGGCATAGGCTTCAAAGCGAGACTTCTGGTCACCGCGTAGCAAGCCGGACACATTGAATTCGATGTAGAGGTTCTTGCGCTCTTCCGGCAGCAGGAGGTCGCGCATCATCGCGGCCTCTTTGCGCTTGATCCACGGCATCAGCGTGTATATGACGAACTGCAGACCCAGGTGCTCGATGTTGTTGAACGTGGCTTTGTCCAGATGCTGGATCATGTTGGGCGCCACGCGGTAAAGGCGGCAGACTTCAACCACGCCAAAGTTGCGCGACTCCAGCAGCTGCGCTTTTTCGTTGTCCATCGCCAGCTGCTTGTACTGCATACCCTCTTGCAGAAAAGCAACAGAGAAGGCGTTACGTAAGCCGCCACCATGGCGCTGCGTGAACTTGTCCAGTATTCGATCAACGGCCGCCTGGTCTTTAATGGCTGTCGCTTCTCGGGGCCGCTCAATCACGCCTGACATCGTGGCGCCGCGCTGAAACACCGCGGAGGCGTGTTGCTCGGTGGCCATGGCAAGGCCGATAGTGTCGGCGTTGGTGGCAATGGGTGAGATGCCGACATAGCCATCCAGCGAGAACCCTTTGACGTGATGCACGGAGCGCATCGGTAGAATCTGGTTCTTGTAATCCAGTAGCTGGTAGTAAGGCAGCCCGTCAGGGCCTTTCAGCACACCCACCTTTTTGGGGTGGATGGGGATAAGCTCTGTTGGGTATCCCGCGCCGTCACGCTCAATCAGCGAGAACTCGTTGCCTTCCAGCGCCAGGTGCCCCATGCCCTGCTCGTAATACTCGAACGAAGTGTCTTTCCTGTTGGGCTGGCTATGGATGACGTCGTATAACGGGTGATCCGTCGCCCGATCGCGGCCGCCCCGGTCGTCACGGCGGTAGAGCTCGCAGGGCAACTGCGCCAGCGATTCAGCCAGCAAGGTGACGCAACCCCGTAACGCGCTAATGCCAAGAGCGGTTTCGGAGTTCACCATCGTGCCCGCCGCGCTTTGGCGGCTGGTATTGGAACTCACCCAGTTGCCTGTCCAGTTCTGGCTTTTCTGGGGGCTGCCTGTGGCGCTTGAGTTGAAGAGGCTAGGCCAGAACATTAGCTATCCTCTTCGTTATGGGTGATCGGTGCTGGTTGTTTAGCCTGGGCGGCCGCCTTGGAAGCGAGCCACGACCAGAACAGGCAGAAGCTACCCGCGACGATATAGCCGGCCGCGGGCAGAATCAGCCACGCGCCAAACGCGACGAGCCCGACACCCAGCAGGCCGACTGTGAAAGTAATGAGATTGATCAGCATGTAACGTCCGAGGTGTCGTAAATGGATTCTTCCGGCTCGTCGTTTTCGGTGAGCACGGCGCGACCGAGTGCCATCAAGATGGCGATGATGCCGTCGATCTTGTTGTCGGGCTTTTCTTTGCGTGGGTAGATATTGTCTTTGGCGTCGGCCTTGGCCACGACGTTGCTGGCCATCCAGGTCAGCACTGGATCCTTTGAATGACGGAAGCGGCCGCCGGTGATGGCGGCTTCCATTTCCCGCATGGCGGGGCTCATGTTTTGAACTGTATTGCGGTACTCAACAATGCTGGCACCGTCTGCCATGAGCTGGTGCGCCAGTTGGGTAGCGCGCCAGGGGTCGTAGGCGATCTCGGTTATCTCGAACAGGCCTGAGAGGTCTTTGATGTCGTCGCGGATCACATCGAAGTCGAGCTCTTCGCCGTCGGTGATGATCAGGTCACCGCTATTCACCCAGGTTTCGTAAGCAGCCTTGTTGTTGCTGGCCCGCTCTACGGCACCTTCGGGTAGATAGTTGCGAACGAACACAGTCCAGCGAGTCTTCATGCGCCCTTTCTTGTCGGGCACCTCATCACGAAATAACAGCGCGATACTGGCGATGTCGGTTTTGCTCGCCAGGTCGACACCTAACCAGCAAGGTTTACCGATGAAGTCTTCAAGCTTTAGCGACTCATCACCCAGCGCGTGCCAGCTGGCCATGTTGAGCCACGCCGTCCTTGCACTTACCCAGACGTTCAAGTGCTTGGTAAGGAAGCTGTTCTGGCGGCTGGGGTAACGCACGGCGTCCCGCTGCGCCTTGAGCAGAAACTCCTCACCTACCGATATACCGAAATTTGGGTTTGCCTTGCGCAGTACCGCAGGGTCTTTCCAGTCATCGCCCGGATCGATCGTGTAAATGACGGCGAACAGCTCATCATTCGGCAGCGATTTATCCAGCATTTGCTGGGCCTGACGGCGCTTGTCGTAACAGGGCCCCGCCAGGTTGAACCCCGCGGTAGTGATGATGAACATCAGCCCTTGATCCCGAGAGCCCATGCCGGTGGCCATGGTGTCGTACAGATTGGGCTTATCGTGTTCGTGGAACTCGTCAACTATCGAGCCGCTTGGCGAAGAGCCGTCGCCTGGGTCGCCTATCAGCGGTTCCAGACGGCTGCCGTCTTCAGGGATCGAGATGTTTTTGGCCATGATCTCGATGCCTGCCGCGCTTACCAAGGCTGGCGACTTCATCAGCATCAAGCGTGCTGGGCGAAACACCTCCCATGCTTGTTTCTCTGTGGTCGCACCACAGTAGACCTCTGCGCCATACTCGCCATCAGCGCAAAACAACAGATTCGCAATGGCTGCTGCCAACACTGACTTGCCATTCTTGCGCTCTACCTCGATGTAAGCCTCAGAATAGCGGCGAAGCCCTGTCTTCTTTTTCAACCAACCAAAGATGCTGGCAACGATAAACAGCTGCCAGGGCTCAAGCTTGATGAGCCGTTTCTCACGCGCCCATCGGCCCTTTGTGTGTGGCAGCAGTTGGATGAAGTCACAGCACCGCTCGGCTTCGTCTTTATCGAACCGGTACGGATTTGACCGGGACTTCTGCGCCTTGAGATCGTCCAGATGGCGCTGGCAAGCCTGCCGGACCTCCTTGCACGCGGGGATCCTGTTGGCCACTACGTCCCGAGCGTACTTGTTCGCGGCGTTGACGTTCGGGTAACTGGCCATGGAGCTTCATCGCTTTTTGCCTATCAGGTCTTTGAATGGGTTTCCGGCTTCTTTGGCACCTGGTACCGCAAGGCGCGCTCGGCTTGAAGGATCCAGACCAAGAGCGCTGCCAAACGTCACAAGCTGTTTCAGGGATTCATTCGCGACGGTGCAGGCCGGGTTCTTAACTTCGGAGTTCATGCCCGCCACCGTGATACCGTTCCTGGCGATGTCTTCCTCCGCCTTTCGCCACCGGGCATAGGCTGCGCAGTAGGCTTCAAGGTTGGCAATGTCGGAGCCGGTCAAGATCTTTGAGCTCACCAACCAGGGGCCGATTTTCTCCCACATCTGAATGCCGATCGGATCCAGCCATTCGGGTGGCAACGGCACTTCGGTCAGTTCATCGCCCTGGGGTTCATCGTGGTTAACGGCGCGCTTTCCGGCATTGCCTTGCACTGCTTTCAGGTGGCTCGGTTTAGGTTTGCGACCTCTTGTCATTTGCCACTTCCTCTCGCCGACCTGATTTTTCAATTTCGCGGGTATAAAAATTTAATTATGGCGTCGGTGTCCGCTGGCGAAAGGCTGGAGGGATTTGATCCCCCCTCCCCCTCAGGCGTCCACGCCACGGCCCCGGAGGGCTTCTTCCTGCGTCTTGGCCTTGTGGCACGGGTTGCATATCGCCTCAAGGTTATCGTCCGCGTCGGTGCCGCCTGAGGCTTCGTTGACGATGTGGTCGACTTCCGCTGCTGGCGTATAAATCCCTTTGCGAAGGCATGGCTGGCACAGGCCTTTATCCCGCTGCAGTACGCGTTCACGAATACGGCGCCAAGGCCGACCACCTCGACCCGACTTCTTGTGGGCTGGCTTCTTCCAGGTAACCGCCTGGTCGGCGTGTTTATCGCAGTAGCCGTGCTTGTGCGTGGTCTTGCCTGCGCACATCGGTGCGCGGCATGGGCGGGGCGGAGATGTAGGCATCAGTCTTCACCTATGTCTTTACCCACGATCTCCACTACCGCCGCCCGGTCCGCATTGAACCGGCGGCGTAACGCCTCGTACTCAGCAAGCAAAAGCAGCAGCCCGCGGTTGCTATCCAGCTTGGGCTCGGGTGCGGGCAGTTCACTCGTCAGATGGCTCGGGATCGTCGGGCAGTCGCACGCCATCACCGGTGGTTGGCTGCTGAAGCTCGCGCACCCAGTCATCAACAACGCCAGGCACGCCCCGATCAAGCCAGTCACGTATTTCCGCATTCTGCTCTCCCAGTTGCTCAAGCGCGGCGTTGCTGGCGCGCATGTCGTCGGCGATGTCGTTCAGCGTCTTGTCACGTGTGGACATGGCATCGTTGAGGGTTTCTATCTGCTGGCGCTGCCACTGCTGATGTTCCTGCAGTATCTCGGCGCGATCGCGCTGGCGCTCGGCCTCTGCCTGGTAGGCGTCTCGTTCACCGGTGACGTGCTGCCAGTAGAAGATCACGGACACCAAGGCCAACCCGCTTACCACCAGGCCAATCGCCTTGGCTTTCAGTGAAGCAATCATTTGAGCCACTTCTTAAGGAAGCCGAGCAGCACTTCATACAGGCCGTCAGCCTTAGCACGGATCCACTCAAGCCCCATGATCGATAAGAACACGCAGGCAGCGAAGGCAAACTCATCAGGCAGACCGTAATAGTCCGTCAGCCAAAGGAAGCCGGGGTATAGCGACAGCGATAGAATAGTGCCAACAGTCGCGCTCATCAGCGCCTTACGCCAAGGCCCACCGTTGTGCAGCACAGTGACAAACCCCACCGTGAACGTCGCTGCACTCAGCAGCAGGTACGGAATCATGCTGATCAACCACTGCCAGTTGTTTGGGTCGCGGTTAGGCATGGGCCGGTTCTCTTTAATTCGTTTGTGCATGGCGCACCTCGCGGGCGGGCCTCGTCAGTTAGTCGATGGAAATACCACCAGCCGTCTTGTAGACGTCCAGCAGTTCATCTGTTGCCACTTCTCTCTGCCCATAGCCAGCACCGGGCAGGCTCGCCCAGATCTTGCGGCAGGCGTGAATGGCTTCTCGGATGCGGCCGTCATGGATCAGCGACAGCGCCTTGCACTGACGGATCAAATGAACAGCGCCCAGGTCCTGGCTGGTGGGCGTGAAGTCCGGCAGGTCAAAGCGCTCGGCCAGGTCATCCCAGGTTCGGGTAAGGAACTGATAGCGCCCTGCCGCACTGGAATTGATCTCATATGCAGGCAGCCAGACCAGCTGGCGTGGATGGTCGTCGTAGGATTCGAAAAGCTCACCACCCACCAGCACGTTATAACCATCTTCATCACCGAAGCGCGTTGTGCCCTCCGCGCTTGCCAGCATGTCCAGGAACGCGGCCACGTTGCCCGCTCGGGTATCAACAGGCTCGGGAGGATCGAAGCGCAGAAGCTCCGCCTCCTCATACCAGTGAGCAGGCGAATGCGCCGTCATATCGAGACCTCAGAAATAGAAAAGCCCCGCACGAGCAGGGCAAGGCGCTACCAGGTGGCAGCGCAGGGGAACAGCGGAAAGCAAAAAGCCCCGCCGGGTGACCGGCAGGGCTTAGGGTGTTTGGCGGCTAGCGGCAACATGCGCCAGCCTATCAACATAGTAGGACAACCGTGGAGCTAATACAACATGTGCCAATCAGGTTTTCATTAGCAATCGATTGATGACAGCCGTTTTCGATTCGCCTGATCGCGATGCCTCTGCATCTAGCGCCCGCGCCGCTTCTGGCGTTAGCCAAACATCCAGGCGTTTCGCGCCTTCTTCTTTTGATTTTTCGCGGGATTTCTTAACACGCCGAGTCAACGGCTCGGGCGATGCCTTGTTGTCTGACATTCGCTACTCCTTTACGGGTCTAATTGTCGTTGGCAATTCCGCTTCATCATCAACGTTCACAGGGATAGGAGGCATCCACTTCAATGAGAAGGTTCGCTCATCTTCTCGACCTGGATCTCTAGGCCCTTTCCAAAAGCCGTGCCAGTGAGCGCGTCTTATGTGCGCGCGAGGCCTTGCTCTACCTGTATCCGGATCAACCTCCGTCTGCCGCGTTTCGGACTGCTGATAAGCCTTGCGTAGCGCAGAGCCAATGCGAACGCCAACATCCCATTGCGTTACCGACTTGGCAGGAAACAAACGCCACCCTTGCTTCGTCCGCTTTGGGCTCGGGTTTTCTGGTTTGCGTCCAGCGCCTGTTACTTCGTCTGCCTGGCTACAGAGGAACAATAAAAGCGATAGCAACGGCGCTATATTTTTCGCCACTACATTGACCAGGCCCTGAGACTTAAGGTCAGCCGCCGACTTGGGTAAATCATTCTTGACCGCTTGCCGCATGGACTCGCTTTTCAAACGGTCCAGCGCCTCGATTAATGACCAGTTACCCAAATGGAGCGGCAGCACTGCAAGAGCATCATCACTATCCATGACCAGCCTGAGCTCATGCCGCCCGGTGTTGATGTCATATTCAAGGTGGGCCCAGAAGCCATAAAGCTGGTTGCTTGGCCAAAGCCAGTGCATATCAGGCGTTTCAACATACACGCACCATTCGGGCAGCCGATAAAACACATCGCAGGGCAGGTCTCGGTCAAGCGGAGTGTCTGCCACACTCTGATAAATCGCAGGGTCAAAACGATAGATGCCCTGGGTGACTCGCCATGTCGCCAGGGCAGCAAGACGAGCAGGATCATGGAGTCGCTCTGGATGAGTGTGACCCAGCATTGATCCATCAACCCCGGCATCATCCGCAACGATGCCGTAGGTAGCGGATATGGGGATGAAACACCAGTCTGGCCAGTCAGGGTACTGGCGCCCTTTCTCTGACCGGAAGTGATCAATACGCTTCCAAGCACCTGTGTAAACCTTGCCCGCTTCTACCAGGTGCTGCTTGGGTCTAGGCGCTTCACTCATTATGATGCCTCATGCCAATTCACTCCCCAATCATTTACGCTACGCGACCACCAGGCTGCATTGCTCATTGCGCCTTGAGTCACCAGGCTATAAACCGTCTCGCACCAAGCATGCTTGTAGCCCCCTCGCGCCAGTTCCCTCTCCTTTGGTTCCTCAAGAAACGCATACCCTGATGCGTTCAATGTGTACCCATTGCGCGGCTGGCTCCACTCACCCATCACCCAGCGCCCATCTTTGCCATACATATGCAGCGCGGCATCTAGCGAGTCACCTAAACCTAAAGCATCACGTCGCATGTCATCACTTGCATCAAGCAGGTAAGCCACATCCGGCGGACACGCATCAGAGTGCAATGTTACTTCTGCATCATGCAGGCTGCCGCCACATAGGCGCGTAAGCGCCAGCAAACGCTTATCCAAACCAGTATGCCTACCACCATCTTTGCGGCGAATTAACAACACCACATCGCCGTTAGCCGTGATTTCATCGGTGGTATAGCCTGGTGTAACCGCCACTTTCTTGCCCGTTACGCGGGTATTGGTAGTGCGTTTAACACTTTGCCACTGGCAGTTTTTCATGCCAAAAGCGAATTCAAGCTCTTGATCTACCTGACGCTCTACCGCATGAACCAGCCCACCCAGTCCAGTAACCGCAGGAAAACCAACGGCCACCATGCCAGAAGAAATGTTCATTCCCTCAACCCGAGCTCGCAGGCATACGAAATTGCCGCGCCATTGGCTACCACCCTTAACATCAGCAACGCCCCTGCGAAGCATCCTCACGGCACCACGCTGCACAGAGAGCGGGTCACCATGGTTCGCCCAGGCAGCGGGCGTTGGCTGAATCGCCCACTTGCGGTAAGGCAGCTTTAGATCATAAAGACGATGCCAAAGCTCATGCAGAACACCAGCACTAGGCAGGGGCGTTAGCGTCAGATAGTCATCATGTACACGCCACTGATGAAGAGGCACCAATAGCTGTTTCACACGCCCATCGGTTAGATCTGGAAGTTCAACGCCACCCACCATGGTTTCGTCAGGGATTAATAGCCGGTCACGCTCTTCCTTAATCTGAACCGCATTACTAGGCATGGAAAAGAAGCGCTGGCGCTGATCGACCGTCTTGGAGCACACCAAATGCAAGGGAACATCCCCCACAATGCTGGCGCGAACGCCCGGCTGCTTAAGCCGGGCATTGAACATTTTGGCGGAATGAGTGCCGATCATTGCGGGTCACCTTCTACCCATCCTTCAGAGATCATTAGGCCCGCTAAACGGCAAAGCTCTTCATCCCAAGTAAGTGCATATAGGCGGCTTACCGTTTCCACTTCATCTTCGTACATTACGGTCATATTATAATTCGGTTTAAAGTCTACCTCTGCCTCAAAATCGCCGTCTTCATACGTGGAGTTAACAGAGAACGAGCCTTCGTTTTCGCCACCCTCTTCTTTGAACTCGACAATTGCCTTTTTAATAGCGTAAGCCAGCTTTGCTGCTTGGGGGCTTTCGGCGTTAGCAATTTGTCCCGCGATAAAACCACCGATTTCGTTTTGAAGCTCGTTTTGACGTGAAGTAGTCATGGCTAAATACCTTTAGAAGAGCGAAGCGCCTATCGCCTCGCTACACTTTCAATATAGTGATGTTATACGTATAACGCAAGCGCTACGAATAAAACTCGGCATCTTTTTCATCTTTCGCCCACGCTGCATTGAAATCACGGTCAGCGAACAGAGCCGCAATGCCGCTGATCTGTTTCAATCGCAGCAGCTCGTCAGCATCCATACCGATGTGCTTCATGATCCACGCGTCGGACATGCCCGACTCCACCAGCTCGCCTACAATATCGCGCATCAGGCTCACATCATGGGTGCCACGGGCACGGTTGTGCCGAATGGTGGACGCCATGCGGTCGCTGATAGGCTTGTCGATCACCGAGACTGGCAGCCTGCCATCCTCGCGCTCATAGATACGCTTACTGGTCATTAGCGTGGTGTAGCGGTGGTACCCGTCGACGATCTCGTAGCGGTCTTCTTCTTCCAAGTAGTAGCAAACCACCGGCATCGTGAAGCCGTCTTCCCAGATCGAGATTTCCAGCAGCTTCATTTCGGGCGGTGCCACGGCGTTGGGGTTGTAGCTGTTGGCCTGCACTTTCTCAACCGGTACCGCGATGACGTTATAAACCGGGCTCTTCATGATGCTTCCCCCCCCCTAACTTCAATTCCCAGCGAGCAAAGTTCTTGCGCTTGGTAGGCTGCGCCACAAAGCCCATTTTCGTCAGCACCTCAGAACCCTTGTGCCAATTCGTAAACACCAGAGACATCCCTTTATCCTGGGCGTGGTTGACCGCTTTCTTGATCAGGACTTCCTCGCTAAGCCCCAGCGCATTCTGTTCGGCGCTGTAAAAATAGCGTAGGTACAACGTGCCGTTCTTCATTTCCCGGGCGCTGGCAAAGCCCTTGGTCTCGCTTTTATGCGTCAGGTTGACCCACCAAATATCACCGGGCTCAGACGATATACAGTTGCCCATCAACTCCTGAACCTTACGATCCATAACGAAGCGGCCAACGTTGCCCCATAATTGGTAGTCTTTGCCCCCGCCGTGCACGTACTCTTTAATCGCCATGGTTAGAGATCCTTGTATTTTTCGAGCGCCGCTTTGCGCTTCTCGGTTTCGGCCTTCGTCTGGCTGAACCCCATGTATTTCCCCACATGGTCATTTTTTAGAATCGTCACACAGAGGCGCTTCCAGGTAGGGATCAGCTTGAAGTCTTTGCTATCGACCTCGTCGGCGTACTCCATACGCACCGGCAGCTTATCGGTTTTGTAGTTGGTGCCCGACCCTACCTCGAATGACACACCCGAGTCTTTCAGGTCAGCGATGGCCGCCTCTCCCAGCACGCCGCCCCGCTCCCGCCAGAACTTGATACTGGTGGCCAGTTTCTGCCGGAACGTCTCGGCGGTTTCGGGTGGCAGCGTATCGAGCAGGAACAGTGCGTATTGTTTCCATGTGAAGTGCGACGGCTTCTGAATATTCTTCCACCCCATGGCCGTGGTGCTGCCGTATATGGCCGTGAAATTGACGCCATTCACCCGTGAAACCATTTTTCCCCACACATGAGGGTCAATGACGCGGTATAACCGCAGGCTACCTTTTGCCGCACTATGGAACGGTGACGCCACTCGTTGGGCATGCAGCGGCACGCCCGCGTAGTGCATTAGGTCGTACAGCTCATTGTAGTCCCAGCCAAAACGGGCGTTAGCTGTCCAAATATCCTCAACCGACCAATCATAGATGGGGTAGGCGTTATAAACGCCCTCGGCCACTTTGGTTGTCCATACCCGCTTATCGAACTTATTGATGTTCCGATCAGAAACAATCGTGCGCCAGCGGTCCAGGCTCTCATCAGCACGAATGCCCACCAGCACACAGGTGCGCTCTGCCTGATGGCGCTGGTGGTGCCAGGTCGAAAATTCCACCTGAAATTCATAGTCACTCATGCTCGGTGCAACAATGTCGATCTCTTCCGCCGTCAAGCACTCTGGCGGAAGGTCACGCACCCATAGCTCACGCTTGTCTGGATCCCAGGGCCGCCAGTGCGTTTCGTACATGCTCGTGCAGGTCGGGCATTTCAGCGGTGCGCAGCAGCGGAGGTTTTCCACCTCACCGGAAAGGCGCTCATAGGTGCGGTCTACATAGTCGGTAGTGGCCGTGTACTGCGCTTCATAATCGATATGGAACACGCCAATCCGGCGATGCGGGGCATGCTCGCGCACATACGCCAGCGCCAGCTCAAGCAACACGCCAGAGTCTTTACCCCCGCTGAACGAGACATACACGTTATCGAAGTGCTCAAACACATAGGCAAGCCGCTTCATGGCCGCCTGATACACATCAATGCTCAACTCGTGCGCCGCCATCACAGGCCCCTTAGTAGCGTTTCAACGGCACCTTTGCCCTTTTCCCGCGCTGCGTCCAGCTCTTTTCGGAACGTCTCCAAGGCATCGCCTTTGCGGTTTATCGCTTTCTCGATACGTTCCTCAATGCCACACTTGGCCCATATATCCACATAGCTCACGTTACGCACCTGCCCAGGGCGATGCAGCCGATCCTCCGCCTGCAAGCGTTCGCTGTACTTGAATGAATTGCTGAAGAACGTCGCGTAATCAGCTTCTACCAGCTCATTAAGCCCGTACCCGCCACAACTAGCCGTACCCAGGAATACACCGCCCTCTTTAACCCAGGCTTGCAAGCTGTTATCCCGCTGACGCTCATTCATTACGCCGTAGTAGGTGAATACCGGCACCTCGGGCATTTCTTCTGCTATCGCCGCCGCCAGCTGCTTAACGTTGCCTTGGTAGCGGCACCACACCACGGTGTGCTTACGGTCTAACTGACGCAAAACGCGCAGCTGCTCATCCACCTTGTTGTTTTTGATCGGCTGGCCATGCCCCTCAAATCCTGCAGGCACTACCCCGCTAGCAATGGCCTGAAGCGCACCAAACAAGCGGTAAACAATGATCCCCATGCCGTCCTCTTCTTCGAGGCTCATCGCCTCGTTTTCAAAGCGCTCCTTGGCCTGGTCGTAAAGGTGCTGCTGCTCGCTGGTCAGGCTCACGTAGCGCGAGGTAGCGGGCAGCTTCTCAGGCAGGTCTAAGCACTCTTCCTTGGTGATCTGATACACATAGGGCGCCATGCGAGCGGTTAGATAGTCTTCACCGCGGCGCTTATCGATCTTGCCCTTAAACTTCTCGCTCCACTCCAGGTGTGCCCGCTGGAACGAATACCAAGAGCGATAGCCCAAAATCTTGTCGCTCAAGAACTGCATTTGGGAATACAGATCCTCAATGCCCTGGCTGATCGGCGTACCGTTAAGCACCAACCGGTACCGCGCACGCTTACCCATCAACACAAGGCGGCGGGTACGCTTAGCGCGATGCCCCTTGATATAGCTGGATTCATCCACCACCAGCATCGTCCGCTCATCAATCAGCTTGTTAAGCGCCATGACAACGCGGTCGCTGCTACCCAGGCTCTCAAGCCCCACGATGCACCACCCCGCTTCTGGCAGGCTGGCATCAGTCACCTTGTCGTCAAACAAGAACACGCTGTCGTCTGTCGCGTTGGTGTGCGTGAATATTTGGCGGGCTGTGTTGCGCTTGAGCGACACCGGGCAGCACCAGATCACCCGGCTGATCTTTTCGCGGCGCGCCAGTGCCAGCATGATCACTACCAGGCTCTTGCCGGTGCCCATATCCATAAACAGCGCACCTACCTTGCTGGGGCGCATATTTTCAAACGCCGCCACCTGGTGTGTCATAGGCGTAGATCGAAGCGCCAGCGTGGGCAATTGCTGTAACGATGCCGCCTCAGTCATCTCTTAGCTCCGGATCAATACCAGCAGGCGCCACCTGATCAGGCTCGCGGGTGTTGGCGGTGGCGCTAGGCGCATCGGGCAATGATTGCGCCAGCAGTGCGGCTTCATCAGCTACCTGGGCTTTTTTGAGGGCTTGCCAAGCGCCATCCGTCAGGCGGAAATCATGCACCTCGGCCATATCGAGCAGCGTGGCGTAGTGCTGAGGGCGTACAAACCAGCTGTTATCGCAGTAATAGTCACTACGCGCCTTTAGTGGGCGCAGGTCATCGGAGAGGTCTAAACCGTCGCGTGTTAGCACATGCAACCACCCCGCCATGCGACCACGCACCTTCATGCACATCCAGCGCGGGTAAATCGGCTCATAGCTGGCGGCCAGCGCCTTCTCCCGCACCTCGGTGCGCTGGCAGCTAACGATAAACCCCCCACCTAGCAGCTTATGCATGAGCTCCGCTGCACGATCTTCAATGCTGCCCATGGTGGGGTGGACGCGCATACGGTGGGCGCGCACCTCCCACTCAAAGCGATAACCCAGGGGCTTCACCACCTCCAGGAACGCGGCGCTCTTTTCTGGATAGGCAACGGTGATAACTTCCTTGCCCAGTGAAATCTCAGCCGTGAGTGCCGAAATGGGACGCTCAGGCTTGACCGCCACTTCCTCCGCGATCTCCCGGGCACTGGGCGCGCCCTTTAATACGTCCAGCACCTGGGTATGGAAGTGCTTTACCAGCGCTTCAAACGAAGCGCCGCGAAAATCAATCCACCAGCCTGCGTCTTGCTGCTCAGCGAGAAAACGGCACACCGCCAGCGCAGCCTCAGGCACCTGGTCTTCGCTTACATTGAGGTTTCTGAAGTAAAAGTCGCTAGGCTGCCAAGTAACCGGCACATCACGGTAGGCAGCGCGGGCAGCGTCTACGTTACCGGCCTGCACCAGGGTAATGGCCGTGGTCAGCTTTTCAGCAATGGCCAGCAGTTCAGCGCGAATGGTTTCCGCCCAAGCCACCTGCTTTTCAGTGCCGCGCAGAGTAGGCAACCCCTTATCAGCGGCTTCCTCAGCCGCGTTCAAACTGTCTTGCTCGCGTTTTTTGGCCGTGCAGGTATCGCACAGAGCGCCATGGTCGATTTTCCAATCAGCGTAACGCTCGACTTCTTTTCGGCTACCGGCAACAAACGTCAGCGTTTCAGTGCTGCAGCAGGGGCAGGGGCGGGTTGCTTTTGCCATGGTGGGTATCTCCTGGTGAGATGTGCCGGGTTTCGCCGGTGCGAAGGCACGACTGAGCGGGCAACAGGGTTCAAGTAAGACGCTCAAGCAGCCTCATTAGCGGGATATTCAATGGGCGCTGGCGCATATGGTGCTGGTATAAAGCTAAAAACAGCAAGTGAGCAGATGAATCCTGAGCACTATCCCACTCCATGGTCATGGTATCTTTAAGATGGTCATCGGTTGACAGGGATACGTTAGAAAATGAGACCAAAGAACGCGGTGCTGTTTCCCGTACGCAATCGAACCAGGACAAGCCTTCAAAGTCTTTATTGAGCCTATCGAACATCGTTACCATTTGCATGGCAGCAACCATCGATAATAACGATTCGGTAGAAGGCTTTTCTTCATCACCCGGGCTGTCATCCACCCCAGCGGCTAAACCGGGCTTAGGCAGAAGGGCTTTGTAAGCCCTCTTGGTTTCACTGATTGCGTTGTTTAATAAGTCCAGTTCTTTACCGGTCATGTTGATGCTTTTCATGATGCCATCCCCTTTCGAGATTTACCGGGTTCCGCCGGCGCGGAGGGCATATCGCCCTAACGTTTATTTATCCTATGACAGTTATACGTATAACGCAAGCGTATTTAAAGCCGCGCCAGCAACAACAGCTGCACCCTCGCCTGTTTAGCCGCGTCCTTCAGCGCCTGAGCGTTCTTAAACAGCGGCACCACATGCTTGGTCTCCACCTTCTCAAACCACACACGGCTATCCTTTTCATGCTTGATAGTGTCGTAGCACACCAGCGTTTTGCCGTGCATCACGCCGGGCGAGAAACCCAGGCTTTGCGCGTAAGGCCCTACGTTCGCCGCAATCTGGTCGTAGCTTTTCCCCCAGGGGCCGGTCACGCGTCGGTCTGTCTTCGCCGCTTGGATCAGCGCCGCCAGCAGGCTGCGAGGCGTCAGGCGTGCATGCTCGAGGAACTGGCGGGCTTCCTCATGCGCGGCGTGCAAGCGAATGCCTCGATCGTAAGCCAGCACCAGCGGATCAGCTGCCGCAGTACCGCCGCCAGGGTGCTCGCCAAGCTTGGCGGCCGAGCTGAATGGCTGATAGCCCGGGTTCTCATGCGCGTACCAGGTGCGCCGCTCCACCTCCATATCAAGTATACGATTGACGAACACCCGTGCTGCCTCCGGGTCATGGTCTTCATGAGTCTCCCGCACGATCTCACGCAACCGGCGCATTGGCATCCCCTCTAACTCTTCCCGCATCGTCATCCCCTCTTTCATCAATGCCATGCCCATTAGCCCATTCTCCCGTTAGTCATTGCTAGAAAGTGCCGGCTTCTATGATTGGCCCATCGAGCACAGCTGTAGCTTTAAGCTCTTCAAGCATGTAGCTGGCATGCTCCGATGAAGTGGCGTGTAGGTACCCGCTAAATTTGCCGTCGGGTGTTTCGTAGCTAAACCCGTAGAGCTGCCATTGAAGGCCATTCACTTCACAAGTCAGCTCAAGTTCCACTTTTCCCTCATACATTTAACAGGCCTCCATTTGAGGTGCTGACGGGCGCTTGAGGCCCGTGGGCATCCAGTGAGTTAGGTGGTCAATCCTATTTACAACCGTATCCCAGGGAATACGAAAGACTGAGTTGCTTGGCTCCCCCATAAATCCAATTGGCATAAAAACCCAAATATCACCCTCACAGTCTGATTCCGCTAAAGTTGGTAGGCGATTCACGCAACTGATCCATTCATAATCCTGCAGCCTGCCCATTAGCCCTTTCTCCACTCGGTACCGCGAACGTTAGCTTTTGTGTACTGGCTGTAAGACGGCCCTAAGCACGCATACTCATCAAGCACGCGCTTAGCCTCTTCCAGCCCTACCGCCAACACAGCGCAATAACCGCGCGCCTCAGCCAGCGCCAGCCAATCATGCTGACTCTGCGCCAGCGCGGCGGTATGCGGCGGTGATGCTTTGAACTCCATGTAAAGACCGTGCCAGCCCCCGCGGGCCTCCATCACTACCAGGTCGCTTACACCCGACTTAACGCCCTGTCGCTTCAAGGCCGCGCCAGTGCTCTTGCTTCGCTGCCCTCCATTCGGTACGTGATAAATCGCGTCGTACAGTCGCCCCACCGGCTCACCGCGCTTCTTCTCGCCCAGCAGCCAGCGGATGAGCACGGCCTGCTCCTGCCCTTCCCAATCCACCGGGCGGGCCCGGGACGTGCCGTCATTCCTCAAGGCGCGAGGGCGGCGCTTTAATCCAGATAAGCTTCTGGTGGTCATTCGGCTTTCTCCCAATGGCCACTTAGCCATGTCCAAGGCTTCAATAGCTCAGCCTCATTCACATAACGCTCAACGGAATCATGAAACCCGTGATGACCACAGCTGGCGCAAACATTGCTCTCAAAGGCGTTATAAAAATTCGCATCATGAGCATCAGTGCGGAAAATGGCTCTGCACTTATCGCAGCGGACGTTAAGAACAAATTCGCTCATGCCTTCACCTTGCGCGCATCGCTGAACCACAACAGCACCCCGCTCAGCGTATGTAGCGCCGCTAGCCAATGCATGCCGTGGTAAGCGGCCCAGGCGACAGCGCTCCACCAGCCCAGGGAGAATGCCCACCGCAACACCGGGTGAATGTGAACGGGCTCTTCGTGCACCGATCCCAGCCAGATGCCGAGGACTGCCATCACAAGCGCCAGCAGCCCAAGTGCCCACGCTGCGAAACCGGCCAGGTTGGCCAGCCCGCCGTCTAACACTGGGGCCAGCCATGTCGACGCGATCAACGCGTGCACAATGAACATCGCTGCCACGCGTTCCGATTGATCGTCACCTGCTTTAGGTTTATGTATCACTCGCACACCACACCCCCTGCTATCCGGTCGTTTAGACGCTCCTGGCGCTCCCATTTGCTGTAGTCGGCAACGATCTTGTCCAGCATCGATCGAGCCTCATCGTTGTGGTCGATCTCTGCGCGGCTTTTGACGCCGCACGCCTCGCGCAGCCATTCCACGCAATCGCTAGGGCTGTGAGTGCCATCAGGCAGCTGTGCGTAATACAGTGCGTTGGCTTGCCGGCGGCGCTGGTCGAGATATAGGCCGAACCGTGCGTTCTGGCACAAGAGCGCTGCGCGCCGGGCATGCTGTCCGCCCTTCATAACATCAGTCATTGCGAGGCTCTCCCTGGTCGTCCAGCCCTTCAGCGCCCCAGCAAAAAGCGCCAGCAGCGCATGCGATTACCAGGAACACCCCAAACAACACGCCAAACAAAAACGCGGTGACGCTATCCATGGGCGGCACCTCCCCGCTGCTTTGTCCGGAGACATTGCTTACACGCGGGAAGCGGCTCACCGGTCCCAGGGTCGCGAAACTCGGCAGCCGCCTTTCGGTATTGGCATGAAGGGCACTTGGGCTGTACATACGCCTGATGCTTCATTTGGCTGCCTCCCGCTCTTCCTTCTTCGCTCTCTTATCGTGAGGGCAATAGGCGCAGTAGCCGTACTTACCGCATGGGTTGCTGCCATCCGGGCACAGGAACGGTGGCTCCTTGAATCTAGGCATGGCGGGCCTCCTGCTTTTTCTCGACCGCTGGAATGCCATCAATGCGCATCAGGTCTCGCTCGGCATGTATCGCGGTTACGCTGTCTGGGTGCTGAACAATCCAGCCCGGCTCCTGGGTTTCGATAACACCGCTACCGTTAAGCGGGCTGTACTTGAACCCTGGCGCGGCATACTGAAGGCAGGTAACCGTGATGCCGGCGTCAGGCCCGCCGGTAACATAGGCAAGGCAGTTGGGTTCCAGAGGCTTCATGCAGCACCCCCGGCACCAGCGCCAGCCGTGTAATAGCTCTCCAGCAACGGCACGGCGGGCAATTCAACCTCACCGGCGGCGGTCAGGCGGTACGCGTGACCAGGTGCACGCTCGACAAACTCCTGCTCGACCAGGGCGTCACAGGCGACGCGGATCTCATGCAGCGATACCGGCAGCTTGTGAGCATGCGCCAGCGTCGTGAGGTGGGCCGCGTTGCAGGTCGTCATGCCGAGCAGGCGAATGACGATGTTCTGGTGGTCGATCGGGTTAAGCGTGTTCACGACGCCACCCCCTTGGCCGCCTCGGCAACCATCGCCTTTCCGCTTTCAGTCAGCCCCAACACCTGGCGCGCTGGTGAATCGGCACTCATGCCCGCCACTTCGATGTAACGCATATCGAGTAGCTCACGGCAGCGACCGCAAATGCTGGCCAACGGCAGTCCGGTGGCTTCGGCCAGCTGGTTACGCGTCAGCGGGCCCTTGCTGACCAGCGAGGCAGTCACCAACCCCCGCGAGGCGCTCAATTTGCCTGAGCGACGATGGTCACGAAACGCGGCATGCTTCACTTCGTTACCGCTTGGTTGAAATCCGGTTGTCATGATTAACGTCCTCCCAGGGCGGCGCGAAGACTGCGCATCCCTTGCTCTGAATTCATGCGGTGAGGCATACCCGCTGCCTCTGCCTGCTGCTGTGCGGCTTCACGGCTGGCGCGCTCTGCTTGTTCGGCTCGGTTCAACTGGCTGTCGTGGCCGATCAGGTGGCGCGGCTGCAGCTGCTCGCCTGCCATCACCCGGTTGACCAGGGCGGCGTATTCCCGACGAAAGCGGCGCTCCATCCGTTCTGCGCGGTTCTCGCCACCACCGTGGGTCAGTTCCCACCAGCCAACGGCTTGGCCTGCCAAACGCACGGCCTCATGGCTCCAGCGGTGCTTGGTTGGCTGGTGGGCGTTGCCGCTGGCTTCGCGCCAAGCCGCCGCTTCGTCGGGCAGTCCCATATCTTCGGGCTTGGGCTGGCATAGCGCGGCGAAGGCGATCGGCGTCGGTGGCCACGCTTCATCGTTCTGGCGAGCCGCGTCTTGGATCTGCTGGCGCAAACGGCGCAGGCCCAGCGCCAGCTGTGCGGGCTGGATGTGCTGCAGCTCGGCCCACCAGGCACCGGTTTCATCGAACGCGCCCCACTGGCTGGCAAACTTGCTGCCGTACATTTCGCCCATGGCGTTGAACAGGTTGTCCACGTCAGCCGCCGTGATGGACGTCGAGCCATTCGGCGTCGAACGTGTCGCCGCTTCCTGCTGGCGCTCGGCCCTCGGCGGCGGCTCGTGCCTCTTGAGCGGTTTGACGGCGTTTTGGAGTGCTGCTGCGGCGGTTTGCATGGGCGTTACCTCCGGTGGTGGCGGGTGCAGTGCGCTGGCGCTGTTGGTTTTCGGATACCCAGCGCACAAAGCGGCGGGTCCAGTCGGCCTGGGTGTTGGTGCGGCTGGGCTGGGCAGCGAAGTACTCGCGAAAGTCGATCAGGGCAGCGTGCACGTTGGCATCCGGCGCCAGCCCACGGCTCCAGCAGGCGGTGGCGTAGGTTTCCGGCTCCGGTTCCCAGTCGAGGGTCATGGCGGTTTTTCGGGGTTGGCTCTGGTCGTCGGCGGCGGGCTCGCCGTCGTCGGCTTGCTGGGCGGCCTGCTCGAACACGTTGGGCGTCGGCGGTGGCGAATCGTGTTCGTCGCCCGCGCTAGTGTGTGAGGGGGTTATGATCTTGGTATCTTGATTCGTCGGAGATTTTTCCGACCCTTCACGGATATTTTTCCGACCCTGATCGGATTTTTCTACGTGGGTCGGATATTTTTCCGACCCTGCCTCTTTGCCCTTAGAGGTCGGATTTTTTTCCGACCCTTGGGCACGATTCCAGCCCTTCGCTTTTTCGGTCAGGTGGATGTACGTCTTGTTGTCGCAGCTGGTCATGCAGATCAGCCCAAAGCCGCGCAACTGCTTCATCAGGCGGTAAACCGTATCCGGCTTGTCGGTCAGCAGCGGCAGCTCTTCAATCACCTTGCCCTTGCCGATGTTGAACCACACAACGCCGTCTATCTCGCGGGAGTCCGCCCACGTAGGCACTTGGTGCAGGAACGCAAACAGCATGGCCTGCTGTGCATTCAAGCCCCATTCGAGCGCCTTGGTCTGGTTGATAGAGACGAGGTACTGCATGGGTCATCGCCTCCCCAAATAGAAAGCCACGCCGAGTGCCTTTACAGTGGAAGCTGCGACACTACCCACCCATAGAAGGAAAACGACGTGGCTGAAAACGAAACAGACAACCTGCTGAGAGCTATGCTGGTGATGCAGGCCGATATAATTGCGCGCATCAAGCGTCTCGAAGGCGCTAGCGGTGCTGGCCTGCCTTTCGACGCGGGGCACATAGATAGAATGGAAGCTCTCGACAGCGTCAGCGAATTGCTTAAAGACACCCAAGGGGACGAGCTGAAAGAAATGATTCGCCGGATTTCGGCTGGCGAGGAATAACATTACTTACCGTCCTCGATCCTGAACGGATCAGTGCCTTTGGTGCGGCGGATATATGCCTTCACTTTGCGGGCATACGCCGCACCTAATAGCTCGTCAGTGATCATGTAGCGAGAACCGGCGCCACGCATAGCGTGCTCGCAGCGCCCACCGTCTTTCGCTAGCGCCAGCAACATAACGCCAGCGGCACCCTCAAAGCGCGCGCCCTCTTCAATCGCGCTGATGACTCGATCCAACTCATCACCACGGCCAGCGCGGCTAGCCCGGATAACAAGCGAAAGTCGACGTAGCAGCTTGCTCATACAGCACCCCCGTAAAACACTGTACGCATGCCCAGACACACCGCAGGCGATGTGCAAATGAGCATCGTCAGATAAACTGGAATCATTGGGACGCCACCTCATCAACCGGTGGCTGACTAAAAACAGACGGACACAGCTGAGCCGCCGTAAACGCACCACCGGTCAGCTTTTGAGCTCGCAGCGCGACAGCAGGAGACATGCCGTGTTTGCCACGGACCCAGCCTGATACGGTTGCTTGATCAACCTTCAGCAGCTCAGCTGTTTTTATCTGCGTACCGAAGTAACCCACCAAGCTTTGGAAGGTAGAGGTTTGGCTCATCTTTGGGCGCTCCATAATAGGAATACCTATATATTAGGTATAGGTAAACCCGTTTGCAAGTATATGGGCGCACCTATATAAAAATGCTTATGGAATTCAAAGACCGCCTCAAAACAGCCAGGAAGCACGCTGGCCTTAACCAAGCAGAACTCGCCACTCGAATTGGCGTGCAGCAGACCAGCATTTCTGATCTGGAGCGCGGCAAATCAAAGTCGACATCCTTCTCGACTCAGATAGCGCACGAGTTAGGCGTCAGCGCCTTGTGGTTAGCTACAGGGAAGGGTGAAATGGTGACTGGTGTTGGCGACGCCCGCGCCAGCTACGACGCCAATACAGCGCCAACGGCGCAGCCATTGCGCTATCACCGCTATCCTGTGGTGTCAGAAGTGCAGGCGGGCTGGTTTGCGGAATGCGTAGTGCCGTACCCTGAGGGCATGGAAGAGCGCCACGAAACCACCGACTATGAGGCAAAGGGTCCCGCCTTCTGGCTAGAAGTGACCGGTGACTCGATGACGGCGCCCGCGGGAGTAAAGCCAAGCGTGCCGGAAGGCACCCTGGTGCTGGTGGATACCGGCATTGAGCCTTCTCCAGGCAAGTTAGTGGTCGCACAGCTGGACGAAAGCAACGAAGCGACGTTCAAGAAGTTGATCGTTGACGGTGGGCAACGCTACCTAAAACCCCTAAACCCCTCCTATCCGCTGATTCCCATCAACGGCAACTGCCGAATCCTCGGGGTAGCAGTAGAGGCCAAGACCAAGCTTTAGCAAGAATGTGTTTCATCGCGGAAAAATTCATTAATTTCACATCAGAATTTCAATTACATAGCTATTAACTCTGGTTATCACAAATGCAACAGGGGATGATCAATGGATTCAAGCTTGAACAGCAGTATGTCCTTTTTCAGTATGAACGATCACCAGCATGATGAAAGTACTGAATCAGAAGACTCGAGCACCTCACATAACTCCAAATTCTCGGCGTCAAGAAACTTCCTTATATCCAATCCTGCTGATTTCTATATTTTTTCAGGAGAAATCAAGACTGGTCAGGAAAGGGAATTTGCAAGAATAATTAAAAAAGGTCAGGCCTCTGATAAGGCTATTCTATGGCTGACAACGCCTGGCGGCAGTCCAGACGGCGCCTATATGATCGCTCGAACATTCCAGCGCCATTACAAGCATTTTTCAATTTTTATCAATAGCTTCTGCAAAAGCTCCGGAACACTTATCTGCTTGGGAGCCGATGAGTTACTAATGGACCAAAATGGCCACCTAGGTCCATTGGATATTCAAATTTTGAATCGAGAAGAGTTTGGCGAAAGACATTCAGGCCTCAATCCCATGGAGGCATTGAACTCGATAGGCACCCAAGCAACTGATTTCCTCAAAGAACAGTTTCTTAATGTCAGGTTTGGTGGTGGCTTAAGCACAAGACAAGCACTTGAAGTTTCCACAAACCTGGCGGGCCACCTTTTTAGTCCTATCACAGCCCAGCTGGATTTCATGAAATACGGTGAATTTACTCGATCAATGAGGATCGGTATCGAGTATGGGTTGAGACTTGCTAACCACAGGGACCAGCAAAACCTACATCCTCAGGCGGTGCAGCGCCTAGCCATGCACTACCCTTCGCATGGATTCGTAATTGATCGCGAAGAAGCCGCTAATGAGCTATTCTCAGGAGTGGTGAATGCCCCTGACCTGCTTTTAGGGCTGGCAGATGAGCTTCAAGCTGCGATAGACAAAGCGTTATATAACCCAGAAAATGCAGCGCTTATCTTGGATTTGAGAGATGCGCTAGGGGTTAGACTCCCACTGGAACCTGATGAACCATCGGGCAGTCAGCCAGTCGAAGCTGTACCTGAAAGCGAATCAGATAGCAATATTCCAGAAGAGCCAATGGAGAATCATGGAGACGATCATGCACCTCAGGACACCGATGATGAACAAACAAAATGATAAAAACCATTCGCCATCAGACGTTTATGATGAGGTCATGCGGAAAAATAGTGAAATGATTCGAAATGCATCCAAGGCTTCACGCATTCCGCATACAGTCTACCCAAGCAAACCTCACTACATTGGTGTGGAAGCTTTGCAAGAACACTAAAAAGCTTTTCTTACCGCTACTAACTCAAAAAACCCGCTGTTAGCGGGTTTTTTGTGCTTGCCAAATAAATAATCACCGCCCTCCGAGGCGGTTTTTTTGTGCCCAAACAACAAATATGGGAATACCTATTGACCTTTAATATGTGTTTGCCTATATTTTAGATCATCACATACAGGCAAAGGGATACACCCATGCAAATCACACAAGGCAACTGGAAAGCCAATATCAACCCAGAGCGCGGCAGCCTCGGGTTTACCCGCACCGAAGCCGTCGACCTGATGCTGCTGGCCGGTGGCAACACCTACAAAGAGATCGCCCGGGCCACCGGTCGCTCGCCGGAAACCGTCCGCGCCAGCCTCAAGAAGGGCTACCACAAGCTGGGCGTTTACAAAGCCGCTGGCGCTGTCGCCGAAGCCATGAAGCGCGGCTGGATCGCTCCGCTACTCGTGGCCCTGCTTGTCAGTGGCATCAATCCCGACGTCGAGGCCATGCGCCATCGCCCGCCGGTGCGCACCCGCCACCAGGTAAGCGCCAGCCGCACCCTCGCCCGCCGCGACAACGGGAGTCTTTACGCATGAAGCCACGCATTCTCAAAAAACTCAGCAAGAAGACGCTGGCCATATACGCAGCCAGCCCACGCCGCGACATGCAGAGTGATGTAAAGCGCGCATGGATCGATGACGAGTTTGAGCACGATTACAGATTCCGCCAGAACCCGAGCCCGAAAGAAGAGCGTCAACACCGTGAAGGGCGCGTGAGCGTTAACCATGTCCACAGCATTGGCGGCGAATGGGACTCCTGGGCTGGTGAAGGAACCGATGTTTGGCCCTTCTATGAATACGCCACAGATCACGTATTTCTGGCCTCAATGGATTGGGAAGGTTTCAGCATTGAGTCAGACGGACGCGGCTGGCCGGAAAGCAATATCAAAGGCCGACTAACCGGCAAGAAAGTAATTGAGCGTCTGCACAGGATGGCATGTGAGGTGCCGGAATGAGCGCCCATGACCAAACCATCAAGCAGCTGGTGCGGAATCGCATTCACGAGCTATCCGACCGTGTGATGGATATGCACATCAAGCAAGGGCGCGAAGTGTCATTGAGCATCACGCCTGGTCGAGTTGCTGTGACAGAAGAAAAAGCCAATCAATTGATCGGCTCCTTCTCCGTCACGCTGCCACCGCTTACGACGCCAGTGAGGGCGCTGGATAACCTTGAAGACATGCTTTCCAGCGTTCGCGCACACCAGAGCCAGGGAGCGAATCAATGAACCACACCACAAGCATTCTCTTCCTGATCCAACACTGGCGCCTGTTCGCGATGGCCGACGGCTATACGCTGCACAACACAGTGATAGATGCCGAGCCGGTCGAGGGCGGCTACCTACCAGCGTTCACTGGCGCTTACGGCACCCGCGTGGTTGTGGATATGGCACAGCCCATGCCCACCGAAGAAGCTGCCCGCAACTGCCTGCGTGATGTGCTGTGGGGTGCTCACATCGAAGGCCGCATTTGCCTACTGCGCCACCCGCTCGAAGCCAACGCCACACAGGAGCGCGCCGCATGAAACAGCAAACGAAAAACGGCCTGTGGGCGGCTGCCCTGGTCGCGATCATCGGCACCATGGTCGCCCTCGCTGGCAACGATACCCACGCCGAGCAAGAGCAGACCGTTATGCAGTACTGCGAAGGCGTGGCGGTGTTCGCGGCTGAGGAAGCCCGCGGCGTGCCGCTCAAAAACCGCACCGGCCACCGAGACTGGGACGACGACATCAACGTCGAGGAACAGTGCCCGGGCATGAAGCCAGCAGCGCCAGCGCTCGACGAGTACGCGCCAGCACAGTACGCGATGCCCGAGGGCTCAACCGATAACCAGCTTGTTCAGTTCTGAGGTGATGACGATGACGACTATTCAGAAAACGCCGCTTGAGCGCTTCCAGGAAACGATTACCGAGCACCAGTTAACGGTGATTCACGATGACGGCCTGCATCGCCACCTGCGTTGCGCACGCCCTGAGAGTAACGACCGCTATTTCAATATCACCACTTGGCCAGGCTTCCTCTGCATCAGTGGTGACATGGGCTGTTACGTATTTCAGCGCATTGAGGACATGTTCCAGTTTTTCCGCGATGAAGAGCTGCGTATCAACCCCGGCTATTGGCAAGAAAAGCTACAAGCCGGCCCCAGCATTGCGCCGAAAGAGATCACCAAAGAATGGCAGCCCGAAAAGTTCCGATCGGAAATCACCGAGTGGTTTGAAGACGCCACCGAGGATTGGGAAGCCGAGGATAAAGCAGAAGCTTGGGCGGACGTCGAAGACGAAGTGTTGAGCCAGGCAGACGACGAGGCTGCCGCCATCAGGTCAGCGCTGGCCTTCAGGTCCACTTTCGGCAGAGATCTATTTCAAGACTTCTGGGAAGTCGACTGCAAGCAGTGGGAAGGCCACTACCTGTGGTGCTGCTACGCCATCGTCTGGGCTATCCAGCAGTACGACGTCGCTAAGCAGGAGGCAGCGTAATGACTCAGCTAACCAAGGTTCAGCAGCGCGTTATCAGCAAGATCGCCAGCGGCGCAGCGCTCAATTACATCAATGGGGGGGGGGGTGGCGGCTTATGGACGGCACGAAGGTCCACCACCGCACGGTGGCATCGCTCAACGCCAAGGGCCTTCTGGAGCCATCAGGCAAGGACTTACTCGGCGACGCCGTTACCAGCTACGCACTGAATACGCATTAGGGATAAAGCCGTGATCGACCAAGCCGCATTTGACCGGATTTTTAAACAGCCTGCGCCAGCGAAAGCCAATGATCAGCCGCCCCGCGACAGCCAATAAGGATTGCCAACATGACCATGATCAAAAACGCCATCGTATTGAAAGCCCTTCTGCCCGAAGTAGCCCTCCTGCGCCAGCAGCTAGAGGCCGCTGAATGGGGGGAGATTGCAGAAACAGAATTCCGCCGCAATTCGTTTGTGCAGGCCGCTTCGGGTGAAATGGTGGCCGAGTTTCCTTCCGGCTTTGCGCTGTGCCTGCGCTGCCAGGAGAAGATCATTCCAACCGGCACTATCGGCGATGCCGTATTCAAGCGCGTGACTGAAGTTGAGGATGAGCGCGGCGAGCCACTCGATGACGAAGAACGCGACCAGTTGAATGTTGATGTAACCATGGAGATCTGCAAGCAAGCGTTCGTGAAAACGCGGTATGTGCAGGCTTTCTACCATCCTGAAAGCGAGTACCTGTTCATCAACTCAAGTTCGCCCGGCGATGTTGACCGCTTCATGGGATCGCTTATCAAGCTCGCCGGAAAGGTTCAGACCGTCACGATTCATATCAGTGGCGTTAAAAACGGCGTGACCGCTCGCCTTCGTGACGCTATCGAGCACCAGGACGACGAAGAAACGAAACCATTTGGGCAGCTAGAGCCGGATGATCACGCTCGTGTAAAACGCAAGCTTGAGCCGGGCGAGCCTGCCGAGGTGGTCACGTACAAGGGCACTTGGCTTGCGAATAACGACGAGCTACTGAGCCACCTGCGCGACGGCTTTGAGGTGGAAGAAATCGGCCTGAGTTACCCACCCGCCGCTATGTCATTCCGGCTGACGCACCAGTTTCGCTTCAAAGGAATCGACTTCGAGCCGCAAGAGCCCGAAGACGATAGCGGCGAAGGCGATGACGTTCATGACTGGCGGATGATGGCCATGCGTGAGGTGGAAGGCATGGTGGGCGTCGTCAATGAGCTTTGCGAGCTGATGGAGTACGAACAGCCGGTGCTTGAAGAAGAGGCAGATGACGACGACGAGAAGGAGCCGACGGCATGAAACGCATCTACATCAGCGGCCCCATGACGGGGCTGCCAGGCCTAAACTTTGGCGCGTTCCACCTCACGGCTCACCAGCTGCGGGCGCTGGGCTATGAGGTCGTCAATCCAGCAGAGAAGCAAAGCGAATCCGAAGACCTCAGCTGGGAGGAATACCTAAGGGAGGATCTTCGCCAGATGCTGACCTGCGACACCATCGCCCTGCTGCCTGGCTGGCAGGCATCGAAAGGCGCGCACCTCGAGCTGCACGTTGCCCACCGCGTCGGCATGCAGATCGTCGACGTCGAGCAGCTGCACCGTGAGGAAATCGCCCAGGAGGTGACCTATGCCCAAGCTTAACCACACGGTGACCGACCCGAATACCGGTGAAGAGGTCTCGCTTTCCCAACTGGCCGGCATATACGGCGTCAACGCGGGCACCGTCTACAGCCGCTATATGTCCGGCAAACGCGGCATGGATCTGATCACCAAACCGAAGCGCGGCAGCCTGAGTGCGTGCGAGCAAGAGCGCCAGCGGCGGGAGGATTTAAGCCGCTGCATTGAACTGGCCAAGGGCACGGCCCTTGCGCGGCCGCTAACCCATATTGCGGATGCCAGCAAAATGGCAGGAGGAAACCAGCATGTCTAAAGCCATCATCAAAGCCTTTGAAGAGCGCCAGCGGCAGATCAGTAAAGAGGGTTTTGACGCCACCCGGGATGATCAGTACATAGAGAACGAACTCACTGCCGCCGCTCTTTGTTACGTAGCCGTGCTTGTTGATACCGCTAACGGGGTCGCCCATCCACATGCGTTCCCTGCATTGACCTGGCCACGCACCTGGGACAGGTCTTGGTGGAAACCCAGCCACGACCCCAAGCGCAATATTGAAAAAGCTATGGCCCTGTTGGCTGCCGAATACGATCGTATCGAGCGCGCCGAGGAAGCAAGCAATCTAGAAGAGGAAAATCAGTTTGAAGTATGGGGGCTTAACGACAGTGACCCATTCAAAACCGATGACCTCAGCGAGCTGATCAGTGACCACGACCTTGAGGCAGGCAGCACCGTTTATGTGGGCATGCGATCGGAGCAGCTTCACGGCAGCACCTACTGCACAGGCGCTTACGATGCAGTTACTGAGCAAATGCAGGCGGCAGCGGAAGGCGATGTTGGCGAGCTTGCCGAAGATTATCCAGACGTAACACCCTCACAAGGCGCCCTGCTCGAGATATTCATCGACGCTTGGGCAGACGCCTACTGTAAGCCGAGTTTTTACCTGGTCGAAAACGTCCGTGAGTACGTCATCACCGCCGAAGACGTGGAGGCCAGCCAGTGACAGCCACGACTCACCTACGCGGCCACCCTATCGAATGGGACATTCTGGCCACACAATGGATCTACACCGATACGCGGCAGCCCACTGCCTCTACCTGGGAGGAACGGCCTTGCGGTCACTGCGGTGACCACTGCACGCCTGAAGGCCATGACCCATGCCTAGGCACGCTGCCCGGTGTCATGAACGCTTGCTGTGGCCACGGCGAGGCTAATGCCGCCTATGTGCAGTTTGGCGATAGGACAACTGTTCGCGGCCAAGAGGCGCTCAGCGTTATTGACGAGCTCCGCGCAAGCGATAAGGAGGCCAGCAAATGAGCCGCTACGCAGAAAACACCAGCGTATCCAGTGAGCGCAGCCGTGCCGAGATTGAGCAAACGGTATCCCGCTACGGCGCCAGCGGTTTCATGTACGGCTGGGACGGTGACACTGCAGTAATGGCGTTCCAGATGAACGGCCGCCGGATTCGCTTCGACCTCACCATGCCCGATCGCCACAGCGATGAGTTCACCACCACCGAAACCGGACGTAACCGGGCGCCAGCACAGGCCGCCAAAGCATGGGAGCAAGCATGCCGCCAGCGGTGGCGCGCCCTCGCCCTGGTCATCAAGGCCAAGCTTGAGGCGGTCGAGTCAGGCATCACCGAGTTTGAAGAAGAGTTCCTGGCGCACATCGTCCTGCCCAACGGCGGCACAGTCGGCCGCTGGATGCTGCCGCAAGTTAAAAGCGCCTACGAAACCGGCGACATGCCGCCACTACTGCCAGCCCCGAGAGGTTCATGATGGCTTACGGAGATTACAGCGGCCCAGATAAGGCCGACAAAGGCAAAGAGGGTGGCAGCTGCAATCGCACGCTCTGCCAGGTATCGCCAGCCATCTGGTTTAACCACGGATCGCGCTCTTGGTATTGCGCTGACTGTCGGCGTGACATCGAGCAGGACGCAGTAAACAAGCGGGATTGGATCACCAACTTTTACCCGTGGTGTAACCACCCCATGTTCGAGACCCGGGAAATGATGAATTCTCGCCAAGCCGAGGGCCACCCATGACCCAGCCAACCCACACCCATAGGGCAAGCGGCGGGAGATACCGCGAGCAATCGCAGCATCAAGGAAGTGGCCCCCTGGAAGGCCAGTGGCTGGTCATCTATGAAGACCTCGACAAAGGCATCATCAGTGGCACCACCCAGGCCGACTGGACACAGAACTGGCGGGAAGTAGCACCGGACGACTGCAGTATCTGCATGGGCTCCGGACACGACCACATCAAAGGCAATCGCGACAAGCCCTGTGGCCACTGCTTCGGGCTGGGCAAGGTTCTCGAGGACGGAGAAACACCAGCCGATCGCTGGGAGCTCGCCACCGTAGCCACCGGCATTATCCAGCGCCAGCAAGAAGAGCTGCTCAACCTGCGGCGTATTGCTCACAACCCCGCGGTGCAATCGCTCCTCGAGGAGCAAAAGCTCCAGGCGATCGAGGACAGTATGGGGCGGCAAGAGCAAGCCTGGCGCAGTGGGAAAGGCTACGGCCCTGGCGGCCAACGGATAACAGGAGACTGACATGCAACCACTACTCACCCCGCAAGAGGTGGCGGGCCTGCTCGGCGTCAGCGCCAGCTGGGTGTATGCCAACAAGGCGCGCATTGGCTTTATTACCATCGGCAAGGCGGTTCGCTTTGAGTCCGATGACGTTACGCGCTACGCTCTGAGCCGCAAGCGCGGCCCTCAGCACGAGGAACGCAAATGGGAATCACAGTCCGATACAGGGAAAAGCGCAACCGCTGGATCGTCACGGAAACGCACAACGATCAGCGACATCAATGCACGTTTGCAGGCACCAAGGAAGGGGAAAGGGAGGCACGCGAATACGCAGCCGCACGCCAGGCTGCAGTAAACGATGCCCGCTTTAACGGTGAAGTGATGGGGCGCCAGCCGCGGCGCACCTTCCTCGAAGCCGTGGAGCGCTGGATAGACGAGTATGACGTGACAAGCCAGATCAAGGCGATCAAGCCGGTGATTGCCTACATGGGCGAGGACGTCATGCTGGGGATGGAAACCGTGGACAAAGCGCGCAGGATGGCGCGCGACCTCGCCGGGCAGGGCAGAGCGCAAAGCACGATCAATAACCACATTCAGGTGGTGAAACGTGTGCTCAACCTGGCGTACCGCGAATGGGAATGGCTGGATAGACCGCTGGGCGACAAGCTCAAAAAGCCGAACCCGAAGAACGAGCGCCACGTATATCTAACGGTGGGTGACCTGCAGCGGCTACTGCAGGCCATACCCGATACACGCGGCGACGATAAGAAGATCATTGCCCTGGCTGCACTGACAGGGCTACGTCAGGGGGAGTTGCTGTCGCTTGAGCCGACCAACTACCACGATGGCCGCATCATATTGCGACCAGATCAAACGAAGAACGGCAAAGCGCGGGTGGTGCCGGTACCGGCGGATGCTCAGTCCTGGTTGAGCAACTTACCGTTTACCAGCCACAAGTATACGCTGCGCTGGACGTGGGATGAAGCGCGCAAGGCGATCGGTCGAACGGATCTGCGCTTCCACGATCTACGCCACAGCTACGCCAGCCTGTTAGCCCAGGCGGGTGAAAACATGACGACGGTGCGAGACCTGCTGGGGCATTCGAGCCTGCTTGTCACCAGCCGCTACAGTCACATTTTTGACGGAGGATTGGATGCAGTCGGCAGCAAATTGCCGAGCTTGAATGGAGCGTTTGGCGCGGCGATATGCGACCAAACTGCGACCAAGCACTAAACGCAGGGGAAATTGAGGCACAAAAAAAGGGGCCTAAGCCCCTGATTTTAAATATGGTGCCGGTGGCCAGACTCGAACTGGCACGCCTGTTACAGCGGCGGATTTTGAATCCGCTGCGTCTACCAATTCCGCCACACCGGCAATGGCTGCGCATTATACGTAGATCACCTTCTAGGTCAATCACATTGACTGACTTTATCGCCACAAAGCGCTATCCTATGCCGCCCGTTTGGTCACCGATATAGAGCTTTTTCATGCAGCGTGCGGATTTTCATTTTGAGCTACCCGACGAGCTTATCGCCCGTTACCCGTCTGAACAGCGTAGCGACTGCCGTTTGCTGTGCGTGGATGGCCAGAGCGGTGCGCTCGAACACCGCCGTTTTCCCGATTTGCTTGAGCTTCTCGAGCCCGGCGACCTGCTGGTGTTCAACGACACGCGAGTGATCCCGGCGCGCCTGCACGGCCAGAAAGCCAGTGGTGGCAAGGTGGAAATGCTGCTTGAACGCCCGCTGGATGCGCACCGTGGCCTCGCGCATCTCCGGTCGAGCAAATCCCCCAAGCCCGGCACCGAGCTGGTCTTTGAAGGTGATATTCACGCCGTGGTGGAAGGCCGTCGTGATGCGCTGTTCGAACTGCGCTTTTTAGGCGATACGCCCATGATTGCGCTGCTGGAAAAGCATGGCCATATGCCGCTACCGCCCTACATTACCCGGGAAGACGAGCTCAGCGACCGCGAGCGCTATCAAACCGTCTATGCCCGGCGCGATGGTGCGGTGGCAGCGCCTACGGCAGGCCTGCACTTCGATCAGCCGCTGCTCGATGCGCTGGCGGAAAAAGGGATCAATAGCGCCTTCGTGACCCTGCACGTCGGCGCTGGCACTTTCCAACCGGTGCGCGTGGACAATATTCTTGAGCACCACATGCATAGCGAATGGATTGATGTCTCAGAGGACACCTGCCAGCAGGTGCGCGCCACCCAGGCAGCGGGCAAGCGGGTGATTGCGGTGGGCACGACCAGCGTGCGCTGCCTGGAGAGCGCCTGCCTCAAGAGCCCGGACAATCAAATTGCCCCCTTCAGTGGCGATACCGATATCTTCATCTATCCCGGCTATGAATGGCGATGCGTGGATGCGCTGATCACCAATTTCCACCTGCCCGAATCAACACTGCTAATGCTGGTCTCGGCATTCGCAGGTTACGATAACATCATGCACGCCTATCAAACGGCGGTTGACGAGCGCTATGCGTTTTTCAGCTATGGCGATGCCATGCTGCTGACCCGCTGATCATGTCGCGCTTTAACCGCTTTCTGAACGAGTAACAACGATGCGAAACGAATGCTTTATGCGCTTTGAGCGCCTGGCCGAGGACGGTCGCGCGCGCCGGGGCCGCCTTCACTTCCCGCGCGGGACGGTCGAAACACCTGCCTTTATGCCGGTAGGCACCTACGGCACGGTAAAAGGCATGACGCCCGAGTCCGTCAAAGAGATCGGCGCCGAGATCATCCTGGGCAATACCTTTCACCTCTGGCTGCGCCCCGGCACCGAGGTCATCGAAGCCCATGGAGACCTTCACGACTTTGCCCAGTGGGACAAGCCGATCTTGACCGACTCCGGCGGTTTTCAGGTGTTCTCGCTGGGCGAGATGCGCAAAATCACCGAGCAAGGCGTGCATTTCCGCTCGCCGGTGGACGGCAGCAAAGTGTTCATGGGCCCGGAAGAGTCCATGGCGGTTCAACGCTCGCTGGGATCCGATGTAGTGATGATCTTCGACGAGTGCACGCCTTACCCGGCGACGTTCGAAGAAGCCGAGAAATCCATGGAGCTGTCGCTGCGTTGGGCCAAGCGTTCGCGAGACGCCCATGGCGACTCCCCCTCGGCACTGTTCGGTATTATTCAGGGCGGCATGCATCCTGAACTTCGTGAACGCTCGTTGAAGGGATTGCTCGATATCGGCTTTGATGGGCTGGCGATCGGCGGTTTATCCGTGGGCGAGCCCAAGGACGAAATGATCAAGGTGCTCGACTATTTGCCCACCTGGATGCCCGACGACACGCCCCGTTACCTGATGGGCGTCGGCAAGCCCGAAGACCTGGTGGAAGGCGTACGCCGCGGCGTGGATATGTTCGACTGCGTCATGCCCACGCGCAACGCGCGTAATGGCCATCTGTTCACCGCTGACGGTACCGTCAAGATCCGCAACGCTGTCCATCGCTTTGATACCCGGCCGCTTGAAGAAGACTGCGATTGCCATACCTGCCAGCATTTCTCACGTGGTTACCTGCACCATCTTGACCGCTGCAACGAAATGCTTGGCTCAATGCTCAATACCATCCACAATCTGCGTTATTATCAGAGGGTGATGGCTGATTTGCGCGCGGCAATCGAAGCGGGTACATTGACGAACTTTGTGGAAGGCTTCTACGCACGGCGCGGCCTGCCGGTGCCTCCCCTTGCGAATTAATCGGCGCGCGTATTAAGCGGGCGCTTTCTCTTGCTCATTCATTGAGTTTATAACCCAGGAGTTCTCTGCAATGCTGGATTTCTTTATCTCACCAGCCTACGCCCAAGAAGGCGCTGCTGGCGGTGGTATTGCGCAAATCGTGATGCTGGTCGGTTTTGTGCTGATTTTCTACTTCCTGCTTTGGCGCCCCCAGGCCAAGCGCGCGAAGCAGCACAAGCAATTGATCAGCAACCTGGACAAAGGCGATGAAATCGTCATCGGCGGCGGCATGGTAGGTCGCATCACCAAGGTGAGCGATGAGTTTCTGACCATGGAAATCGCCGAAGGCACCGAAGTCAACGTGCAGAAAAACGCCGTTGCCACCGTACTGCCAAAGGGCACCATCAAGTCCATCTAATGTAATGATGTAGCACCCCTGCCTTAATGCCAGCCATCCCGGCAGGGGTGACATGGTATCCACGATGGTGAACCTTGCTGTGCATAGTGAGTCTGTGCACAGCATTCCGTTTGTAATTGAAGGCAGGGCTTGCATGCTCAACCGTTACCCCCTGTGGAAGTATCTCTTGATACTGGCTGTTTTAGTGGCCGGCCTTATCTACGCGCTTCCCAACCTGTTTCCTGAAGATCCCGCCGTCCAAATCAGTAGCGCCGAAACCGGCGAAACACTGAATGAGAGCGAAATCGAGCGTGTCGAAAACGCCCTCGATGAGGCCGGCATAGCCGTCAAATCCATCGAACAAACCAACCAGCAGTGGCTTATCCGGCTACCTGATCCCAACGATCAGCTACGCACTCAGGAAATCGCCAGTGATGTATTGGGTGATGACGCCACAGTGGCCCTTAACCTTGCCGAAGCCACCCCCGGCTGGCTGCAGGCGTTTTCCGCCTCACCCATGACCCTGGGCCTCGACTTGCGTGGCGGCGTTCACTTCCTGCTGGAAGTGGACATGGAGGCGGCCCTGACCCAGCGGCTGGAAGTTAATGCCAGCGCCGTTCGCGAGATGCTGCGTAGCGAGGGCATTCGTTATCGCAACACCGAGATAGACGAGCGCAGCCTGTCGCTCGACTTTGCAGGCGAAGAAGATCGCGATGAAGCACGCCGCCTGATCAGCCGCGAGTTCCCTGACTTTGAGTACCGCAACGAAGAAGAAGGCCGCGCGGCGCGTCTGGTGATGTCACTGACCGACGAGCTGGTCAATGAAATCCAGGACTACGCGATCAATCAGAACCTGACCACGCTGCGTAACCGGGTGAATGAGCTAGGCGTCGCGGAGCCACTGGTACAACGCCAGGGGCCTAATCGAATCGTCGTCGAACTACCCGGCGTTCAGGATACCGTGGCCGCCAAGCGCGTTGTGGGCGCAACGGCTAACCTTGAGTTCCGCTTGGAGGCGCGCCCCGACACCCCCGAAAGCGAAACGGAAACCTTCAGCTTCCGTAACCAGCCTTCACGTTCAGCCGAGCTGATGCGCGACGTGATTGTTACCGGCGATAGTGTTTCCAACGCCAGCCGCAGCTTTGACGAAAACGGACGCCCCCAGGTCAACATCGACCTTGATGGCACCGGCGGCACCCTGATGAACCGCGCCACCCGCAGCAATATCGGGCGCAACATGGCAGTACTGTTCATCGAGCATAAAACCGAAGACCGCACGGTGATAGAAGATGGCGAGGAGACGACCGTTCGCGAACCCTATGTGGAACGCGGCCTGATCAGCCTGGCCACCATCCAGAGCGCGCTGGGTAACAGCTTCCGCATTACCGGCCTTGATTCACCCACCGAAGCCGCTGAGCTTGCCCTGCTGCTGCGTTCGGGGTCGCTTGCCGCCCCCATCTACTTCGTGCAGGAACGCACTATCGGGCCAAGCCTGGGGGCCGACAACATCGAGCGCGGTTTACTGTCGGTCCAGATCGGCTTGTTACTGGTCGCCCTGTTCATGCTGATTCGCTACAAGGTTTTCGGTATTTTTGCCAATATCGCGCTGGCGCTGAACCTGACGTTACTGGTCGCTGCCATGTCGCTTTTGGGCGCCACGCTGACACTGCCGGGGATCGCCGGGATCGTGCTCACGCTGGGCATGGCCGTCGACGCCAACGTGCTGATATTCGAGCGAATACGCGAAGAATTGCGCAATGGCATGTCGATTCAGCAAGCCATCTACTCGGGTTACGAACGTGCGTTCACCTCGATCGTCGACGCCAACATCACCACATTGCTGGTGGCGGTCATTCTGTTCTCGATTGGCACCGGGCCGGTCAAAGGCTTCGCCGTCACCCTGTCCATCGGTATTTTGACCTCAATGTTTACCTCACTGTTGGTGACGCGTGCCATGGTCAACCTGGCCTACGGCAGCAAGCCCGTCAAAAAGCTCTGGATCTAATGCCAATGCTCAGCCCAGATTTCACGAGGTGGTCATGAAACCTTTAACACAACGGCAAATCGACTTTATGGGGCGCCGCAAACTGGCGTTCATCGTCGCTGCCGTCATGCTGATCGTGTCGATTGGCGCGATTTTTTTCCAGCAGCTGAACCTAGGCCTGGACTTCACCGGCGGCACCCTGATTGAAGTGCGCTACGCCGACGCACCGAGCCTCGATACGGTAAGGCAACTGCTTCAGAACAATGGTTTTGAAGACGTGGCCGTACAAACCTTTGGCGCTTCCAGCGAAGTACTGATACGCCTGCGTCAAGCCTTCGATCCGGATATCGGTAATCAGGTCGTCAGCTTGCTGAGGGACGATGGTGCAAGCGTCGACCTAGTGCGCGCCGAATTCGTCGGCGCCCAGGTGGGTGACCAACTGCGCGACCAAAGCGGCATGGGGCTACTGGTCGCACTGGGCGTGGTGATGCTCTACGTGGCGCTGCGCTTCCAATACAAGTTCGCCATTGGTGCGCTGCTTGCGTTGATGCATGACGTCATTATCGTGGTCGGTTTTTTCGCCATCTTTCAGCTTGATTTCGACCTGACCGTGCTGGCGGCAATTCTCGCCGTCATCGGTTACTCACTGAATGATACCATCGTGGTGTATGACCGCATGCGCGAAGAAATCCGTATGTCGCGCATTGATGATATGCCGCAAATCTTCAATGATGCGATCAATGCCACGCTGTCCCGGACGCTGGCAACCTCAGGCACCACTTTGCTGGTACTCGTTGCCCTGCTGTTGCTGGGCGGCGACATGATCCAGAACTTCGCCATCGCTCTGCTGGTGGGTATCGTGGTGGGAACATTTTCATCCATCTATGTCTCTGGCGCACTTTTGCTCCCGCTCAAGCTGTCGCGGGAAGACTTGATCCCCCCTCAGAAAGAAACCGACGAAGAAGAGGAAGAACTGCCCTGATCAGGCAGACCCTGCCTCCAAAAAAACGCCCCTGCCGTCTCCACGGCAGGGGCGTTTTGTTTCGCTGACGGTATCTTGATAATCGGGCCTAGATGGGCAGCACTTAAATCTAGCTGGTTAGAACTTAAACGTGTGGCGCAAGCTGTTTGATAATCGATTTATACAGACGCGGCCCCGCCGCCAACAGCTGACTTTCGGCTTTGACGTTGGGTTGCCCGTCCGGGGTACCCATCAATGCACCCGCCTCTTTCAACAAAAGGCTGCCCACTTGAAGATCCTGCTCTTCAAGGCCCAGCACAAAGGCACTGTCAACCCGTCCAGTCGCCAACTCGCAGATATCCAAGAGTCCACTGCCCGTGGCTACCAGGGTGTCTATCTGGGGAGCCAACTGCTGGGTAATGGTCAGATAGGCAGGTAAATGACGGGGGCGTAGCCAGGCTTCGGGAAGACTCATCGCCAGACGGGTCGCGCTGATCGCCTTGGCTTGGCTAACCCGCATACGCTTACCGTTATGCTGGGCACCGCGGCCGCGGCTGGCGATGTACTCGTCATCGGCAAAGGGGGCGATAATCACCGCATGCTCGGGACGCCCTTTAATCAAACACACCACTGACAACGCAAAGCCCTTACCCGCCACGGCCAGGTTGGAGTAGCCGTGCAACGGCTCAATTTTCCAGACGGTATCTTCGCTTTCATCCTGCCCGGGCTTGAAGGCCGTGTAACGACCGATCACGCCGTGCTGGGGATAGCCACGCTCCAGTTGCTGAACAATCGTACCTTCGGCTTTACGCGCCGTGTCTTCGAGCAACTTGTCGAGGTTGAATTCGTCGTGGGCATTTTCAATGCGCTCACGCACCTTCAAAAAATGCTCAACGGCGCTACGCGCCGCGCGCAGCGTAAATTGGACCATCGGATTCATGGTTGGGCCTTGTCACAGTGATGTTAAAGAACGTTAGGCGTAGACATCGCCTTTGGCGCGCAATTCTAGCAGACCGCTATCGGGCACGCTATCGACTCATGCTAAACTGCGCCTTTTCCGCTTTCAGGGGTCGGGTCCTATCATGCTTGAGCGTGTCCGCATTGTACTTATTGGCACCAGCCATCCTGGCAATATCGGGGGGGTGGCCCGCGCCATGCATAATATGGGGCTCGCCGACCTGGCACTGGTGGCGCCGCGCTGCGACATTATCACCCAAGACAGCATTTCCCGCGCCTCGGGGGCCGACCACCTGCTCCACAGCGCCCAGTTATTCGCCAGCATTGAAGACGCCGTGGCGGACTGCACGCTGGCAGTGGGCGCCAGCGCCCGGTCCCGTACCCTGCCATGGCCCATGCTATCCCCACGTGAACTGGCCGATCGTCTGCCTGCTGAATGCCAGCCGGCCGACTCTCGCGTAGCGCTGGTCTTTGGCCGCGAGGACAGCGGCCTGACCAATGCCGAGCTGCAGCGCTGCCATGCACACGTGCATATCCCCACCAATGCCGATTTCAGCTCGCTCAACCTGGCGGCCGCCGTTCAGGTGCTCGCCTACGAATGCCGCATGGCCTGGCTGTCTCAAGCCAGCCATGAACCGAGCGCCAGCGGACCAGCCGCTACTGTTCAACCGGTCACGGTGTCCCAGGCAGACGATGATCTGGCGTCCCACGCCGCCCTTGAAAACTATTTCGAGCACCTGGAACGCGTGCTGATCACCATCGGGTTCCATGACCCCGAGAAGCCCCGCCAGCTCATGGCGCGCCTGAGGCGTCTTTACCTTCGCGCCCGTCCTGAACAGATGGAAATGAACATCCTACGCGGGATTTTATCCGCCACTGAAAAGGCAACGCAGCGCAAGCAACCCCGTGACTGAGGCGCTAGACTTGAAGAGAGCGCCAAGTGCCCCCAATATCAGACGTCTACTGCGCTTGATTACCCTGCGATGCGGGTCAAAACCGCCCGGTGACAAATCGAACTGCCAACGCCCAAGGGATCCCCATGTTTCAACGCCTGCGTGAAGATATTAACAGCGTCTTTGAGCGCGACCCGGCCGCCCGCAACTTTCTTGAGGTACTGACCAACTACCCTGGGCTTCATGCGTTGCTGCTGCATCGTTGCAGTCACTGGCTGTGGCAAAAAAACCTCAAGTGGCTATCGCGCTCGATGTCGACATTCGGTCGCTGGCTGACGGGCATCGAAATCCATCCCGGCGCGACCATCGGGCGGCGATTTTTTATTGACCACGGCATGGGCGTGGTGATTGGCGAGACCGCCATCGTGGGCAATGACGTGACGCTCTATCAGGGCGTCACTCTGGGGGGCACCAGCTGGCACAAGGGCAAACGCCACCCGACACTTGGCGATGGCGTGATCGTCGGCGCAGGTGCCAAAATCCTCGGCCCCTTTACCGTCGGTGCAGGGGCTAAAATCGGCTCCAATGCCGTGATTACCAAGGAAGTGCCGGCCGGGGCCACGGTGGTCGGCATTCCGGGCAAGGTGGTTAAGCGTGCCGACCCGGATGTGGAAGAAGCCCTTGACGTCGACCCGGCTCGCCGCGAGGCCATCTGCCAGAAGTTTGGTTTTGATGCCTACGGCGTGAGCGAGGACATGCCCGACCCGGTCGCCCGCTCCATGCAGGCCATGCTGGATCACATGCACGCCGTGGACGAACGCATCGAACGTATGTGCTCGACGCTTCGCAAACTGGATGCCAGCTATCGCGACGGTCAGTTGCCAGCGCTGCGCGATGAGGATTTCGCCGACATTCTGGATGAGGCAGACGGTGCCTGCTCAGGTTTAGGCAAGCGTACCTCTCCAACAGCCTCAACCGAGCAGGACGCCTCATCGGGTAATGGTTGACCAAAGCACTCGGGTTTTCCCATAATGGCAGTACATTTGCCGTTAGCGCTGAGCCACCGGCGTCGAGGTACCTGTCATGCGTTTGACTACCAAAGGGCGTTACGCTGTAACCGCCATGCTGGACTTGGCACTCAATGCCCAGCATGGGCCCACCAGCCTTAGCGATATTTCACAACGTCAGGAAATATCGCTGTCGTATCTTGAGCAGCTGTTTGCCCTGCTGCGCCGTTACGGGCTGGTGAATAGCGTGCGCGGCCCGGGTGGCGGTTATCTCCTTGCCCACGCGCCTGACAGCATCAGCGTTTCCCAGGTGATTGACGCGGTTAACGAAACCGTTGACGCCACACGCTGCCAGGGGCTTTCAGACTGCCAGCAGGGGGATACCTGCCTGACACACCATTTATGGTGCGATCTATCGGCGCAGATCCGCCATTTTCTCAACGACGTCACGCTGGCTCAGTTGATGCAGCGACCTGATGTAATGCAGGTCGCCGAACGCCAGCAGCAACGGGTCGCAGCAGGTATTCTTGCTTCGTCAACTTGATAATCAAGCGACCTCTTTCCACCACAGGTACATGACCACGATGACTGCCGCTTCACTTCCCATCTACCTTGATTATGCCGCCACGACGCCGGTCGACCAGCGCGTGGCCGAGGTGATGCAGCGCTACCTGACCGTGGATCAGCTGTTCGCCAACCCCGCTTCGCGCAGCCACATGCTCGGCTGGCAGGCGGAGCAGGCCGTGGAGCAGGCACGTCGCCAGGTGGCCGATACGATCGGCGCCGACCCACGCGAAATCGTCTGGACCAGCGGTGCGACAGAGGCCGACAACCTGGCACTGACCGGTTTCATGCGCGCCAATCGCGAACGCGGCATGCACCTGGTGACGTCAACCATTGAACACAAGGCGATTGTCGACACCGCCCTTGCGCTTGAACACGAGGGCTTTGAGGTTAGCTGGCTTTCTCCGGGTCCGGACGGTTGCATCCAGCCCGATCAACTGCGGGAGGCCATGCGGGATGACACCGCGCTGGTCTCGCTGATGGCGGTCAACAACGAGCTCGGCAGCATCAACGACATCGCCGCCCTGGCCGCCGTGGCCCATGAGTTTGGCGCGGTTTTCCATTGCGATGCCGCCCAGGCCGTCGGCCGGATCGAGCTCTCGGTAGCCGCCCAGCAGGTGGACCTGATGTCACTGTCAGGCCACAAGGCCTACGGACCGAAGGGCGTGGGGGCGCTCTACGTGAAGCGCCACCCGGACATCCGTCTCGAAGCGCTGATTCACGGCGGCGGCCACGAGCGGGGGATGCGCTCCGGCACCCTGCCCACGCATCAGATTGTCGGCATGGGCGAAGCCTTTGACCTGATGCAGCAGCAACAGGCTGCAGACCAGGCGCATATCACCCAGTTGCAGCAACGTTTCTTAAAAGGGCTGGAGGGGCTGGACGGTGTCTATGCCAATACCCCTATTTCCCGGGCAGTCCCCAACATCTTGAACCTCGCCTTTGAAGGCGTGGAGGGTGAGTCGCTACTCATGGGGCTGCGCGATGTCGCTGTTTCTACCGGTTCTGCGTGCAACTCTGCCAGCGTAGATCCATCATACGTATTACTAGGCATTGGCGTACCGCGACGTCTTGCCCTCTCGTCGATTCGTTTCAGCTTCGGGCGCTTTACCACCGAGGCTGACATCGACCACGCCATAACGCTCATCCGCCACGCGGTGAGCGGGCTGCGCGCTTAGCAGCGCTAAGCGGCTGACTACTTACAGGAGGACGCCTCAATGGCCACACTCAACATTACGCCAGCTGCCGCCCAGCAGATCCAACATGTGCTCGACGAACGTGGTCAAGGCCTGGGCCTGCGCGTTTCGGTCAAGCCCAGCGGCTGCTCGGGCTATAGCTATGTACTGGACTTCGCCGACCAGGTGAACGACGAGGACGTTCGCTTTGAAGCCAACGGGGCGAGCGTTTACGTTGCCCCGGACGCCGTGGAGATGCTCGACGGCAGTGAAGTCGATTACGTTAACGAAGGGCTGAATCGCTTTTTCCGTTTCAATAACCCCAACGTAAAAGACGAATGCGGCTGCGGCGAAAGCTTTACCGTCTAGTGCGCGTTACAGGCTCATGGCAGGGCGGTATTCATCCCCCGGCTTAAGCGCTATAATCGCGCCACTCGTTAGCCAAGATGGCTGACGACCCCTTATTTGTACCGCCCCGGTCCACCGGGGCGGCAATGTTTTTCATCCTTTCAGGAGAGACGCTGAACATGGCAACTGAACGCACGCTATCCATCATCAAGCCCGACGCCGTAGCCAAAAACGCCATTGGCGAGATCATCGCCCGTTTTGAGAACGCCGGGCTGCGCGTGGTCGCCGCTAAAATGCTGCACCTGTCTGAAGAAAAAGCTGGCGGCTTTTACGCTGAACATAAAGAGCGTCCGTTCTTTAAGGACCTGGTCGGTTTCATGACCTCAGGCCCGGTTGTCGTGCAAGTGCTCGAGGGCGAAGGTGCGATTGCCAAAAATCGCGACTTGATGGGGGCCACCAACCCCAAGGAAGCCGCCGCTGGCACAATTCGCGCCGATTTTGCGGAAACAATCGACGCCAACGCTGTCCATGGCTCTGACTCCGTGGAAAGCGCCGAGCGCGAAATCAACTACTTCTTCAGCAACGACGAAATCTGCCCGCGCTAACCTCGAAGGTAGCGCCGCCGTTTCAACGTCTGTTGCCGGCCATTTACGCGGGGGCCTTCGCCCCCGCCATTTCCCTATACGCTGACCGCCATGACCACCACCGTAGCCCAACATACGCCTAGCTCTGCCCCCCAACAAACGCCCAGTGTGCAAGCGACGCCCGAGCGTCAAAACCTGTTGGGCATGTCGCGTGAGCAAATGGCGGCCTTTTTTGTCTCTATCGGCGAAAAGAAATTCCGTGCCGCTCAGGTGATGAAGTGGATTCACATCGAAGGGTGCGACGACTTCTCGGCGATGACCAACCTGTCAAAACCGCTGCGGGAAAAGCTCGCCCAAGTAGCGGAGATCCGCGGGCCGGGGGTGATCTACGAGGGCACCTCGAGCGATGGTACGCGCAAGTGGGTGTTGGAAGTGGAGGACGGCAGCTACGTCGAGACCGTGCTGATCCCCGCCGAGAACGGCAAGCGCCGCACACTGTGCGTCTCGTCGCAGGTGGGCTGCTCGCTGGACTGCAGCTTCTGTTCCACCGGCAAGCAAGGCTTTCAGCGTAACCTCACCGCCGCTGAAATCATCGGCCAGGTCTGGGTCGCCCAGCGTAGCGTCGGGCCACGCCGGGACACCGCCAATCGGCCGGTGACCAATGTGGTCATGATGGGCATGGGCGAGCCGCTACTCAACTACGACAACGTCGTATCGGCCATGAAACTGATGCTCGATGATGACGGTTACGGCCTGTCCAAGCGTCGGGTAACGCTCTCCACCTCGGGCGTGGTCCCCATGCTGGACAAACTCGGCGATGAGCTCGACGTCAGCCTGGCGGTGTCGCTTCACGCCGCCAACGATGAGCTGCGCAACGAACTCGTGCCACTGAATCGCAAGTACAATATCCGGTCATTGATGGATGCCTGTCACCGCTATTTGGCCAAATGCCCGGAAAACCGGCTGGTGACCATCGAATATACCCTGATCAAAGACGTCAATGATCAGCAAGAGCACGCCGAGCAGTTAGCAGCGCTGCTCGACGAGCTACCCTGTAAAATCAACTTGATTCCGTTCAACCCGTTTCCCCACTCCGGGTATGAAACACCATCTCGGAACCAGACGATGCGTTTCCAGCAGTGGCTGCACGACTTGGGCTACACTGCTCCCATTCGCTCGACGCGCGGCGACGATATTGATGCCGCCTGCGGACAGCTTGTCGGTCGGGTGAAGGATCGCACCAAACGCAGTGCCCGCTATATCCAATCGATTCAACTGGATGCTGACTAATGAGACGTCTTCTTGACTTCCGGTTAACACAGCGCTTTGATGGACACGGTTTAATTTAGCGATCCCTCTTTTTACTGTTACCTTGCGAGGATCTACATGATGTGTCACCGCAGGCTTTACCACCCATCTCGGGTGCCCTTGCTCGCCGCGCTGGTCGGCAGCATGTGGCTAGCCGGCTGTGCCTCTTCCTCCAATGTACCCTCCTCGCCGTCAACACCCGAGGCCGCCTCCGCCTATACTCAGTTGGGCGTTGCCTACCTGGAGCGCGACAACCTGCCAAGGGCCCTCAATGCCCTGGACCGAGCGCTTGAGATCGCCCCCGACAACGCAGAAGCGTTGCAGGCCATCGCGCTGGTCTACCAGCGCCAAGGGGAAAGCAACCTGGCGGATCAGCACTTCCAGCGGGCGATAGAGACGGCGCCTGATTTTACCCGTGCGCGTAACAATTACGCCGCGTTTCTTTACCAAGAGGGGCAAGTGGAAGCCGCCTGCAACCAGCTAGAAATCGCTTCCCGGGATGCCCAGTACGATAATCGCACCCAACTTTTTGCCAATTTAGGGCAATGCTATATGGCCCTGGGCAAGACCGAATTAGCGCGCGAGCGATTTAAACGCGCGCAACAAATCGATCCGCGCAACCCACGCGGCTATTTAATGTTAGCTGAACTCGAATATTCACAGGGCAATTACGCCGAGGCATGGTCTCCGCTGCAAAAGCACCTGCAGCTTGCCGGGCCGAGCCAGGAGGCGTTGACGCTGGCCATTGATATTGCCGAAGCCCGAGGCGATCGCGCCGCTGTGGCCGACTATCAACGTCAGTTGAGAGCCAATTGAGCGATGGACGCCCTGATCACCGATTATTTAATGAAGGATGCTCAGCCATGAGCGAGACACTGTCACAATCGAGCGATACCCCAGACGTTAATGACTCCCCCGGCGAGCTGCTGGCCCGCCGACGTAAACAACTCGACATCAACCTGAACGATGCCGCTCGGGCACTGAACCTGCGCCCTGCCGTCGTGGATGGTCTCGAGCGCGATGATTACAGCGAAATTCCGGTGGTGACCTATCGCCGCGGTTATCTGCGCGCCTATGCCAAGTATCTCGACCTCGATGAGCGACAGATACTTGAAGCTTACCGGGCACGCTTTGGCGAAGCCGATGTTGAGCGCAAAGTCACACCGGTAGCCGTCACCAAGCCGCCCTCACGCCTGGGTGCCTGGTTGTTCAAGCTGGTCACGTTGTTGGTCATCGTCGCGTTGATTGCCGTTACCGTCATGTGGTGGCAGAGCCGCGGGGGGAGCGAGCTCCCCGACCTGGATTCATCGTCATCAATGGACGCCCCCGAAGAGCAGGATCAAGCAGGAGATTTATCCAGCGAGCCCACGCAGACTGAACCGGCTGTTTCGTCCAGCGACCCCGAAGAAGAAGCCCCGACATTTGACGACCTGGTCGCTGAAGATGACACCAGCACAGCACAGAGCAATCTTGCCGCTGAAAGCACCGCAGACAACGAAAGCACCGCAGACGATACCAGCGAAACCAGTAACGATACCGCCTCAACCGAGCCTGACCCTGCATCGCTGGCCGATGGCGATGAGGCGACTCAGGCCAACAACCTGGCAACAACGGATAGCGAGGATGATGACAGCAGCAACGATGACGGCAACAACGACGCCAACCCTAACCTTCTGACGCTGACCTTCAACGAACAGTCATGGACCGAAATTATCGATGCTGACAACCAGCGTGTGCTGGTAGGACTTCAAGAACCTGGCACGTCTGCCAGTGTCGAAGGTCAGCCACCGTTCCGGCTCACAGTGGGCAACGTCACTGGCGTTGAAATGCGCTATCAAGGCGAAGACGTCGACTTGACCTCGCGCGCAGGCGCCAACAACGTGGCTCGCTTCACTCTGGGAGAGTAACCGACTTATGCACGCTCATTCGCCCATCAAGCGCCGGGCTTCGCGCCAAATCCATGTGGGAAACGTTGCCGTTGGCGGAGATGCGCCCATCGCCGTTCAGAGCATGACCAACACGGACACACTGGACGTCGAGGCAACCGTTGCGCAAATAGCCCAGTTGGAGAAAGCCGGGGCTGATATCGTTCGCGTGTCAGTTCCCGACATGGACGCTGCCGAGGCCTTTGGCAAAATCAAGCGCCAGGCCAACGTGCCGCTGGTCGCCGACATCCACTTTGACTATAAAATCGCCCTGCGCGTGGCCGAGCTGGGCGTTGACTGCCTGCGCATCAACCCTGGCAACATTGGTCGGGAAGACCGCGTCCGCGCGGTCGTCAGCGCGGCTCGCGAGCACGGCATTCCCCTCCGTATCGGCGTGAACGCGGGGTCTCTCGAGAAAGACCTGCAGAAGAAATACGGCGAACCGACACCGGCAGCCCTGGTCGAATCGGCGATGCGCCATATCGACTACCTGGACCGCCTGGATTTCCCCGACTTCAAGGTCAGCGTCAAGGCCTCGGACGTGTTCATGGCCGTGGCCGCCTACCGCGACCTGGCAACGCGCATTGAACAGCCGCTACATCTTGGCATTACCGAAGCCGGCGGACTTCGCTCCGGCACGGTCAAATCCTCCATTGGCCTTGGCATGCTGCTGATGGATGGCATTGGCGATACGATTCGCGTCTCGCTCGCGGCTGACCCGGTGGAGGAAATCAAGGTCGGCTACGACATGCTGAAGAGCCTCAAGCTGCGCTCCAAAGGCATCAACTTTATTGCTTGCCCAAGCTGCTCGCGGCAGAATTTCGATGTCATCAGCACCATGAACCAACTTGAAGAACGGCTGGAAGACGTCATGACACCGCTTGACGTGTCGGTCATTGGCTGTGTCGTCAACGGGCCTGGCGAAGCCAAGGAAACCGACATTGGCCTGACCGGCGGCAGCCCCGCCAATCTGGTGTATATCGACGGCAAGCCGTCCAGCAAATTGCGCAACGACCACCTTGTCGATGACTTGGAGCGGCTGATCCGCGACAAAGTACGTGAAAAACAGCAGCAGGAAGACAACACGATCGCCCGCAGCGTTTAAGTACGACGCGGGATAGCCGACCCAGGGAGTTTGCCTTGAGCAAGTCTGTAGCAAAAAAAATTCAAGCCATTCGAGGCATGAACGATCTATTGCCCAGCGAGAGCCCTCGCTGGCAATTTTTTGAAGGAATAGTCCGCCAGTTGATGCAGCGTTACGGTTTTGCGGAAATCCGCACGCCGATCGTCGAGCAGACGGCGCTGTTTGCACGCTCCATCGGCGAAGTCACCGACATTGTCGAAAAGGAGATGTATACCTTCGAAGACCGAAACGGAGACAGCCTTACCCTGCGTCCCGAAGGTACCGCCAGCTGCGTACGCGCGGCCATGGAAAACGGGCTTCTGTACAACCAGACCCAGCGGTTGTGGTACCAGGGGCCGATGTTTCGCCATGAGCGGCCCCAGAAGGGCCGCTACCGCCAGTTTCACCAGGTCGGTATCGAGGCTTACGGTTTTGAAGGCCCGGACATTGATGCCGAGGTGATTCTGCTCTCTGCTCGGTTGTGGAAAGAGCTGGGGCTGATGGAGCATGTCACCCTCGAGCTTAACTCGCTGGGCTCAAGCGAAGCCCGCGCGGCTTACCGCGACAAGCTGGTCGCCTATTTCGAGCAGCACCGCGACGTCCTCGACGAAGACGCCAAGCGGCGGCTGACCAGCAATCCACTGCGCATTCTCGACTCCAAGAACCCTGCCATGGCGGAGATGCTCGACGGCGCACCACGCTTGCTGGATAACCTCGACGAGCCCTCGCAGGCCCACTTTGAGCAGCTAAAAGCCATGCTCGACGCGGCGGGTATTGCCTATGTCATCAACCCGCGGCTGGTTCGCGGTCTCGACTACTACTCGCGCACCGTCTTTGAGTGGACCACGACAGCGCTGGGCAGCCAGGGCACCGTATGCGCTGGCGGCCGCTACGACGGCCTCGTCGAGCAGTTGGGCGGCAAACCCACTCCAGGAGTTGGTTTTGCCATGGGTGTTGAGCGCCTGATTCTGCTGCTCGAGACCCTCGATTTAATACCCGACGAAACGGGTAGCGACGTGTATTTGTTGGCGATGGACGATACCGCGACGGTCGCCGCGATCACCCTGGCCGAGCAGCTTCGCAGTGAACTGCCCTGGCTTCGCCTGCAACTGCATTGCGGCGGCGGCAGTTTCAAGAGCCGCATGAAAAAAGCCGATAAAAGCGGTGCCGCGTATGCCCTGCTGCTTGGCGAAGACGAAATAGCCGAGCACACCGTCACGCTCAAGGCCCTGCGCGACGACCAGGCACAGCAACGCGTTCCCCAGGCAATGCTGGCCCACACGCTCAGCGAGCAGTTGCCCAACACACCATAAACGGGTGGCAGGCATCGCCTGCCTCTCAACCCATCATGACCGTTGCCGTAAGCGGCGGTTATTGCTGAATAGGAGACCGCCCGTGGCGGATAGAAGCGAAGACGAACAGCTGGATGTGATCAAGCGCTGGTGGAAAGAAAACGGCACGTCACTGATCGCTGGCGCTGCACTGGCGGCAGCCGGCGTATTCGGCTGGAACGCCTGGCAGGATTATCAAGCCGATAAAGCCGAGGCGGCCTCAGTACGCTATCAGCAGTTGGTTAGCCTCGCCGCTGGTAACGAGCTCGAAGGCGACCAGCTCAGTGAAGCCCGTGAGATGGTGGACGAGATCGTCAGTGAGCATGACGACACCCTGTACGCTGAATTGGCCTTGCTGCTTGATGCCCGCCTGGCTGTCCAGCAGGATGACCTGGACAGCGCCGTTGAGTCGCTTACCCAGGTGGCGGAATCCTCATCGCGACGCTATGTGCAAAGCCTTGCCTGGCTGCGGTTAGCGCGTCTCGCCATTGCCAACGAGGACCCCGAACGCGCGCTCGAATTACTCGATGAACCGATCACCGAACCCCTGGCAGCCCAGCAAGCCAACGTGCGAGGCGACGCTTACATGGCACTTGGCCAGAACGATCAGGCTCGCAACGCCTGGCAGGATGCTCTCGAGCTGGCACAGCAACAAGGCCAGCCGCTATACGGCGTGCAGTTCAAGCTTGACGATCTCGGCGCTGAGGAGACAGCTCAATGACCCCCCTGTTTTCAACATCAATGTTTTCAAGACCTACATTTTCCAAACGCACCTTTTCAACCCCCGTCATGCGTGTGGCCCTGGGCGCCGCTGCTCTGGCCCTCCTGGCTGGCTGTGCGAGCAAAAGCGAACCCGCCTACACGCCTAAAGAGCTTAAAAGTTTCGAAGCAACCTCAACCCTTGAGACTCTTTGGCATGAGGACGTAGGCGACGGCCTTGGTCGAGCGCGTTACCCCATTGCGCCAGCGCGCGAGGGTGACAACGTCTTCGCCGCCGACGCGCAAGGCGTGGTGATGTCGTTTAGCGCCGACGACGGCGAAGAACGCTGGGAAGTCGACCTGGACACGCCAATATCCAGTGCCTTGACCGCGATTGCCGGACAGGTCTATCTGGGCACGCGCAACGGCGAAGTCATTTCCCTGGACCAAAGCGACGGCAGCGTTAACTGGCGCTCGCGAGTCTCCAGCGAAGTGCTGGCAGCCCCCCAGGCCAACCCGGAATTGCTGGTCGTGCAAAGCATCGACGGCCAGGTGACCGCCCTTGACCGCGCAAGCGGTGACGAGCGCTGGGTCTTTTCCAGCTCACTGCCGTCACTGACGCTGCGCGGCACCGGCACGCCCCTGGTGATTGAGCCGGTCAGCTTTGTCGGCCTGGCCAACGGCCGGTTGACGACTATTGATAACCGCAATGGGCAGCCACTATGGGATATGCAGATTGCCACGCCTCAAGGTCGTAGCGAAGTCGAGCGCCTTGTCGACCTCGCGGGCCAGCCGATCCTCAGCCGGGAAGGCCGCCTGTTCGTGACCAGTTATAACGGCCAGCTGGTGGCACTGGAGGCAACCCGTGGCAATGTTCTATGGGAACGCGAACTCTCCAGCCGCCACACGCCCCTACTGGTGGGTGACCTGCTGTTTGTGGTCACCGACGACAGCCACGTGGTCGCCATTGACAGCACCAATGGCCAGGAAGTGTGGCGGAACGACACCCTGGAAGATCGCTGGCTGACGGCCCCCGCCTTCGCCGACGGGCGTTTGGTGGTGGGTGACTTTGAAGGCTATGTGCACCTGATCGACGCCCGCGAAGGTGAGCTGGTGGGACGCACCGAAGTCGACAGCTCGGGCATTAGCGTCCCGGCGGTCACTGAAGGCGACGTGATTCACGTGCTGGCCAATGACGGACATTTTGAAACGCTGGAAGTCTCTCCATGACACCTGTGATTGCGCTAGTTGGCCGCCCTAACGTGGGCAAGTCGACGCTGTTTAACCGCCTTACCCGCTCGCGGGATGCGCTGGTCGCCGACTTTCCTGGCCTGACCCGTGATCGCAAGTATGGCAACGGCATGCTGGGCAATAAAGCCTATACGGTGATCGACACCGGCGGCATCAGCGGCGACGAACAAGGCATCGATGCGGCCATGGCGGAGCAGTCGCTGGCCGCCATCGACGAAGCGGATATCGTGCTGTTCATGGTTGATGCGCGGGCCGGGTTGAACATGGCCGACGAGGCCATTGCCAACCACCTGCGGGTCAACCAGAAGAAAACCTGGCTGGTGGTCAACAAGACCGATGGGTTGGAAGAACACTCGGCCATGGGCGATTTCTGGTCGCTTGGCCTGGGTGACCCATGGCCGATTGCGGCGGCTCACGGCCGCAACGTCTCGACCCTGATGGATACGGTGCTCGAGCCCTTCCCCGAACGCGATGCCGACATACCCGCCGACACCGGCACCAAGGGCATTCGTATCGGCGTGATCGGGCGGCCCAATGTGGGCAAATCGACGCTGGTCAACCGCCTGCTTGGCGAAGAGCGTGTGGTCGTCTTCGATGAAGCCGGTACCACGCGTGACGCCATCGAGATTCCTTTCGAGCGCCGCGGCAAGCCGTATGTGCTGGTTGATACCGCCGGGGTCCGGCGACGCAAGAACGTCAGTGAAGTGGCCGAAAAGTTTTCCATCATCAAGACCCTGGACGCCATTAAGGAATGTCATGTGGCGGTGATGGTGCTGGATGCGCGCAGTGGGCTGGTCGAGCAGGACCTGCACCTGCTCGATTACGTGCTGACCTCCGGCCGTGCCCTGGTACTGGCCGTCAATAAATGGGACGGACTGGAAAGCGAAGCCAAGGACAAGATGCGTAACGAGATCAAGCGCCGCCTGGGCTTTGCCGACTATGCCGAGATGCACTTTATCTCGGCGCTGCACGGCACGGCGGTAGGCGATCTCTATCCGTCTATCGAACGTGCCTTCAATGCCGCCAACGCCCACTGGTCCACCAATCGCCTGACCACGCTGCTTCAGGATGCCGTCAGCCAGCACCCGCCACCGATGATTCACGGACGACGCATCAAGCTGCGCATGGCCCACCAGGGCGGCAGCAATCCACCGATCATCGTCGTTCACGGCAATCAGACCGAGGCACTGCCGGACGCCTACCGCCGCTACCTGACGAACACCTTCCGCAAGGTGTTGAAAGTGCGCGGCACGCCCATGCGCTTCGAGTTTCGCTCCGGCAACAATCCCTTCGATCACATGGCAGGCGCCAGCGACAAGGAAAAAGCCAAAAAGCGCGAGCTCAACCGTACCAAAGAGGCACGCAAAAGCCGTCGTTGAGCGTTTTCCCGCCCGTCAGGAAACTGCTCACTGAATAACGCCTGCGAGGCAAAACCCGCAGGCGTTTTTTGATGCCCGAAGGGTAACAATTTCGCTTGACAGAACGTCGTCCTGGGCCTCAAATACGGCGCTTTCAGCCCCACCTTCATTTAACATTGGCACTTTCTCAGAAGGGACTGCTATGACCCGCATCATGCGCCGCTGGCGTTGGCTGACCGTTTTTGGCCTGGCCAGCCTGCTCACGGGCTGTCTTGCCCTGCCCCAAACCGGCCTGTTTGCGTTTCGTTTGGCGGTCACCTCACTGGGAGTCGAGGATGTTCGCATTGGCCCTCACCGTATCAAGGCAGGGCTAGATACCCGTGATTTAACCAGCCTGATCGCTTCCAGCCTTGGCGCTGGTAGCCTGCCCGTTCAGGCGACCATTGCCATGGGGCTGGGCCTGCCTGCGGGCATGCCCCCGGTGGAGATGTCGGGCTTTCGCTGGATGCTCGACATGCCTGGCGTTGATCCTGTACAGGGAAACTATGAGCAGGACGTCACGCTAACCTCTGGCGACGATGCCAATTTACGCCTGCCGGTTGCCTTTGATGTACTCGCCACCGACACCCAACGCATGGCGCCCATGCTGGAGCTTGCCAGCCAGTTGGCCACCCAGGGAGAGCTGCCGCCCGGCAGTCAACTGGCCATCACGCCAGGGGATCTGCGCGGTTTAGGCATGCGGCTTCCTGCTGGTTTGCTGACACCCACCATTCGCCTCAACGTGGGCGCCGATGGGCAGTTGGTACCACAAGGCTAAGTGCCGTCAGCCAACCTTTGCGGCCTACCCAGTGGGCCGCAAACTGCCAGGCGGTGCGGCCGCTGCGCCCGCCTCGCAGGGTCGCAAAGCGCAGCGCTTCGGCACGCGCCTCATCATCCCAGCTGACGCTCTCGCTGCTCACCCGCGCGACCCAATGAGCGCACACGTCCAGGTAGGTTGCCTGGTTAAAGGGATGAAAGCTGAGCCATAGCCCAAAGCGGTCCGACAGCGAGATTTTCTCTTCCACCGCATCGCCATGGTGCAATTCCTCACCTACCAGCTGCGAGCCGCTGTTGTCGTCCATCGATTCGGGCAGCAAATGACGACGGTTCGAGGTGGCATACAGCAATACGTTTTCCGGCGGGCCAGTGAGCGCCCCATCGAGTACACTCTTGAGCGCCTTGTAGGCATCGTCGTTGCCCTCGAAAGAGAGGTCGTCACAGTAAACGACGAAGCGTTGCGGCTGATGACGCAGCTGTTCGACCAGTACCGGTAAGCTGGCGAGTTCATGGCGATCAATCTGAACCAGGCGTAGCCCCTCACCTGCCAGTGCGTTAAGCAGCGCGCGTACCACCGACGACTTGCCGCTGCCTCGCGCGCCCCACAGTAGCGCGTGGTTGGCAGGCAAGCCTTGTAAAAACGCCCGGGTATTATCCACCAGCGCCTGCTTTTGCCGCTCAATGCCCAGCAGGTCGTCCAGCGTTAACGCGTCCCTTGGCGGCACCGCCACCAGACGCCCGCCCAGCGGGTGACGCTGCCACAGTGCGGCGACTTCCGTCTGCCAGTTAACCGGTTCGGCCGCGGGTGGTAACCAATGATCCAGTCGATCGAGTAAGCGGGTTAAACGCTGGCTTAATTCGGCATCCATAACGACTCTCTTGGTGAATTATTCGCATGAGGATTGATTTACCCTGTACAGCCGTTATCTTGGGGCAAGGAATTCACTTTCACAAAAGGAAATACGCCATGCGCTGGTTTCGCCCTCTCGCCATTACGGCCCTATGCGTTGCGGTTGCAGCCTGTTCCACATCGCCTACTGGGCGCTCACAGCTGTTGTTGTTATCCGACGAGGAACTCAACAACATGGGTAGCCAGGCCTTTAACCAGTATCAGCAGGAATTGCCCAGTGCCGGTCAGGCAAGCCAGCGCTACGCGCAATGCATTGCCAATGCCATTGTCGCGGAACTCCCTCAGGACCAGCAGCAGATGGACTGGCAAATCCGTGTCTTCGAGGCTGAAGAGCCTAACGCCTTTGCGCTACCCGGCGGCTATATGGGCTTGCATACCGGCATGCTGGATATCGCAACCAATCAGGACCAGGTGGCGTCAGTGGTCGCCCACGAAATCGGCCACGTGCTCGCCAAGCACTCCAATGAGCGGGCATCGACCCAAAGCGCGACCCAACTGGGGCTTTCCGTCATTTCCAGCGCTTCCGGCCTGGAAGGCGCAGGTGGTGAGCAGCTGATGGGCGTCCTTGGCATGGGGGCACGATACGGCATCATGCTGCCCTTCTCGCGTCGCCATGAAAGCGAAGCGGATACCATTGGTCTGCAGCTGATGGCCCGGGCCGGGTTTGATCCCCGCGAGAGCGTCGCCCTTTGGCAAAACATGCAGCAGGCATCGGGCGGCGGCGCACCGCCGGCCTGGATGTCGACCCACCCCAGCCAAGGGCAACGGATTGAAGGTCTGCAAGCGAACATGAGCGATGCCATGGCCACCTTTGAACAGGCGCGCAATAACGGCCGCACGCCCAACTGTCCACGCCCATAATAAACAACCGCCGCTGCCTCTCGGCAGCGGCGGTTCATCAGGGTTACGGCCCTCGGGTGACCCCGAAAAGTCGCTCCTTAGCTATATCCAGCTAGCACAGTTCAGCTATTCGTAGTTCAGTGACTGACGCAGCCGCGCCCGAACCGGCGCTGTATCAGGGCGCTGATTGCGCCAGAGGTAAAACGCTTCTGCCGCCTGCTCGACCAGCATGCCCAGTCCGTCCAGGAGTTTCGCCCCTCGGGGCCCGGCCCACTTTAAAAACACCGTCGGCTCGACACCGTACATCATGTCATAGGCCCAGGCGCCATTGGCAAACAGCTCGTCGGGTAGCGGCGGCAAGTCGCCCGAAAGGCTGGCGCTGGTACCATTGATGACCACGTCAAATTTGCCTTCCAGAGCGTCGAAACCACCGCCCTTGATCGGCCCCAAGTCGGCAAAATCATCGGCCAGTTGCCGGGCTTTTTCTGCCGTGCGATTGACCACGACCATTTCACTGAGCTGCTCACCGAGCAGGGGCTCCAGAATACCGCGCACGGCGCCGCCTGCGCCGACTATCAAGACACGCTTTCCCGCTAGCGCCACCCGGTGATAAGCCAGATCGCGTACCAGGCCAACGCCATCGGTGGTATCCCCGTAGGTGCGGCCATTACCGCCCAGAATCAGCGTATTCACTGCCCCTGCTCGACGGGCACGATGGCTCAGCGTATCGCAGAGCGCGAAAGCATCCGCCTTGAACGGCACGGTCACATTGGCACCTCGTCCACCCTCGGCGCAAAACGCCTGCCACGCCGCCGCCAGCTCGCCTATTGGCGGTTCTATGGCGGTGTAGTCGATGTCCTGCCCGGTTTGACCGGCAAAGTCGGCGTGAATCATGGGCGATTTGGAGTGGCCAATGGGATTGCCGAAGACGGCGTAACGATCGGTCATGGAACCTCCTCGCCACGCGTTGCGGCGGCTTCGCCGAGCCAGTCGCGGGGCACAAGATACGCGTTGAGCTGCGCCTCGGGGCTATCGTTCTCCGGCGTGAACGCATATTCCCAGCGGGCCAGGGGCGGCATCGACATCAGAATGGACTCGGTACGCCCGCCGCTTTGCAGGCCAAACAGCGTCCCTCTATCCCATACCAGGTTGAACTCGACATAGCGGCCGCGGCGATAAAGCTGGAATTGACGCTGCCGCTCATTCCAGGCATCGCCACGGCGTCGCTCGACAATCGGCAGGTAGGCCTCCAGGAAGCTGTCGCCGACGGCGCGTTGAAAAGCGAAGCAGTCTTCAAAACTGCCGTCGTTGAGATCATCGAAGAACAAGCCGCCCACGCCCCGGGTTTCCTCACGGTGCTTGAGATAGAAGTACTCGTCGCACCAGGCCTTGTAACGCGCGTAAACGTCGTCGCCAAAGGGCGCACAGGCCGCGCTGGCTACCTTGTGCCAGTGCACCACATCGTCGAACACCGGGTAGAACGGCGTTAGGTCATAGCCGCCACCAAACCACCAGACTGGCGGCTCGCCCTCTTTTTCGGCGATAAAGAACCGTACGTTGCCATGGCTGGTGGGCACATGGGGGTTTTCCGGATGCAGCACCCAGGAAACCCCGACCGCGTGAAAACTGCGCCCGGCAAGCTCCGGCCGTGCGGCCGTGGCGGAGGGCGGCAACTGGGTGCCGAACACATGGGAGAAATTGACGCCGCCTTTTTCAAACACGCCGCCATTTTCGATCACCCGTGAGCGGCCACCGCCGCCTTCTTCACGGTCCCATTCGTCCTGCCTGAAGCTTGCCTGTCCGTCAGCGCTTGCCAGCCCCTCGCAAAGGCGTTCCTGCAGGTCCAGCAGGTAGTTCTTGACGGTATCCAGATGTTCGTGCGCCACGTCGTCTCCTGATGATCGGTTAACTGCGTATCACGCTGCCACTGACGAGATCGCGAATCTTGCTGGGCCGTTCGTTACCACCCAGCTCGCCATCGATGATGGCCGCCAATTGGTCGCCAAATACCGCCCTGACGTCATCCGCACTGGTCGCCGGGGGGTCGCCGGCCACGTTGGCAGAGGTCGATACCAGCGGGCCACCAAAGGCTTCGCAAAGCGCCTGCATCAGCGGGTGGTCAGTGACCCGCAGCGCCACTTTACTGTGCGCCCCCCGGACCAGACCGTGACTGCGGCCGTTATCCGGCACCAGCCAGGTATTCGGCCCCGGCCAACTGGCAATCAACGGCGCATGCAGGGCCAGCGGCAACTGTGTGAGCCACGGCTGAAACTGGCCAATCGAGGCCGCCACCAGAATCACGCCCTTGGCTGGATCGCGGGCCTTTAAGCGCATTAACTGCGCCAGCGCTTCGTCGTTGTCGGGATCGCAGCTTAATCCCCACACCGCTTCCGTTGGGCAGGCAATAACCCCGCCGTTGCGCAATGCGCGAACTGCTTTATCCAGTTCAGCCGCTGTCGTCATGAAGTCTCCACCCGTTATGGTAAAGGAAACATTATCTTATCACGGCCGGGGTAACCGCACCCAACCACCCGCCCGGGATGCGACCCAGCCCTCGATTTCCAGCATCAGCAGGCGCTGCTGGCAGTCACTCACCGAGCAGCCGCTTTGTTGCACCAGGGCGTCGATGGGCGTGGGGGAGGCGCTCAGCAAGCCGAGCAGTGCATCGGGCAGCGGTTCGACTGCGGGGTCAGTTGCCGACCGATGGGTAGAGGTCTCTTCCATGGAGGCGGGTAGAAATTCCCTCGCCCAATGCTGCAGCTCGTTGACGATGTCCTCGGGTTCGCAGGCCATGGCCGCCCCCTGGCGCAACAGCTGAAGACAGCCACGTGCCTGCTGATTGTGCAACGAACTGGGCAGGGCAAACACATCGCGACCCTGCTCCATGGCCAGGCGGGCGCTGACCAGTGAGCCGCTTTTCTCGGCTGCCTCCACCACCAGCGTACCCAGCGATAAACCGGTCACGATGCGGTTCCGGCGCGGGAAGAAGGCGGGGTGTGCGGTGGTGCCCGGCGGGTGCTCGGCCAGTACCAGTCCTCCCGGTGCATCGCTGAGCTGTTGATATAGCGCACGATGGCGGGCGGGATAAATCACGTCAATCCCGCAGCCCAATACCGCCACGCTGCTGCCGCCCGCGTCCAGGGCGGCTTGCTGGGCCACCCCGTCAATCCCTAACGCCATGCCGCTGACAATACTCCAGCCTCGCCTGGCCAATTCCCGGGCGAAGGTTTGCGCATTATAGGTGCCTTCCGATGTCGGCCGACGCGTGCCCACCATGGCAAGCGTCGGTCGTTCCAGGGCGCCCAGGTCGCCCTGTGCCCAAAGGACGGCTGGCGGATCAGGTAGTTGATTGAGTAGCCTTGGCCATGCCGGGTGGTCGCGGTGCAAAAGCGTGCGTCCTGGCGCACTGGACTGCCAGGTCAGGCTCGCCTCGACCTCACGCTGCAAGGGGCTCTTTGTGGGGTGCTCGCACCACAACCGCAGCGCACTGGCTGCCTTGCTGGGCAACCCCGCCAGCCATCCCTGTGGCCACTGGGGTTGTTGCGCCACCAGCTCAGCGATTCGCTGGGGCCCCACTCCCGGCAGTGCATTGACCACCAACCACTCCCTGGTATCCATTACCTCTCCTTATTCAATCTATCGACGATTGACCCAACTCATCTAGCGCGGCGGTGTCCTTACAAGGTCGCCAACCTCCACCACTTGGGAAGCCTCCATCACCAGCGCATAGCTCACGCGATCATAGGGGCTGAAGACCATCAAGGTGCCAGCGGCTTCACTGGGTAGCGTGATCGACGCCTGATTACGCGGGTCGCTGACCACCTCACTCTGCTGGGCAATCTGGAAGACATGCCCGGCTTGCACGCCATCCAGCGTGCCCAAATCGATCGTTACCACCTGCAGGCGACCGATAAAGCGCACCCCGCCCGGCACGCCGATCAGTGTCCCCGACAGCGCATTGCGCGGTGTACGGGGCACCATGTCGTCATCCAGTCGCGAGGCTTCCAGCGGCAAGACAAGGTCGTTGTTGCGTATTTCCTGGGCAGCACTCAGCACCTGCAACTGGGCGATATCCTCTTCGGCGCGCAGGTAGCGGGCTTCGCCGATCTTGATCAGTTCGGTACCCAGAACCGTGCCATCGTTAGCCGTATAGGTGTCGGCGGGCCGATAAATGCCCACGTCTGCTTGCCTTGGCACCTGCCCGCGCACATACAGCGAATCCCCCGCCCCGCTGATCAAGCGTCCCTGGTGACCGGCCACGACATAAGCCATGGCGTCGGCAGCGGGGTCCCCCTCTTTGATACGATGATCACGCAAGAACGGCCGGATAATACTCGCGTCGATGGGGGGTATCGCTTCGCGGCGAGGGACGGTGCGCATCTTGGGGGAGAGTGTCACTACCCACTGCTGCCGTGAAAGGGACAGGCAGGGATCGCCCTGGCAATCGCTTAAGGTGAGTATATCGCCGGGGTAAATAAGGTTTGGATTGCGGATAGCAGGATTGGTCTGCCAAAGCTCAGGCCACTGCCAGGGCGCATGTAAGAACCGGCCCGCAATGTCCCAGAGGGTGTCGCCCTCTGCCACCGTGTAGCGCTCGGGTGCCGAATCGCGAACGCGCTCCCAGGCGCCCGCATCCAGTGACATCAATACCGTCAATGCGCCGATGAACCAAGCGCCCGCGCCATATCGCCTGCGTTGTCCAGCCCCCATCCTGCCCCCTGTGTTTTTAACTGCGATTACGCGGGTGATTCGCGCTGCACCACCGGGCAGGCATGCCCGGAACATTGACAGCATGATATAGTGGTCGATCATAAAGTACTCAGGTCATAAATAAAGCACTTGGGCATGCGACCCCATTGACGCACTGCTCAAGCGATTACTTAGTTCAGCACAACGGTGGTAGCAACGCCATGGCCAAACTCGCCATTCTCGAATTCCCCGACGAGCGCCTGCGCACCAAGGCCAAAGCAGTTCAAAGCGTCGACGATGAAGTGCGCAAGCTCGTCGATGACATGCTGGAAACCATGTACGACGCCCAAGGGATCGGCCTGGCCGCGACCCAGGTGGACGTTCACCGCCGGGTGGTGGTGATGGATGTCAGCGGCGACAACTCCCAGCCGCTGGTACTTATCAACCCCAGCTATACGCCCATTGGCGACGAGAAAGAGCCGCTGTCCGAAGGCTGCTTGTCGATCCCGGAGCACTACGCTGAAGTGCCACGCTATTTGAAAGTGGAGCTGAAGGCGCTGGACCGCAACGGCGAGCCCTACACGCTTGAAGCCGACGGTCTGCTGGCGCACTGTATTCAGCACGAGTACGACCACCTGGAGGGGGTGCTGTTTGTCGACTATCTGTCGTCCCTCAAGCGTGACCGGATTCGCAAGAAAATGGAAAAGCGCCACAAGCAGATGCAGGGCGCCTGACCGCGTCGCACTGTTCAAGATTACCGTCACGTCTCCCTTTGCCGCCAGGTCCCTGTGTCCATGTCATCATTGCGCGTTGTTTTTGCGGGTACCCCGGAATTCGCTGCTTCAAGTTTGGCTGCCCTGCTGGAAAGCCAGCATCAGGTGGTCGCCGCCTATACCCAGCCCGACCGTCCCGCCGGGCGTGGGCGCAAGCTCACCCCAAGCCCTGTCAAGCGCCTGGCGCTCGAGCATGGGCTGCCGGTTTATCAGCCTGAAAGCCTGAAAGCGGCCAATGCCCAGGCGACGCTTGACGCGCTCGATGCCGACGTCATGGTCGTGGTGGCCTACGGGCTACTGTTGCCTCAGGCCGTGCTGGACATCCCGCGTCTGGGCTGCCTCAACGTTCACGCCTCGCTGCTACCCCGCTGGCGCGGTGCCGCGCCGATCCAGCGCGCCATTGAAGCCGGTGACAGCGTTTCCGGCGTGACCATCATGCAAATGGATGCCGGCCTGGATACCGGCGACATGCTGTTTGAGGTGCGTACGCCGATCACCGACCAGACCACCGGTGGCGACCTGCACGACCGGCTGGCCCTGCAAGGGGCCAATGCGCTGGTTCAGGTGCTGGACGAGCTGGAGACGGGACGCATCACAGCGTCGCCCCAACCAGCAGACGGCGTCACCTACGCCGCCAAGCTCACCAAGGCCGAGGCCGAGCTGGATTTCAGCCAGCCTGCCGAGCAGCTGGTACGCACCATTCACGCCTTCAACCCCTGGCCTGTTGCCTGGTGCGCCCTGGGTGACGACCGCCTGCGCCTGCTGAAGGCAAGTGTCGAGCCAGGCGAACAGCCGCCGACGGCACCCGGCATGCTGCTCGAACACGGCGAGGATCACTTACGAATCGCCTGTGGCGCCGAAGGTCGCCAGGTGCTTTGCGTCAGCCGTGCCCAACTTCCCGGGGGTAAGGCGCTGCCAGCCCGCGAGCTGCTCAACGCCCGCCAGTCACGCCTCATCCCGGGCACGCGCCTGGGGCAAAATACCCACTCAGGAGCCTCCTCATGAATCAGCCACGTTCGCCCAAGGCAGGCAGCGGCCAGGAAGTGCGCGCTGCCGCGGCACGCGGGCTGGTACCGGTGCTGACCGACCAGGGGTCGCTGGCCACGCTGGATGAGCACAGTGTGATTGCGCGGGACCGCAGCCTGCTCAAAGAACTGTGCTACGGCACCTGCCGCCGCCTGCCACGCCTGGAAGCGCTGGCCGACCAGTTGCTCAAGCAGCCGTTCAAGAAGCGTGACAGCGATATCCAGGCGCTGCTGCTGGTGGGCATCTACCAGCTTCTCTATATGCGTATTCCCGCTCATGCGGCGGTCGGCGAGACCGCGGGCGCGGCGCGTCTACTCGGCAAAACCTGGGCCACGCGGGTTCTGAACGGCTGCCTGCGTCGCTTGCAGAGGGAATCCGACGAACTTCAGGCAATCGTCGACCGCGATGCCAACGTGGCGCTCGAGCATCCCGCCTGGTTGTTAAAGGCGCTTCGTCAAGCATGGCCTGAACAGTGGCAGGCCATTGCCAACGCCAACAACCAGCCTGGGCCAATGACGCTGCGGGTCAATCAGCGCCACCACGACCGCGAAACCTACCTGTCCCTGCTGGATAGCAACGGTTTGAGCGGCCAGTTATGTGTCCACGCTCCCGACGGTATTACCCTCGACCAGCCCTGCGACGTCACCACCTTGCCTGGTTTTGAGAAAGGTCTCGTCAGCGTTCAGGATGAAGCCGCCCAACTCAGCGCTGCGCTGCTCGGGCCTGCCCTTGCCCCGCGCCCTGGGGCTCGTGTGCTGGACGCATGCTGTGCCCCTGGCGGGAAAACCGCTCACCTGCTGGAACAGTTTGATATCTCCCTGACCGCCGTGGACAGCGACAATATGCGCCTGGCGAGGGTTGACGACGCACTCCACCGCCTGGGTCTGACGGCCGAGCTACAGCACGCCGACGCCACCCAGAGCGACTGGTGGAGTGGCACGCCTTTTGACGCCATCCTGCTTGACGCCCCCTGCTCCGGCACCGGCGTCATTCGCCGTCATCCGGATATCAAGAAGCTGCGCCGCCCCGACGATATCCGCAAGCTGGCCGCATTGCAGCGCCAACTGCTGGATAATCTCTGGCCGCTATTACGACCGGGCGGCACGCTGCTTTACGCCACCTGTTCGGTGCTGCCCGAAGAGAATGTCGATCAAGTGGAGGCCTTCTTGGCCCGCACACCCGACGCACAGGTCACCACGCCGGGTGACGTTGCCTGGGGCATGCCGAGTGGCCACGGCCGCCAACTGTTTCCCGAAGACGGCGGTCACGATGGCTTTTTTTATGCCAGACTAGAGAAGCAGGCTGCCTGACACATTTTTCGTCATGACAGGCAGTGAATTCATGACACGGATGGAGAGACCATGAGTCATCACACCTATAAGCACATCGAGCTAACCGGTTCTTCCGAAAAAGGAATTGAAGACGCCGTGCAGAACGCACTCGCCAAGGCGTCTGAAACCATCAAGCATATGCGCTGGCTGGAAGTGACCGACACCCGCGGCCACATCGAGGACGGTCGGGTCGCACACTGGCAGGTCACGGTCAAGGTTGGCTTTACCCTGGAATAATCCCCACCTGCTTTTCGGCGGCGGCTGGTTTACACTGGCCGCCGTCTTTATTGCAGCGCACGATAGGCCGCCTCACGCAGTTCACGAGGCATCGCTGGCGCTCTCAACGGAACCGATGCTCAGCAATGAAAATCATCATTCTCGGCGCCGGCCAGGTCGGCGGCACCCTCGCGGAGCACCTTGCCCGTGAGGAAAACGACATCACCGTCATCGATACCGATGCCAAAAAGCTGCGCGAGCTGCATACCAAGCTCGATATCCGCACGGTGACCGGCGCGGGTTCCTACCCCATCGTGCTGCGTCAGGCAGGCTGTGAAGACGCCGACATGCTGATTGCCGTCACCAGCAGCGACGAGATCAACATGATCGCCTGCCAGGTGGCGCATACCCTGTTCCGCACACCGACCAAGATCGCCCGGGTACGGGCGACGGCCTACCTGACCCGCAAGGGGCTGTTCGCCCACGAAGCGATTCCCATCGACGTGCTGATCAGCCCCGAGCAGGTGGTCACCGACCACGTGCGCCGCCTGATCGAGCATCCCGGCGCGCTGCAGGTGCTGGAGTTTGCCGGTGGCCTCGTCCAGTTGGTGGCGGTAAAAGCCTTCTACGGAGGCCCGCTGGTGGGCCAGGACCTGGCCTTTCTGCGCCGCCACATGCCCAATGTGGACACCCGGGTGGCGGCGATCTACCGCCGCAACCGGCCGATCATCCCCCGCGGCGATACGGTCATCGAAGCCGACGACGAAGTCTTCTTCCTGGCGGCACGACGGGATATCCGCGCGGTCATGAGCGAACTGCGCCGGGTCGAACGGGATTTCCGCCGGGTGGTGATCGCCGGGGGCGGCAACATCGGCGAGCGCCTGGCCGAGCACCTGGAGCACAGCCACCAGGTCAAGATCATCGAGCACAGTCTGGAACGTTGCACCACGCTCTCCGAGCGGCTCGACCGCACCGTGGTGCTCCACGGCAGCGCCACCAGCAAGCGGCTGCTGGAAGAAGAGAACATCGAGGACTGCGATATTTTCTGCGCGCTGACCAACGACGACGAGGTCAATATCATGTCGTCGCTGCTGGCCAAGCGGATGGGCGCAAAAAAGGTGCTGACACTGATCAACAATGCCGCCTATGTGGACCTGGTCCAGGGCGGCGAGATCGATATTGCCATATCCCCCCAACAGGCAACCATCGGCAGCCTGCTGACCCATGTGCGCCGTGGCGATATCGTCAACGTCCACTCGCTGCGCCGGGGCGCCGCCGAGGCCATCGAGGCCATCGCCCATGGCGACAAGCAGTCGTCCAGGGTGGTCGGGCGCACCATTCGCGAGATCGATCTGCCCGAGGGCACCACCATCGGCGCGATCGTGCGCGGCAAAGAGGTGATGATCGCCCACGACCACATCGTCATCGAAAGCGGTGACCACGTGATCCTGTTCGTTATCGACAAGCGGCGCATCCGCGACGTAGAGCGCTTGTTCCAGGTAGGGCTGACGTTCTTCTGATGCTTAAACTCGGCGCGCAACTTATTGACCAGGGGAGCCTAGAACAGCCATGAGCCTGAGGGTTATTCTGCGCATCCTGGGGCTGCTGTTGATGCTCTTCAGCCTCACCATGCTCCCCCCCATGCTGATCTCCGCATGGTTCCGCGACGGCGTGTGGGACGCCTTTATGATGGCCATGACCATTACCGTGGCAACGGGGCTGTGCTTCTACTTACCCAACCGTCGCGCACAAAAAGAGCTGCGCGTGCGCGATGGCTTTATTATCGCCGCCATGTTCTGGACCGTGCTGGCCCTGTTCGGCTCGCTGCCCTTGATGCTGTTTGGCGATGAGGCGCTGGGTTTGACCGATGCGGTCTTCGAGTCTTTCTCTGGGCTGACCACCACGGGCGCGACGGTCATAACGGGGATCGACTTTCTGCCCGAATCGATCCTCTACTACCGCCAGCAGCTCCAATGGCTGGGCGGCATGGGGATCGTGGTCCTGGCCGTGGCGATTCTGCCCACACTCGGCGTTGGCGGCATGGCGCTTTACCGCACGGAAATCCCGGGTCCTTTGAAAGACTCCAAGCTGACCCCGCGCATCACCGAGACCGCCAAGGCGCTTTGGTATATCTACGCCACCTTGACGGTGGCCTGTATGCTGGCCTATATGGCGGCGGGCATGAACTGGTTCGACGCCCTGGGGCACAGCTTTTCGACGGTGGCCATTGGCGGCTTTTCCACCCACGACGCCAGTATCGGCTATTTTGACAGCGCCGCGATCGAAATGATCTGCGTCGGCTTTATGCTGATTTCGGCGTTCAGTTTCAGCCTGCACTTTATCGCCTGGCGTGAAAAACGCCTGACGCACTACTTTCAGGATCCGGAAGCCCGTTTTCTGATGCTGTTTCTTGCCGGGCTGACCATTATCACCGTGACCACCCTATGGCTGAGTAACACCTACAGCAATATCGACGTGCTGCGCCATGCGCTGTTTGAGGTCGTCTCCGTTGCCACCACCGCCGGGTTTGCCGTGGCTGATTTCTCGGGCTGGCCGGGCGCCCTGCCTTTCCTGCTGTTTGTGGCGGCTTTCGTTGGTGGGTGTTCCGGCTCCACCGCCGGCGGGATGAAAGTCATCCGCATCATTCTGATCATGAAGCAGGGCATGCGCGAGGTTATGCGCCTGATCCACCCCAACGCCGTCATCGCCGTTAAAGTTGGTAAAGTCAGCGTGCCCGACAGTATCGCCCAGGCGGTATGGGGCTTCTTCTCGGTCTATGTGCTGCTGTTTTTCTTGATGCTGGTAGGCGTCATGGCTACCGGGGTGGATCAGGTCACCGCCTGGTCGACCGTGGGCTCTGCCCTGAATAACCTGGGCCCGGCGCTGGGCGAAGCCAGCAGCCATTACGGCGATATGCCCGGTATCGCGAAATGGATTCTGGTTTTTGCCATGCTGTTGGGCCGTTTGGAAATTTTCACCGTGCTGGTCCTGTTCACACCTGCTTTCTGGCGGCGTTGACCCGACCGGCGCGGCCTATTTATTTGTTGAGTTGAGACGTTTTCATGACCCAGGAAGATGTGACACTGAAAGCCTCCGATAGCGACGCACTGCCCGCAACCAGCGGCCCGATCAAGGTTATTACGGTGGGCGATACCCGCTACACGCTGCTAGGCACCGCGCACGTCTCGGAAGAAAGCGCCAACGACGTGCGCCAGTTGATTGGCACCGGCCGCTTTGACGCCGTTGCCATCGAGCTGTGCGATGCCCGACACCACAGCATGGCGAATCCTGACGCCATGGCAGAGCAGGACCTGTTCCAGGTATTCAAGCAAGGCAAGGCCGGCATGGTCGCTGCAAGCCTTGCCCTGGGCGCGTTTCAACAACGTATTGCCGACCAGTCGGGCATTCAGCCCGGGGCTGAAATGCGAGCCGCGGTCGAGGCCTGCAAGTCCAAACAGCTACCGCTGCTGCTGGTCGACCGCGACGTCGGTATCACGCTCAGGCGCATTTACCGCAATGTTCCCTGGTGGCAGCGCTTCTCGTTATTTACCGGCTTGATCGGCAGCGTACTGTCCCGGGAAGACGTCTCGAAAGAAGATATCGAGAAGCTCAAGGAAGGCGATATGCTGGAAGCTACGTTCAGCGAATTCGCCGCCCAGTCGGAAGCGCTTTATAGCCCGCTGATCCGCGAGCGCGACCGCTATATGGCGCTGCGCCTTGCCGAAGAAACGCCTTCAGGGAGTTACCGCAACGTGCTGGTGGTGCTGGGCGCCGGTCATTTGAAGGGCACCGCCGAGCATCTTGAAGCGCCGTTGCCTGCCAATCCTGGCGAGGAAATCGCCACCCTGGAAGCCACGCCGCCGCCGTCTAAAATTTGGAAGCTGGTTCCCTGGCTGATTACCGCCCTGGTGCTGGTCGGCTTTGCGATTGGTTTTTCGCGCAATACCGACTTGGGCTTGCAGTTAGTACTTGAGTGGTTTTTGATCAACGGTATTCTTTCTGGCGGTGCCACGATTATCGCCATGGCACACCCGGTCACCGTGATCGCCACCTTCTTTGCCGCGCCGCTGACGTCGCTTAACCCGACGATTGGCGCCGGGTTTGTGGCTGCCGGGGTAGAACTTTACATGCGCAAGCCCAAGGTGCGCGACTTTGCCACCCTACGCAACGATGTGGTGAACCTGAAAGGCTGGTGGAAAAACCGTGTGTCGCGCACGCTACTGGTCTTCATTCTCGCCACGCTCGGTTCCGCAGTGGGTACCTGGGTGGCCGGTTTCCGAATTGCCGGTACGCTGTTTGGCGGCTAGGCGCTGCATCGCCGCTGTCGGCGGGTCGATCTTGTGATACGACCGGCTCGCCGCATAGCTGTCGTTGAACACCTCAAAGTAATCATCCAGCACTTCCGCAGCGGAGGTATCTCCGCCCTGGCGCAGCAGCTCGATGGCCACTTCGGCGGTGCAAAGATGCGCTCTGGAGGCAGGCTTGCGCAGCCGGTAGCGGGTCTCCCGCTCGGTGCGCAGCGGCAGCACCGGTAATCCATCAAGGTAGGGGCTTTTTCGGAAGATTCGCCGTGCCTGGCGCCAGGTGCCATCCAGCAGGATATACGCTGGAATCCTGCCGTTTTGCTTTGCGTCGTTAACCGCCGCCAACGACACCACACGGTCGGCGTAGTCGGGCTGATCATCGGGAAATATCACAAAGGGTGCGTAGCGGGGGTCGTCCAGCAGTGCCAATAGTTGCTCATCAGGCGCGGTGCGGTACCAGGTAAACACCCGAGTTTGCGACAGCACGTCGCCAATCAGGCGCCCCGTATTGGTTGGCTTATAGTGCTCCAGGGGATGGGTCAGCAGCCACACCTGGGCATGGCTTTCGGCCTTGACCTGATAGGGGCACAAGCAATTGAGCTCGGGCAGGTTGCAGCCCTCACAGCGTCTGACAAAGCTGCCCCGCGCCTTGAATTCCCGCCGGGGCGGACGCGGATGCCCCGTCGCCGGATCTCTCTCGACGTCTGGGCTGACGGCATCGGCATTGTGCGTACCGGACTCAGAGACTGACATCTGCGCTCCCACGATTGGCAAGGGGCGCCGAGTATAAAGCAGGTCCCCACGCAAAACGAACCCCCCTCTCGGCTAGATCCCTTCCCACATGCTCGTCGCTGTAAACCTGAACACCCTTCTTAGTTGACACCTAAACCGAGTCGCCGATAAAGTCTCGTCAACTTTCAAAAGAATATAGGTTTACCCGTGACCGCCACTGCTGCCAATACCCAGACTGCCGCCCCTCGCCACGACTGGACGCTGGACGAGATCAACGCGCTGTTTGCGCTCCCCTTCAATGACCTGCTGTTTCAGGCCCAGCAGGTGCACCGCGCGCATTTTGACGCCAACGCGGTGCAGATTTCGACCCTGCTGTCGATCAAGACCGGCGCCTGCCCGGAAGACTGCAAGTACTGCCCCCAGTCCGGCCATTACAACACCCAACTGGAAAAAGAGAAGCTGCTGGAAGTTGAAAAAGTCGTCGAACAGGCCAAGGCAGCGAAAGCAGCAGGCGCCAGCCGTTTCTGCATGGGCGCGGCGTGGCGCAGCCCGCGGGATAAGGATCTGGTGATGGTGGAAGAGATGGTCCGCCAGGTCAAAGCCCTGGGCCTGGAAACCTGCATGACACTGGGTATGGTCGATAGTGATCAGGCTAGCCGCCTGGCCACGGCGGGACTCGATTACTACAACCATAACCTGGACACCTCGCCCGACTATTACGGCGAGATCATCACCACCCGCACCTTTAGCGACCGGCTGGATACCCTGGCCACCGTGCGCGAGGCGGGCATGAAAGTCTGCTCCGGCGGCATTCTCGGCATGGGTGAAGAGGCTCAGGACCGCAGTGCGCTGCTGCAGCAACTGGCCAAGTTGTCACCGCACCCGGAATCGGTACCGATCAATATGCTGGTCAAGGTACCCGGCACGCCGCTGGAAAACGTCGAGGACCTGGACCCTATCGAATTTATCCGCGCCATTGCGGTGGCGCGCATCATGATGCCCCAAAGCCACGTCCGGCTCTCCGCCGGTCGCGAGCAAATGAGCGAATCCACCCAGTCGCTGGCCTTCCTGGCGGGTGCCAACTCGATCTTCTATGGCGACAAACTGCTTACCACCGGCAATCCCCAGGCCGATCTTGACCGCGCGCTCTTCGCCAAGCTCGGCCTTCATCCGGAGCGCCGGGAAACCTGCGAGGATGACGCGATTCACGCCCAGCGCCTGGCCCAGCAGGCCGAACAACATGCCCGCGCAGAGCGCGTGGCCGAGCTTGCGGTCGACGCCAGTGTCTGATGCGTGGCGTCAGCGTTTGGCCGAGGCCCGTTTAGACCGCCAGCAGACCCGACGCTGGCGCACCCGGCAAATCGTGGCAGCGGGTACGCTCGACTTTGCCGGTAACGACTACCTGGGCCTGGCCCAGGACCCAAGGGTGCGTGAGGCCCAGGCAGAGGGCGCGCGCCGATACGGGGCGGGTGCCGGTGCATCGCATCTGGTCAGCGGTCATTTGGCGGTTCACGAGGCCCTGGAAAACGCCTTGGCACGCTGGACGGGGCGGGAGCGCGCCCTGCTGTTTTCTACCGGTTATATGGCCAACCTCGGTGTGTTGCAGGCGTTAGCCAACGCCGACACGGCGATATTTCAAGACCGCCTCAACCATGCCTCACTGCTGGATGGCGCCACGCTCAGCGGCGCCCGCTCGCGGCGCTTTCATCACCGTGATGCTCACGACCTGAACCGCCTACTCACCCGCAGTGAGTGTCCACACAAGCTCGTGGTCAGCGACGGCGTGTTCAGCATGGATGGCGATGTGGCGGATATTGCCACGCTGGCCCAGGTGAGCCAGCAGCACCGCGCCTGGCTGATGATCGACGATGCCCATGGCGTCGGCGTGCTGGGCGATGATGGCAGCGGCTGCGTGGGCACTCCTTGGGGCAGCGCTGAAGTCCCCGTCCTGGTCGGCACCCTGGGCAAAGCGCTCGGCACCGCCGGTGCCTTTGTCGCCGGCGATGCCGCGCTGATCGAGCATATCACCCAGTTTGCCCGCAGCTATGTGTACACCACCGCCCAGCCGCCGAGTATTGCTGCCGCCACCCTACAAGCGCTGGAAATCGTTAAGGGTGAACCCGAACACCGCGACCATCTCAACGCCAACATCGCTTACTTCTGCCGCGAGGCGTTGCAGTTGGGGCTACCGCTGAGCACGTCGACGACCCCGATTCAGCCACTGCTATTGGGCAGCGAAGCCCGTACCCTGAGCTGGTCGGCAACGCTTGCCAAGCATGGCTTGCAGGTCGGCGCAATTCGCCCACCCACGGTTGCCAAGGGTGAGGCGCGCCTGCGCATCACGCTGAGCGCCTGCCATACCCGCTGCGACATTGATCGACTACTGGCAGGTTTAAAGCTCTGTCAGCAAGAGGAGGCAAGATGCCACGCCCATCCTCACAACGCTTAGTTCTCCTCTCGGGCTGGGGCATTGATCAACGCATCTGGCAGCCACTCGAGGGCTGCTGGCCCGCATCGGTCGAAGCCCACGCCGTGGACTGGCCGGGCTACGGCGATGCGCCAGCCCTACCCGACAACGCCAAACTGGATCAGTTGGCCAGCTCCATGGCCAGACAACTGCCCGGCGACGCCATTTGGGTCGGCTGGTCATTGGGCGGACTACTGGCCACAGCACTAATTGATCACCTCCCTCCACCGCGTGGCTTGATACTCCTCGGCGTGGGCGAACGGTTTTACAGTGATGATGGCGTCACCTCGTCAGAGCTTGCCAGTTTTCGGCACGCCTTTTCCCGTGACCCTCACGCCACCTGGCGACACTTTTTACGCTGGCAAACCCAGGGCGAACCCAACGCCCGCCAGGCCCACCGACAGCTGCGGGCGCTTCTGGGTGATACCCCCAGCGCTAACCGCAGCACGCTCGCCCAGGGGCTTGACTGGCTGGCCACCATCGATAACAGCCGACGACTACACAATACCCCCTGCCCCGTGAAGCGTTTGGTCGGCGAGCACGACCCGCTGGTCGGCACGTCGATCCGGAACAAGGCAGCAACGCTGGCGAAAGCCGGGCATTGCCCGATGCTCTCCCAACCCGTTCAGCTGGCTGACGCCCTCGCGGCGCAGGCGATACTTGCCGTCGAGGAGCAACCATGAGCACGACCGCTACCTCGCCGCCCCCGACAAACTGGCAGGCCAGCGTCGCGCATGCGTTTTCCCGCGCGGCCCCGCGCTACGATGCCCTGGCCAACGCCCAGCGACATATCGGCGAAACGCTTTGGGCCACCTTGCCTGATACCGCTGGGTTGAGCCTGTTGGATATGGGCTGCGGCACCGGTTACTGGACCCAGCGACTTGCCGCACGCTACCTCCATGCGCACGTCACAGGACTGGATATTGCGCCCGGCATGCTGGCCGAAGCCCAGGCCCGCTACGGCAACCATATTCGTTGGCAGCTGGGCAACGCCGAAGCGCTCCCCTTTGCCGCAGACTCCTTTGATCTGGCGTTTTCCAACCTGGCGATTCAGTGGTGTCGCGATACCGGCGCGGTGATGAACGAACTTCAGCGGGTGCTTGCACCCGGCGGCCAGGCCCACCTCATGACACTACTGCCCGGTACGCTGGCCGAAGTCGCCCATGCCTGGCAACGCCCCGAGGCGTTATTGCAAACGCCCGAACGGAATGAGCTGGCGCGCGCCATTGATCAAAGCGGCCTGACGCCTATTCATCAGCAGGTCGAGCGGCGCAGGTTCCACTACCCCGACCTGAACGCCGTGATGGCCTCCATCAAGGGCGTCGGTGCGCAGGTCTCAAGGCCCCACGCCCGGCATCTGACCCGCCGCGAGCTTAAGGCTGCCCGCGAGCGTTTTGAAACGCTGCGAGAGCCCCAGGGCCTGCCAGTGAGCTACCTGTGTTGTACCCTGCAACTGGAAAAACCCTCATGAGCGCCTACTTCGTTACCGGCACTGATACCGATGCGGGCAAAACCCTGGTTACCAGCACCCTGTTAGCGACTGCCAGTGCGCAGGGACTCACCACGCTGGGCTTGAAGCCGGTCGCCTCGGGCAGCCGCGTCACCCCCGAAGGCCTGCGCAACAGTGATGCCCTGGCGCTGCAGGTACAAAGCATGCCGCCGGTCAGTTACGCAACGGTCAACCCCTGGGCGTTTGAGCCCGCCATTGCGCCGCACTTGGCCGCAAACGAGGCAGGCCAAGCGCTTAACCTCAGCGATATTGTGACAACGATTGGCGCGACCCTTGCGCAAACGCCGCGGGACTTGAGCCTGATCGAAGGCGCGGGCGGCTGGCGGGTACCGCTCAACGACCGCGAAGATTTTTGCGATATCCCTTGCGCCATGGACCTACCGGTGATTCTGGTGGTCGGCCTGAAGCTGGGCTGCCTCAACCATGCCAGACTCAGCGCCGAAGCCATTGCCGCCGACGGCCTGACGCTTGCAGGCTGGGTGGGCAGCGTGGTCGACCCGGCCTTTGCCGCTGAGTCGGCCCGCTTTGCTGACAACCTTGACGTGCTCAAGCGAACCTTACCGGCCCCCTGCCTGGGCGTTATCCCGCATCTCGAACAGCCTTCGCCTGAAACTGCACAGCCGTTCCTTTCCCTGCCGCCGTTACGCCCGCTGGAGACTCTATGACCTCGCCTGTCTGGCACCCCTATGCCGATCTAAAACATCAAACGCCGGCGCCCAAGGTGGTGGGCGGTGACGGCGCTCACTTTGTACTCGATAGCGGTGAACGCCTGCTGGATGCCACCTGCTCCTGGTGGTGCATGATTCACGGCTACGGCCACCCCCGCCTGGTGGCGGCCATCCGCGAGCAGGCCGGTGAACTTTGCCACGTGATGCTCGGTGGCTTAACCCATGAGCCCGCGGATCAATTAGCCCGTGAATTGGTGCGTATCACCCCCGCCGGGCTGAATCACATCTTCTACTCGGACAGCGGTTCGGTGGGCATGGAAGTGGCGATGAAAATGGCCTTGCAGTATCAAGTCCTCACCGGCAATCCCGGCAAGCGCAAGATGCTCTCGCTGATGAAGGCTTATCACGGCGACACCACTGGCTGCATGGCGGTGTGCGACCCTGAAGAAGGCATGCACGGTCTGTTTACGGGGCTGCTACCCAAACACCATTTTGCCCCGGCACCCACCGCCCCTTACGACGCCACTCCCAAGCAGGTGGAACACGACCTGAGCGCTCTGCGTGAGGTGCTTGAGCGCCACCATGATGAGATCGCCGCGCTGCTGATGGAGCCGCTGTTGCAAGCCGCTGGCGGGCTCAACATGACCTCGCCGGACTACCTGCGCGGCGCCCGGGCGCTATGTGATGAATTTGGGGTACTGCTGATCTTTGACGAAGTAGCCACCGGCTTCGGTCGCACCGGCAAGCTGTTTGCCGCCGACCACGCAGACGTCACGCCGGATATCATGGTGCTCTCCAAAGGCTTGACCGGCGGTTACCTGGGCCACGCCGCGACGCTTGCTACAAACCGTGTGCACGATGCCTTTATCGGCGACAGCGAGCACCACGCCTTCATGCACGGGCCGACGTTCATGGGCAACCCGCTGGCCTGTCGCGTGGCCCTGGAAAGCCTGCGGGTGTTCGAGGAAGAGAACTACCTTGGCAAGATCGCCACGCTCAACCAATGGCTGCGCCGCGAGCTGCTGGAAGATTCTGCGCTCAACGCGCACCCGGCGGTGGCCGACGTCCGGATACTCGGCGCCACGGCGGTGATCGAAGCGCACTCCGCTGACGCACTGAAGGGCGTTGCAGGCTTCGCCCGCGAACACGGCGTCTGGTTGCGCCCCATCGGCCGCTGGCTTTACACCATGCCCGCCTACATTACCTCTGAAACGGAGATGGTACAGATCACCGACGTCATGAAGGCATGGTTTTTGGAAAGCTCAAGGCAGCATTAGATTGCCCTGTTTGCGCCACTGGTTGACCAACGCCGGAACGCCTTCACCGGCGGTGGTGTTAATCGCCAGCACGCCCGGCGGGGTTAACGCATCCGCATCGGGGTCGACCAGTGCGCAGGGCGTCTCCATCTCAATGTAGGACAGCAGCGACGCGGCAGGCATCACGGCAAGCGAGGTGCCCACTACCAGAAAAAAATCTGCTTGGCTTGCGATCTCACAGGCGTCTTCAAACAGCGGTACCGACTCGCCAAACCAGACAACGTCCGGGCGTAACTGGCTGCCCTTGTCGCAGATATCGCCCAGCTCAATGCCACCTTTGGGCAGCGGATAACGCAGCCGGGGATCCACCGAAGAACGCGCCTTCAGGATCTCTCCGTGCAGGTGCAAGACATGGCGCGACCCCGCCCGTTCGTGGAGATCATCAATGTTTTGGGTAATCACGCTGACCTTGAAGCCCTCCTGCTCGAGCGCCGCCAGCGCTTTATGGGCGGCATTAGGCTTGGCGCGACGAATCTGTTCCCGGCGCTGATTATAAAACCCCAGCACCCGCTCGGGGTCATGCCGCCAGCCTTCCGGCGTCGCCACCTCCTCTACCGGGTGCTCTTCCCACAGGCCGTCGCTGGCGCGAAAGGTTTTTATCCCGCTCTCGACGCTGATACCTGAACCGGTGAATACCACCAAGTGTGGGGCGTCTGCCATAGTGTCCTCGTCGTGATTGGCTAGTGTGTCTCCTAATATACCAGTTGGCCCACGGTACCCGCGAAACGCTGCTTATTGCGATACGGGTAGACATCAATGACCCGGCCATCGCGAATCGCTTTTTGCACTTCCAGCCAGTAGTCAGGGTCGAAGAGCTCGGGGTGCTGGTCCATGAACATATCGCGAAGCGTTTTATTGGCGAACATGAAGGGGCCAAATTCCTCAGGGAAAATATCGTTGGGGCCGATCGACAAACTGGAGGCATCGATTCCCTGGCCTTTCGGCATATGCCGAAACCGGCACTCGGTGATGTAGCACACCTCATCGTAATCGTAAAAGATCACCCGACCATGGCGGGTCACACCAAAATTCTTGAGCAGCATATCGCCGGGAAAAATATTCGCTGCCGCCATTTGCTTGATGGCGTTGCCGTAATCCTTGAGCACCGTCTCGCGCTCGGCCTCGCTGCACTGTTCCAGATAAATATTCAGCGGCGTCATCATCCGCTCGGTATAGCAATGCTTGATGATCACCTTGTCGTCTTTGAGCGAGACGATTGAAGGCGCGACCTCGAGAAGATGCGCCAGGCACTCGGGCTCAAAGTGGTCCTTGCGAACGGTAAAGTTGGAGAACTCCTGGGTATCCGCCATTCGGCCTACCCGGTCGTGGCGCTTTACCAGCCGGTACTTTTCGCGCACGACGGCGTGGGTGACATCCTTGGCCGGGTCGAATTTATCCTTGATGATTTTGAACACGGTGCGAAAGCTCGGCAGCACGAACACCGCCATCACCATGCCACGCACGCCAGGGGCAATAATGAACTTGTCCTCGCGCTTGGCGACCTGTTGGTTCAGGGCACGGAAAAACTCGGTCTTGCCGTGCTTGAAGAAGCCGATCGCGGCATACAGCTCGCCTTCCGGCTTATGGGGCATCAGCTGTTTCAAGTAGTCGACAAACTCGCCGGGCACCGGCACATCCACCTGAAAGTAGGCCCGCGTGAAGGAGAAAATGATCGACACTTCGTCGGTCTCGGTAAGCACCGTATCCAGGTGCAGACAAGGGTCGCCGCCCTGCTTCTCGCCAAACCCCTCGCCGTGCAGGACCGGCAGAACCAGCGGCACCTGCTCACCACCGCCCAGAATCCGGCCCACCAGATAAGCCCCCTTATTGCGGTAGAAAACGCTTTTCAAAAGCTCTACCTGGACATCCTCGGCCTGTAAGATCGCCGCGGGCAGTTGCGCTTCAAGAAGCGACGTTCCAAGCTCAATATCACGCTCAAGGTCGGCAAAGGGGTTATCAAACGGGGCTTCCTTAAGCGCCCACCTCAGGGCGTTTGGCCAGTCACCATTCACCGGGCAGCGACGGCAGAGCTCAATGCCCGAGCGATGCGCAGCATCGTCGCGGGAGCTGTACACGAACATCCATTCGTTGCGGATGTGGCGATGCTGGAAAATCGAGCAGAACAGTGAGTTGAAAAAGGTTTCGGCCAGTTCGTAATCGAGCCGCTGGCTGATCAATTCCGCGTAATGGTGACGTGCTTCGCCCCAGGTTACGCAGTGGGCCAGTACATCTTGGGGAAAAGTACGCTGCAAGCGCCCCAGGGTGTCCTCCACCTTTTCGCCGTAGAGGTTGATACGCGCCGCCGAAGCCTGCTGGGCATCGCGCCATGCCGCCTCGCGAAAACGGCGGCTGGCGTCGAAGGTAATCTGTTTGAAGCGCGCACGGTACTCGTCAAAGCCGTGCAGAATAGTGGCCGCTAGGCGATACGCGGGAGAAAGTTTCACGGCAAGGCTCCTGTTCGTTTTGACCAGCTTGGCGTAACCGGAGACTAGATGCGAGGTGACCTTGGTGTGACTAGCCCTCGGTATCCAGCAGCGCGGTCAGCGGCGCCACCTGATCCGGGTCAGCCAGCGCCTGCGCCAGCTTGGCAATGTCTTCCGCCAGCGGTCGATCCTGTTCGAGCGGTGCCGCAAGCTCACGTACCCATGCGCAAAGAGATCGGGAAGCCAAGCTGAGTGATGATATCTTCTTCAACTCAGCGCCCTGCACCAGCACCAGCGCCTCGATCGCCAGCACCTGATAAAGCTGTTCCAGACTGGTGCTCGCACGCCGCGCGGCAATGGTGCCCAGCGGGACAATATCCTGGTTATCGGCGTTGGTGGGAATCGACTGGATCGAGGCAGGCATAGCCTGGCTACGCAGCTCGGCAACCAGCGCCGTGGCGCTGACCTGGGCTCCCATGAAGCCGCTGTGTAGCCCAGTATCCAGCGGCTGCATGAACGCAGGCAACCCTTTATTCATCAAGGGGTTGGTTATTCGGGCAATGCGCCGCTCGCTGTACAGCGCCATCTGGATAAGGGCGTTGTTAAGATGATCGCTGGCAAACGCAAGCTGCTGACCAAAGAAATTGCCACCATGCAGGACGAGATCGTCATCGGCAAAAAGCAATGGGTTATCGGTGACGGCCTCCAGCTCGATACGCGCCGTTTGGGCGTGCTGCTCGACCACGTCCCAGACCGCTCCCAATGCCTGTGGGGCACAACGCAATGTATAGGCATCCTGGGGTAACGGGCGATGTTGCTCGATATCATCGGGCATGTCGGGGAGCGTTTCCGTCCTGGGCTGCCAGGGAGTCAAGGCGCCACTGTCTGCCGACAACGACCACAGCCAGCGGTGCAGCTGCCGCTGGCCCGGATGCGGGCGTAGTTCGCCAATGGCGGGATGAAAGGCCTCGCGGTGCCCGGCCAGCAGCTCGGCATACAGCAGCACCAGCAAGGAGCTGAGCTTTAACGCTCGCTGGGACGCCACAGCATTCATAGCGGCAATACCCGCCGTTGCCGAGGTACCATTAACCAGAGCAATGGCATCTTTTCCCTGCAGCACCAATGGCTTCCAGCCCAATTGATGATGGGCATCGCTGCTGGATACCCAGCGTCCGCCACGCAGGCTTACGCGCCCCTCGCCAGTGAGCGCCCGCGCCAGGTGTGCCAACGGGGTCAGGTCCCCGCTGGCGCCGACGGTGCCGCGCGCGGGGACTTCAGGCACCAAATCGGCCTCCAGCCAGGCCTGAAGCCGGTCGATGAGCAGGGGGTTGGCGCCCGAGTGGCCGCGCATCAAGCTGGTCAGCCGCGCCACCATCATGGCACGCACATGGCGATGCGACAGCGGCTCGCCCACCCCACTGCATAGGTGATACACCAGGTTCTGCTGCAGCAGGGCGGACTGCTTGGGATCGACATTCGTCGTGGCTAACGGCCCATACCCGGTCGTTACGCCATAAATTCGACGGCGCTGTTCAATTGCCTCGCAAAGGAACTCGTGGGCCTTGGCCACCGCACGCTCTTCCTGTGGCGACAGATCAAGCAACCGACGCCCCAGGGCAATCTGTTCGATCTCTTCAAGCGAGCGACGCCCGTTGTCCATAGCGATATATCCTGTGATGAAACCTGTTTTGTCGAATTACCAGTCCCTGGGCTTGCCCATCGCATTGATAGGCAAGGCATCCCCGTAGGTGATGGCAACCGGCCGCTCGGCGGCGGGCCACTGATTGATGGCCTGGGCGATCTCGGAGGCGGCATGCTCCTCACTTTCCACCGGCACCACGAAGGCTTTCAAACGCCGTTTTGCCGCCGGTCCCGTGGCGCGTATGGCGCAGTCAGCCACGCTTTCCAGCCCGCGCAGACGCGCGGCCACGTGGCCGGGGCTGACATTGACGCCGCCAATCGTCACGATACCGTCATGGCGCCCCTGGAGCGTGAAGGTGTCGTCATCAAGCCAGTGAGTGTGATCCAGCAACGGCGTAGCGGTGCGGTCATCCAGGCGCTGAATGTGGTTCGCATCAAGGCGCTGCCAATGGGCGAGCAGCTGGTAGGCGGCGTCCGGATGCCAGCGCGTCGCCACTCCGCCGGTTTCGGTACTGCCGTAGATATCCAGCAGCTCGCTTAGCCCGCTTTCGCGTAACGCCTGCGACGTCTCGGCAGCCAGCGGCGCGGTGGACGAGACGCCGACCACCCTGTCCGGCCAGGCGCGGCAAGAGATGGCCAGGTAGTCCCAGCGAGGTGGAACCGTGACCAACAGGTCGCCGGGCAATAGCGGCGGCAAGGCGGCAGCGTCAACGCTGATGCGCGGCATACCCGCCACGCCCGGCAGCGCCACTCCGAACATGAAGCCGTAGAGATGATGCAAGGGCAGCCAGCGAATCACGCGGTTGACCGTCTCCCGCGAGGCAAGACGCTGTGCCAGGGCATGCGCCTCGGCCTCGAGGGTTTCCCAGCGATGCAGGTGGGCGGTAGGCGCGCCGGTACTGCCCGAGGTTCTGAACGTCAGTCCCGACGTATCGGAAGCGGCATTAGCTACCAAAGAGGCCCAGTCATCGACGTGCTGGGTCATCAGCAGGCGATCTTCGACGCCCGTTTCATGCAGACAGAAGAATTCGTTGACGCAGGCAGCCAAGTGCAGTCGTTCTAGGGAATCAATCGCGGGAGGCGTCTGCCAGTCCGGTGCGGGGGTGCCTCGATAGGCAGCCAATTCAGCGCTCAGCAATGATTGCAGCACGGCTTTGCAATCGGCTTCGCTCAGCCATTGAGGCATCTTATAAATCCTTAACAACGCCCATAGCGTAAGGTTTGCTTGTTGAAAGCCGCCTGAGGGCTTGACGACGTCAAGGCGGCTTTAAGGTGGGTTATAGCCGCTTGACGAAGATCCAGTAAGTGTCACCTGAAATGGCTTTCTTCATGTGCACTTTTACTTTGGTGGGCGTCATCTGGTAATCAAACACGTACTCAAACATGGTATTCAGATCGCCGTTTTTAACCCCTTCTTTGAAGCGACCCTGGAACTCTTTGCTTTGCGTACAGGGAGCGACTTCAGTAAAGAAGTTCTTGCCAATCACGCTTTTGGGATCACGGCCGGTAATACCGCCTTCCGCTGCGTTGTATTGAACGATCTTACCGTTGGCATCCAACTGGATCGCCCCAAAGGCTAATTCGTCCAATTTTTTGTCATCCATCTTTGCCAGCGAGTTCTCGATATCATCGCCGCCAAACCGAACCGTTTCCATTGCCATTACCGCACCTCCGGGTTGAACGCTTTAGGGTGTTTCAATTCACCACGTGCTCTACAAAAAATATACAAAACTTGTGAAACTCTTCAAAGCTAGCAGCATCGGTAACCTAAGGCAATCACCTAATACTATTGAATGAAGCCGGCATCATCTTTTAAGGCGAGTCTTGTAATGCCGACATGCGGGTAAGCTGCAAGCAGAAAGGCCCAGCGGTTCGGTCGGCGACCAGAAAACCCACCTGGGTAATACCCGCTGGCTTGATAGGCGGTGCGTCAGTTAGCAGCGTTCCTCGGCGAACAGCCTCGAAAGCCGCCCATGAAAAGTGCAGGGTTTCCCAGCGATCCGTGGCAGGTGTGAATTTCACCCGGTAAGCAGAGGCATCGCCCAGCGACGTGCTTTTCAAGCGCAGTTGATAGGTACGTCCATCGCCGCGCACGGTCAGCGCTATACCCTGGGCATCCACCAGCGTTGATTCAAAATCGTGGGGCTCACGGCGAACGGAGGCAAAACCGCCGCCGTTGTTCAGTGATACCTCGCCATGAAAGCGCCCTTCACAGTCGACAACACTGAACTGACTCCGGGATTGGCCACCCATCACGCCATCATCGACGGCGTACCAGCGTTGCTGTTCGCTGGGATCATTAAAGGTCAGCGTCATAAGACCACCTCGCAACGGCTCGTGAGTAAAAAAGCCCCTGGCGTCATACCGCCAGGGGCTTTTTACAGTAGCTTAATCGTCGGCTTGCTTACAGCTTGGCAGCAGCCACCGATGCCGGTTCGTCGTCTATCTCGTCAGGTGATGCCACTACCAGCGCAAACTCCTCCTCCGCGGTTTTAGCCACCAGCTTATTCTTGCTGTACAGGAAGTAATAAGCCGCCCCGGCAATGAAGAGCACGATGGTGTAGTTAAAGGCGCGGGGATCGAAGGCATATACGCCCGTGAGCGCCACCAGCGAGAGCACTAATGCAATGCCTGAGGTCACCACACCGCCCGGCGTTTTATACGGGCGAGGAAGGTCGGGCTGTTTGATCCGCAGCAGGATATGGCTCAGCGCCATCAATGCGTAGGACAGCGTTGCGCCGACCACTGCCATGCCTAAAATCAGGTCACCTTCACCGCTCAGCGATACCAAAAAGCCGAACACGCCCGGCACGATCAACGCCAGATAAGGGACTTTGCGTTCGCTGGTCAGCGATAGTGGTTTAGGGATATAGCCCGCACGGGAAAGCGCGAATACCAAGCGGCTATAGCCATAGATGATCGAAAAAAAGGAGGCAATCAGACCGGCCAGGCCCAATACGTTGACCAGGGTGGCAAGCATTGGGTTACCCGCTGCATTCAGCGCATCCACCAGGGGCACGCCGCTTTGGCCGATCATCTCGGCGCCCGCGGCACCGGCGAGCAGCACCACGACCAACAAGGCGGTGAACAGCAGGAACAGCATCGCGCCAATAATGCCCTTGGGCATATCCCGGGCGGGGTCCTTGGCTTCTTCCGCTGCCAGCGGCACACCTTCCACCGCCAGGAACAGCCACATGCCGAACGGTAGCGCCGCCCATATACCGTACCAGCCAAACGGCATAAAGGTACTCGCGCCTGCGGCATCGGTGGGCGCGATATCAAACAGGTTGGCGGCGTCAAAATTGCCGATCAGCGCCACGGCGGTGGCGATAATGGCGAACACCGCCAGGCCGCTGATCACCATCATGACTTTCAGCGCTTCACCTACCCCCGCCAGGTGAATACCGATAAACACAGCATAAAACAGCAGATACACCAGCGGGCCGTTAATGCCCAGTAATGACTCCACCGCAGCACCGATAAAAATCACGATCGCAGCTGGCGCAAGGGCATACTCGATCAATACCGCAAGCCCGGTGAGGTAACCACCGGCCGGCCCCATGGCCTGGCGGGCAAAGCTGTAGCCGCCGCCCGCCGCGGGTATCGCGGCGGACATTTCCGCAAGCGATAGCACCAGCGCCAGATACATCAGCGCCATCAAGCAGGCGGCAATCGCAAAGCCGCCCCACCCCGCCTCGCCGATACCGAAGTTCCAGCCTGCGAAGTCGCCGGAAATTACGTAGGAAACCCCTAGCCCCGCCAGCAGCATCCAGCCGGCAGTCCCTTTACGCAATTGGCGTTTTGCCAAATACGCCTGATCAACTGATGGTTGTGTCATCGTTTTGCCCTCATGGTGTGGAACGAAAGTGTCGTCAGCGGCGTGCTTTGCTATGTGCTGCTTACTGCGTTCCATATTGTTATGGGAGAATTGTTACGTCGTTGTTGTGGTACGTCTGTTGCTATAGGTGTTGTTATATGGCCGTTTTGATACGGCTATTGGCGTTCGCCAAGGTCGTTAATCAGCGACCAGAAAGTTGCGAATCGAACCAGGTGCGGCGTCTCCTTCCAGCACATCGTCTTCACTACGGTCTTTCAATTTGACCCCCGACACTTTGAGCTGGCGAGCCTCTTTCAAGAGCAGAAAGAAGCGCCGGGCGGCTTCCTCGACCGCGAGCCCCGCCGGTCGCACGTTGGAAATACAGTTGCGCCGGTCGTCCCTGAGGCCTGGTGTCGGCGCCCAGGTCATATACAGCCCGAGGCTGTCCGGCGAGCTTAAGCCCGGCCGTTCGCCGATCATTACCAGCACGGCGTCAGCGTTCAGCAGTGCGCCAATCTCATCGCCGATCGCCACCCGCCCCTGCTCGACAATGGTCAGTGGCGCCAACTGCCAATCCGCAGCGTCGCTTTTGAGCATCTGATACAGGTTGCTAAGAAACGGCACGCTGTTCTGCTGAACGGCCCGCGCAGAGAGCCCATCGACGATGACCACCGCCAGGTCATAGCGCTGCTGAGAGGCAGCGGCTTGCTGCAACTGTTCACGCGTTTCTTCGTTGAGACGCCGGCCGTAGTCGGGCCGCTGCAGATACATGGCGCGATCCTGGGCCTGGCTATGTAAGCGTATGGGGGCCTCTGATACCTCAAGCGCCTCTGTTAACTCACTGGCCAGCGCGTCAACATCCAGCGGGGTGTGAACGGCGTCCTGGGCCTGGGCATGGGCCAGTTGAAAGGCCAACAGCTTGCTGGTCGGCAGGCTGACACCCGCGCGCCCCAAGCCAATCCGCGCATCGGTAAAGGCGTTCAAACGCTCCCAGGGGTTCTCAACGACGATAGGCGATGCTGGCTTATCAACCATGACGAGGCTCCTTTGGCAGGTGGCGCAGGCTGTTGGCAAAGGCGGCGGGCAACTGGTCGTTGAGCCGGTAGGCACTGACATCCTGGAAAATCTGCATCTCTTCGAGCCAGCGCTCAAACTCCGGCGCCGCCTTTAGCCCCAGCGCTCGCCGGGCGTAAAGCGCGTCGTGAAAGGAGGTGGTCTGGTAATTGAGCATGATGTCGTCAGAACCGGGGATGCCCATGATGAAGTTGCAGCCCGCCACGCCGAGTAGCGTGAGCAGGTTATCCATGTCGTTCTGGTCGGCCTCGGCGTGGTTGGTATAACAAACGTCGCAGCCCATGGGCACGCCCAGCAGCTTGCCGCAGAAGTGATCCTCCAGCCCGGCACGGGTAATCTCCTTGCCGTCGAACAGGTACTCGGGGCCGATAAAGCCCACCACGGTATTTACCAGCAGCGGATTAAACTTGCGCGCCACCGCGTAGGCGCGGGCTTCGCAGGTCTGCTGGTCGAGCCCGTGGTGGGCATCGGCGGACAGCGAGCTGCCCTGCCCGGTTTCGAAATACATCACGTTACGCCCCACCGTGCCACGGTTGAGCGACTGGGCCGCCGCTTCGGCTTCGGCAAGGGTGCTCAAATCAAAGCCAAAGCTGCGATTGGTGGCTTCGGTGCCACCGATCGATTGAAACACCAGATCGACCGGAGCGCCCTGCTCGATCGCTTCCAGCGTGTTCGTCACGTGGGTCAGTACGCAGGACTGGGTGGGGATCCGATACTTCTGGATCACCTCGTCCATCAGGCGCATCAGCTTGACGCTCTGGGCGACGTTATCAGTGGCCGGATTGATGCCAATCACCGCGTCACCGCTGCCGTATAACAGGCCATCGAGGATACTCGCGGCTATACCGGTGACGTCATCGGTGGGGTGATTGGGCTGGAGCCTTGTCGAGAGCCGCCCCGGCAGACCGATGGTGTTACGAAACGCCGTGGTGACTTGGCACTTCTTGGCCACCAGAATCAGATCCTGGTTGCGCATCAGCTTGCTGACGGCGGCGGCCATTTCAGGGGTAATCCCTGCTTTCACTTCCGCGAGTACGTCGCTGGTGGCGTGATCGGAAAGCAGCCAGTTACGGAAGTCGCCCACGGTGAGATGGCTGATGGGAGCGAAGGCGGCGGCATCATGCTCATCCATAATCAGCCGGGTGATCTCGTCCTCTTCATAAGTAATCAACGCTTCGTTTAAAAAAGTAGTGAGCGGCAGTTCGGCCAACACCATTTGGGCGACGACGCGCTCTTCGGCGCTCTCTGCCATTACCCCGGCCAGGCGGTCGCCGGAACGGGGCGGCGTGGCTTTGGCCATCAACTCGGCCAGGCTTGCGAAGCGGTAGCTGCGGCTCCCCACCGTGGAGTGATAGGCTTGTGCCATAAAGCGTTCCTTTTGGCGGAATGAGGCGCTATAAAAAAGCGCCAAGGTACAAAACTTGCTTGTTTCTACCTTAGCGCTAACCCTTAATGGGAAGTATCGAGTTTTGGCAAACTCGCCAAAGACTCAACAATATAAGCAAAAACAAATAGATGCGTAAAAACCAGGGCAATTAGCGTCCCCAAACAGCCACCAAGGAGTTGATCATGGACTCGTCTGGCAGCGCTCATGCACCAAAAAGATGCATTCAGGAAGCGTTCGATGCTGATGAGCACGCCAACAACCTGACGCGCTGGCAACAGCAATACGACCAGTTAAGCCCTGGCCGATTCTACGGTCGGCTGGATGAAATCGAGCTGACCGGTATGCAGGTATTTAAAGAGCACACCGGCCAAGCGCTGCGTCAAGACTGCTGCGTGTGGCCCAACTCGCTATGGATTGGTATACCGCCATTAACGCGAGGGTCGCGCATTAACGGACAGGCGCTGAACGTCGATGAGGTCATGTGTCGACCAGGCGGCCACGACTTTGAACTCGTCACCCCAGATGCGTTTGATATTTATGGTTTGGTGGTTGACTTGCCCACGCTGAACGCCGCCGCAGCGCAACAGGGCATTACGCTGGATGAGCGATGGCAGCAAGTACCGCGACGCCATGTGGCCCATGACACCCTGAGTGCCGTCACGTTTTTGCTGGAAAAGTTAGTGGTTAACCCGAAAGGCACCATTGCCGAACGACTGCATCGAGATATTTTTTTGATGGCGCTGCTTGAATTACTGCAGGCCGAAAAGCCTTGCCAGGAAGCACCACCCAGCTATGCCCATCGAAAAGAAGTGGTCGACCGCGTTAAGCGTTACGTTGACGAACATCTGGAAGGGCCGGTCACCATGGAGGCGCTGTGTGAACTGACCCATGTCAGCCGACGCACGCTGCAGTACAGTTTCACCACCATTCTTGGCATCAGCCCGCTGCAGTTTTTGCGTCTTACCCGGCTCAACCGGGTAAGGCGGGCATTGCGGGCCGCAGCCCCTGACCAGTCGGTGACCGAGATTGCCACCTATTGGGGGTTCTGGCATCTGGGCCAGTTCGCCCATGACTACAAGCAACAGTTTGGTGAATGCCCCTCACAAACGCTGAGCGCCCATAAGCCAGCGTTCAGCAAACTGGTCGGCGGGTAGCGGCCGGTCGAAATAGTAGCCTTGCGCCTGGGTACACCCCATCGCCAGTAGCGCTTCGGCCTGGGAGGCATGCTCAATACCTTCCGCAATCGTTTCGAGCCCCAAGGTGGTGGCCATGGCAATAATCGTCTCGACAATTACACGGTCATTATCGCTGGTGAGCATGTCGCGAACGAACGAGATATCGATCTTGATTTTATCGGCGGCAAAGCGCTTTAAATAAGCCAACGACGAATACCCTGTACCAAAGTCGTCAATAGCCAATCCCAACCCCTTGCCTTTCAGGGTTTTGGTCATGGCAATGGCTTTTTCGGGATTCACCATGATACCGCTTTCGGTGATTTCCAGGCTGAGCATTGAGGCTTCCACCTGAAACTGCTGACAGTAGCCCAGTAGTGACGTTACCAGATCACCGTCTTCAAACTGGTCGGCCGCAATGTTGATCGCCAACTGCCCCGGCAGCCGCAGGCCCTGTTGATGCCATTGCGACAGTTGCCGACAGGCTTCTTCAATAACCCAGTTACCCAGCGCCACCATCATGCCGCGTTCTTCGGCAATGGGAATAAACCTGCCGGGTGAAACGACGCCTAGCTCTTCATCATTCCAACGGCATAACGCTTCCGCGCCGATTAAGCGTCCATCGCGAAGGTCGACCTGAGGCTGAAAATGCAAGCGTAGCTGTTTTTCTGCAATGGCATTGGAAAGACGTTTGGCTATCTGCAACTGCTCAGCGACTTCGCACTCCATCCAGGGCTCAAATACACAAACAGGCAGCTTTTGGCGCTTGGCTTGATACATGGCAATGTCGGCATCCTTCAGAAGATCCAAAGGCGTTGTCGCATGCCGAGGGTAGAGCGAGATACCCACGCTGACCGTGAGTTCGAAGGATTGCTGGTAAACGTTGAAAGGGGGCTCAATGCACTCACACAACCGTCGGGCATTTGCCAGTGCATCGGCCTCATCGCGAGCAGGGCAGACCACAACAAACTCATCACCGCCCAGCCGCGCCAGATACTCGTTGTACGTCAATGAGGCCGCCAAGCGACTTGCCACTTCTTGAAGGACAATATCCCCCAAATCGTGCCCGGCGGTGTCGTTGATCTCTTTGAAATGGTTAAGGTCCAGAATTAACAATGCCATGCCCGGGGCTGAGGCGTCAGTGAGCACATGCTTAAGATGACGCATGAAAGCCGCTCGGTTGGGTAACTGCGTGCCCGAATCATTAAAGGCCAATTGCCTTATACGGTTTTCGTCTGCCTGGCGCTCCAGCTCTGACGCGGCCCGGGCTGCAAATATCTGCAGCACATTACGTACGATATCCACGTCGGCCAGCGGCTCTTTGAACATCACGCCAATAAGCCCCATCGGTTGACCATGGCTATTATCCAACCGCCTCCCTACATAACCATTTACCCAACTTAGCGCTCCATTCGTTTCACCGGGAAGCATGATGGCGGCGTCTTTATGAACAATACACTCCTGTTCGACCATTACCCTGTGGCAAGGCACCCCAGGCAGGTAATAGGCAAAATTTTCCTGGAGCTGGCCTTCTACATATAGCGTTAATGTACAAGCGAAATCGGTATCCTGTTCATCAAGCAACGCAATAAACCCGACTTCTGCCGATAAGGCCTCGGTCATGTGCACCGTGAGCTGATGAAGAAACGCCTCGCCATTACTGGCGGAAACAGCTGTCGCAATTCTTGTTACCGCATGCTGGATACGAGTTTCTGCTTGTTTTTGACGACGGCTATAGATACCTAGCGATACTTCATCGACCAGTTCTTCCAGCAACTGCATTTCATCGACGTTCAGCATGCCAGGCTGCCGATGATAAAGCGTCATTACGCCGTACTGCTTATCGGCATACTGAAGCGGCAAGGCAACGACCTGTTCAGCCCCCAAAGCGCTTAGGGCCTGATTAACCCCAGAAGGCAACGTTTCATCATTGGGGCGCTCAATGACGATAGAGCGATTATGTTGCAGAGCTCTCTCGGCCAGTCCTTTGCAGTAACGGGAAATAAAAAGCTGGGCGGGGCTCAGCCAGGAAGCAGCCTCGCCATCTACATCCGCCATCGCCTCTATGGATAACGCCTCGTCTGATCCCATTTCAGGCGTTAATGCGGTAACCCAGGCGCCAGCGTATCCGCCGACACTCACCGCAACGCTGCAAGCCGACTGCAGCAACTGCTGCTCGCTACCGGTATGCATTAATAAATCGTGCCGCCGGTTCATTAGCCGCAATGCGCGTTTTTTTCTGCGTAAACGTACTTGAACATTATCCTGGGCGAGTTGGCGGGCAAGTTCAGTGCCCCCCAATATCGCAATGACCCGCAAGATTTCTTCAGCGTAGTCAGGCAGCTCCAGCGGTGAGGAGTGCATGATGGCAAGCACTCCCTGGCAAGTGCCATCGGGTGCCTGCAGCGCCATGCCCCAATAGCCTTCAGCCGATAATACCTCGAGCCTTGTGTCGTTCGGGAAACGGTCGATTACCCCTGAAGGTGTACGCCAGCGGGATAGCATCACGACCTGTTCACAGGGCGTGTCTTTCACCGCGTACACATCCAGCTCGCTAAGCGCACCATGGGTCCAGAAAGCCAAGGGCGTTGCGATACCGCGCTGAGAATCAAATCGTGCCAATAGCACATGGTCAACGCGCAGGATGTCCGAAAGTGCTTTTACCAGATGATAAAAAAAACTGTTTTCACTGACAGAGGTCAAGCTGTCAGCCAACTGCCTAAAAACCACTGGAGCCTTAGTAGAAGACATGATATTAACGCCTTGAAATCCGTCAGGTACGCCACGTCTGCTCGCCAAAGGCTGTATACGGCTGCGGTGTGATCATCCCTGAACCATTCGCTAGTAGAGTAAAAAACTTCATGTATTACGTTATAAACCGCAACCCGCCGCTTCCAACGGCAGGGCCTGCACCCGCTCTGTGTCTAAATCTGCCTTTATCTCGGCATCATCCAATGACTACTTAAACACCTGCGAAAACTTATAAAAACTGCGAATTAGCTTTAACTTTCCTCAAAAAAGCTAACTTAAAACACCAACCCTTACTTTTAATTAAATGATCAAAAAACTTAAATTTGCCATCTGCCGGTTTTCCCGGCATATGCTGCTATCAAAAACTCTCTATTCTGCTTTATATCAACCAGAAAAGTTGATATTCAACCCAAACAGTCCTTCATGTCAATAGGTTGATCCTCAACCATTTATGTCTATACGGAGGACGCTGTGAACAAAACTGAACAGAAACGGCTAGCTAGCAACATTGGCAGAGCAATTGCCAAGCAGCGAATTCGCAGTCAGCTGACCCAGGAAGAAGTGGCTGAACGCTTGGGCATTGGCAATGAAGCTGTCTCGCGGATAGAGCGTGGGAGAGTGATTCCCAACATCGTCCGACTACTGGAGCTGGCAGAAATCTTCAACTGCGAGGCCGCATTGTTATTAGGGCAAGCCAGCTTTCACCTAGACGACCAGGCAAGTCGCGTAAAGCATCTTCTGGAACCCCTCGACTCGAATGATCGCCAGCTTTTACTTGATATACTCGAAAACCTAACAAACCGCTTTAATAATAAAGAATGAACTAAAACCGGTAATAAAAAATCCATAAAAAGAATATTAAAAACCGGTCATCAGCATTTAAACAATAACTTCATAAAACTGATGTAAAATCGCGCCTGCCAAAAACCCCACACTTGTTGGTGACCTCTACTCATTCGTGCTATAGATAATTGATCGACGCTGCATGTCAGTGAGGGCATCTATGCTCAACACCGCCGCCTGGAACCGCATACGCTATACCGCCTATGCGCCCCTTTACGATGCGATTGCCAATCGTGCTTTTCGCAGGCCCCGGCGGGTGGCACTGGGTCAGGTGGACTGGGAACCTGGTATGCGCGTATTGCTGGTGGGTGCTGGCACTGGGTTAGACCTTCCTTTTATCCCTCGTGAGCTGGAAATTCATTTAACCGACCTGACGCCCGCGATGGTCAAGCGCGCCATGCGTCGTGCCCATCGCTATCAGCGCGATGTCACTTGCCATGTAATGGATGCTGAAGCACTAACCTACCCAGACGAGCATTTCGATGTGGTCGTCATGCATTTACTGCTCGCGGTTATGCCCACACCCCAGCAAGGGCTGGCCGAAGCTTACCGTGTACTCAGGCCTGGCGGTCAACTGTGCGTGATGGACAAGTTCCAGCCCGACGGCCAGCCAGCAGGGATTAGTCGCCGCCTGGCTAATATAGTGACATCCATACTCGCCACCGATATCACCCGCCAAGCGGCGCCATTGCTTACCCAGGCAGGGTTCCAGATCCGCCATGACGAACCGGTGCTGATGAACGGCTTGTTTCGTGCCCTGTTAGCCGCCAAACCCGAGTGACATGTCTCATTGCGACGCTATGTCGCCCTGTTTTACTGGTGCCTGCCAACACCCTCGCCTACCATGCGAGCTGACTTTTCTTACCCAGGTTCTGCCATGGCTCAGCGTTCTTTATTCAGCAACCCACTGATGTTGTTAATCAGTCGGCTGCACTTTTATGTTGGCTTGTTGGTGGGCCCGTTCATTCTTGTCGCGGCCCTATCTGGCATTGCTTATGTTATCAGCCCTGCGCTGGAAGCCTGGGTCTACCAGGACGCATTACAAGGCACCCAACAAGGGGACGTGCAGCCGTTAAGTGCCCAGATTGCCGCAGCCCAAGATTATCTGAACAGCGCCGCCTCCCCCGATGCGGTTCGCCCGGCCCCCGAACCTGGCGATACCACACGTATCATGTTCAGCGACCCGGCACTTGCCCCCTCTCAGCACAACGCCGTTTTCGTTGACCCCGTTACCCTCAATGTCACCGGTGAGACCAAGGTTTACGGCACCAGCGGTATTTTACCGCTGCGCACCCAGATCGACCTGTTTCATCGCCAGCTTCTATTGGGTGATACAGGCCGCCTTTACAGCGAGCTCGCGGCATCCTGGTTATGGGTCATGGCACTGGGCGGTATCGTGCTATGGCTCAACCGAAGACACGCCTTGAAAGCCACACAGGGCCCGCGTCGACTTGCCAGACGTCATGCCACCCTGGGTGTAGTGTTGACCGTTGGGCTGTTGCTGTTTTCAGCGACGGGGCTAACCTGGTCGCAGTGGGCGGGCGGCAATATCGCCGAGCTTCGCCATGCCTGGGGCTGGAACACACCCAGAGTCTCGACCGACCTGGCGGCTGACGACACCACCCCGCAGGACGAGCACGCCGAGCACCGGGGGCATGCCCAAACCGCTACCACTCAAGCCCCAGCTGTTTCCCTGATTACCTTTGACCACGCATTGCACGCGGCGCGGCAGGCAGGGCTTGAGGCCGACCGCCTGCAAATCACACCGCCGACATCACCAGGTCAGGCATGGCGCGTCGCTGAGATAGACCGTCGCTGGCCGACCCAGGTGGATCAGGTAGCACTGCATCCCCGCACCATGGCCGTTATCGACAGGACTGACTTCGCCAGCTTTCCGCTGGCCGCAAAGCTGACACGTTGGGGAATCGACCTGCACATGGGGGTACTGCTTGGCACCATCAATCAACTTGTACTTGGCGTGCTCGCAGCGGGCATCGTTATGCTAGTTGTGTGGGGCTATACACTGTGGTGGCGTCGTGTATCCCGGGCAAGCGGACGTCGCTTCCCCACCGTCAGCGAACCCTGGGCTTTGCTGCCGCCAGGTACAAAGCTTGGGCTTGTCGGCGTTGCCCTTGCGCTGGGTATGGCCCTCCCGGTGCTGGGGGTTAGTTTGGCACTTTTTGCTTGCATCGACGCTTTGCGTTGGGCCGCCATAAAACGCCGCCAATCAATGTGCATACGCCCTAACACTCCCCGTTGACTATCACTTCCCGTGAACTTTAAAAGGTATCGTCATGCCCAAAGCTGCCGTCAAACGCTTTCGCCGCCTGCCCGACGACGAACAGTCGCGTATCATCGAAATGGCCTGGGAAGACCGCACGCCATTTGACGCCATTGAGACCCTCTACGGCCTTGCCGAGCCGGAGGTGGTCGAGGTGATGCGCCACCAACTCAAACCGGCCTCGTTTCGTTTATGGCGCAAACGCGTCACTGGCCGGGCAACGAAGCATACCGCCCTGCGCTCGCCGGATGTCCTCCGCGGCTATTGCCCGACGCAATATAAGCGCTGACGACTGCTGATGAAGCGCTTGATGAAGACGTCAGAAAAACACATCTTTTTTTCATCACCTTTTTATTGTTATATTATTACATAACATAAAATCATTTAGAGGTGGGCAATGACTGCGTTTTCTCCTTTACCCGTAACGGTGATCTCGGGCTTTCTGGGTGCCGGTAAAACCACCGTGCTCAATCATATTCTGGCTAACCGCGAAGGTCGCCGTGTGGCGGTGATCGTCAACGATATGAGCGAGGTGAATATCGACGGTGCACTGGTGCGCGGTGGCCCTGGCGAATCGACCCTTGACACCGACGTTGCCTTGAACCGCTCACAAGAACGCCTAGTAGAGATGAGCAACGGTTGCATCTGCTGCACCCTGCGCGAAGATCTGTTGGAAGAAGTCAGCCAGTTAGCCCAGGAGGGCAAGTTCGATTACCTGGTCATTGAGTCCACGGGCATTTCCGAGCCACTGCCCGTGGCGGAAACCTTTACCTTTGAAGATGAGAGCGGTCAGAGCCTTTCCCATCTAGCACGGTTGGATACTCTGGTCACCGTGGTCGACGGTGCCAACTTTCTTGAACAGTATCGCGAAGCGCAAAGCCTCGCCGAAGCAGGCGAAAGCCTGAGTGAAGATGACGAACGCAACGTCGCCGACCTGCTGGTCGATCAAATCGAGTTCTGCGACGTACTGCTGATCAGCAAGACCGACCTGATCAGCGATACAGAGCTGGGCGCTCTCAAGGCCATTCTAAGCTCGCTGAACCCTGATGCTGAACTGGTGCCGATTACTCGGGGAAGCGTGCCTCTGGATAAAGTGCTGGACACCGGAAAGTTCAGTTTCGAGCGCGCCCAACTGGCACCGGGCTGGCTAAAGGAGATGCGCGGCGAACACGTACCGGAAACCGAGGAGTATGGCATCGGCAGCTTTGCCTACCACGCCCGCCGCCCTTTCCATCCGCAGAAGTTTCATGACCTGCTCAATCAGGAGTGGTTTGGTAAAGGCCTGCTACGCTCGAAGGGCTTTTTCTGGCTGGCGACCCGGCCGCGCTACGCGGGTCAGTGGAGCCAGGCAGGCGGGATCGCTCACCATGGTATGGCCGGGGTATTCTGGAAAGCCATTCCTGAAGTCCAATGGCCGGACGACCCAGAAACGCGCCAGTTTATTATGGACAAGTGGCAAGAACCGTTTGGCGACATGCGCCAGGAGTTGGTGTTTATCGGCCAGAGTCTGGATCAAGCCAGAATGCGCAAAGCGCTGGATGACTGCCTGCTGAGTGACGCAGAGTTACTCGAAGGCATGGAAGCGTGGAAGACGCTGCCCGACCCCTTCCCTGCTTGGGAATGATATACCGCTAGTGGTCGGCATTGCCTAAATGCCTTTCAGTCCACTGGCGCACCTCTGGGTAAGGCCGCTGTTCAAAAACCGCGAAGCCGTCAAGGCCACGAGCTTTGAGCGGTGTGAATATCGGCATGGTTAAACCACATAGAAAGTGCGCCAGCCGCTGGGCACTGGGCGGCCGGCCAAACTGCGTGGTGTGGCGCTCAATCAACGGCGTGGCATAGCGCTGAAAATCAGCAGCGGTTAATTCGGGCGGTGGTGTGGCCTCCGGCAGTTTTACCGGATGGCCGTAACACACCGAGCAGTGGCCACAGCGGCCCTGTTCGGTGTCAGGTGGCGCATCAAAAGTGCTATCGCCAAAATGTTCGGCCAGCCGCCGCGTCAGACAACTCCTCGACTCAAAAAGCGCCAGCATGGACTGTAGCCGCTCGATCTCCAGCCGCTCCCGATGGCGGCATTCGTTAAATAACTGGCTCGCCAGCGCTTCAACGGAAAAAGTCGGCTGGAGCACCTCGTAGACATCGGTCATCCGCTTGCCTTCAAGGGTCAGCCAGCCTTTGTCCTGGAAGTACTCAAGGGCTGTGATCACTCGGGCACGGGAGGCGTCAATCTGCTGGGCCTGACCCGCACTGTGCAAGCGCTCAAAATCCACCGTTCCCCAGGTACGGGCGATGGGAATGTTATCGACCAGCAAACGCACCAAGGTCGCACGCTCACCTTGAAAGCGGCCCACCAGGGCCTCTGGCTCGATGTGATAGCGCAGCCGGTACTCGGCGAGAAACGCAAAGCGCGGGGCGATAATGCCGTGCATCTCCAGCCGCACCAGCAGTGTCTTCAACGGCAGCAGGCGAATATTGGTGTCGCGGGAGAGCGTATTGAGCAGCACTTCCCACTGGCGGTCTGGCGATTGGCCTGCCGCAGCGATCTCTTCCAGCAGGCAATGAATGCCTGCGAATTCGGGCGTATCGCCGTAAACGAAGTTTTCCAGCACCCGCAAGCCATCGCGCCCCGCCATGGTCAGGCAGGTGGAAGGCAGGCCATCGCGCCCCGCCCGCCCGATCTCCTGGCTGTAGTTTTCGATGGATTTGGGCAGGTCATAGTGAACCACGTTGCGGATATCGTCCTTGTCGATGCCCATCCCGAACGCAATGGTCGCCACGATGCAGGGCGACTCACCGCGCATGAACTGGCCCTGAATCTCGTCCCGCCGCTGGGCATCCAATCCCGCATGGTACGCCTGGGCGGCGATGCCCTGATCCGTCAGCGCGCTCGCCACACGCTCAGCGGTTTGCTGCAATGTGACATAGATAATCGTCGGTGCTTCGCGCCCTGGCTGCATCTGCGGTTTCAGCCATTCGATCAACTGCTGTTGGCGATCCTCCATGGCGGGTGCCACCAGCAGCTCAAGGTTGGGACGGTAAAAGCCGGTTGTGATGACGTTATCCTGATCAATGGCAAACTTCTCTCGCATATCCGCAATTACCGCGGGCGTTGCCGTAGCGGTGAGCAGCAGCACCTGGGGAATGGCAAAGTCCCGCTGGTAGTCCGGCAGTTTCAAGTAATCGGGGCGAAAGTTATGCCCCCACTCGGAAAGACAGTGGGCTTCGTCGACCACCAGCAGCGAAATACGCACCTGGCGTAGAAAGTGGCGAAAGCGCTCATTCTTGAGCCGCTCCACCGAGATCATCAGGATTTGCAGCTCACCGCTTTTGGCGCGTTCCATGACATCCTGGGTGGTGTCGCGGTCCTGGGTGGAATCAATACTGGCCGCCGCCACGCCATGGCGGGTTAGAAAAGAGAGCTGATCCTGCATCAGCGCCAGCAGCGGCGACACCACCAGCGTCAAATGCGGCAGATGCAGCGCCGGGAGCTGGTAGCAAAGCGACTTTCCCGCACCGGTGGCGAAAATCGCCGCCGTGGAGTGCCTTTCCAGCACTCTTGACACCACCGCCTGCTGGCCGCCACGAAAGTCGTCAAAGCCGAAGACGTCCTTGAGCGTTTGTTGCGGCGATGTCGGGGGCATGACCGTTCCTTGGCGGAAAAGTAAAACAGTTAGCCGGTAGCCTACCGCAGAACGCACCAAGCAGACTATCAGTGGACGTTACTCCCAGGCCGCACCTTCCAGTGCATCCAGCGGGATTTTCAGGTAGCGCTTGCCGTTGGCCTCTGGCGCCGGCAGGCGGCCACCTTGGGTGTTGACCTGTAGCGCGTGGAGAATCAGCTTGGGCATGGGTAGTTCGCTATCACGCTTGTGGCGCAGCGCAATGTAGTCATCCTGGCTTTTACCCACCAAGTGCGGGTTGTGCGCCCGCTGCTCGGCGACGCTGCTTTGCCACTCGGGCTCGCGGTCATCAGGCATATAATCGTGGCCGGTGAACAAGCGAGTTTGGTCAGGCAAGGAGAGAATCTGCTGAATGGAATCCCATAGCGCTTTGGCACTTCCACCGGGAAAGTCCGCCCTGGCGGTACCAAAATCCGGCTGGAAAAGGGTGTCATGAACGAAAGCCGCATCGCCGATTACATAGGTAATCGAAGCCAGCGTGTGGCCTGGCGAATACAGCACGCGGGCGTCCAGCTTGCCAATTTTAAACGTGTCGCCTTCCGCAAACAGCGTATCCCACTGACGGCCATCGGCGGGCATCTCCGGCCAGTGATAGATATCCTTCCACAGCGCCTGTACTTTAGTGACGTGCTGGCCTATGGCGGTGGGCGCGCCGGTTTTTTCCTGTAAATAGTGGGCCGCCGAGAAGTGGTCGGCGTGGGGATGGGTATCCAGAATCCAGGCGACCGAAAGCCCTTCTTGCTCTATATAAGCCAGTAACTTGTCAGCGCTAAAGGTCGCCGTTGCGCCTGATTTCTCGTCAAAATCCAGCACCGGGTCAATAATCGCACACTGCTGGGTAGCCGGGTCGCTCACTACGTACTGAATGCTAAAAGTGCGGGGATCAAAAAAACCGGCGACATCCGGCGTGCCTTCTCCCTTGTGCTGGGAAAGCGCGAAGGTCTTCATGCTTATATCCTCAATGTTTACGCCATGCAATAAAGGTTATAAAGATAGCTGGTTAAAGAATATAAGCAATAGCGCTCGCTAAAACGCTTTTTCCAGCACAAAACGGGGCTGGGTCTCGCCCTCTTTGGTGACTGTTTCCATAAACATCTCAAGCGGGCGCACCCAGAGACCGTAGTCGCCATACAGGGCACGATACACAACCAGCGCCTCTTCACTTTCGCTGTGCTGGGCAGTGCCGAGCACTTCGTAAAGGCTGCCTTTGTAATGACGGTAAATACCGGGGGCGGGGGTGGTCATAAAGCTTCCTTTTGGGTCACTGGCTGGTGGCTTTTTTGGCAAGTCGCTCAAGCACCTTGGAGGCGGCGACAAAGCCAAAGGTGCCGGTCAGAAAAGTGGCGGCACCGAAGCCCGAGGCGCAGTCCAAGCGCGTGGCGTCGCCGCTGCCAGGCTTTTGCAGACAGACTTCGCCATCGGCGCCGGGATAGATCAACTGCTCGTCGGAGTAGACGCACTCCACCGAGAAGCGCCGCTTGGGGTTACGGGAAAAGCCGTAGTCCCGACGCAGCCGCGAGCGCACCTTGGATAACAGCGGGTCGTGCTCGGTGCGCGTCAAATCAGCGACTTGAATACGTGTGGGATCGGTCTGCCCACCCGCCGCGCCGGTAACGGTAATCGGGATTTTGCGCCGCTTGCACCAGGCAATCAGCGCGGCCTTGGCAATCACACTGTCGATGGCATCCACCACGTGGTTAGCGTCATCAGGAATCCGCTCGGCCAAGTTGGTGGGTGTGACGAAGGCGGTGTCGGCCACAATCTCGATTTCTGGAGCAATCAAGCGGCAGCGTTCGGCAAGCACTTCCACCTTGGGCTGACCAATGGTGCCATCCAGGGCGTGCAGCTGTCGGTTGACGTTGGAGACGCAGACGTCATCCAGGTCGATCAGCGTCAGCTTGCCAATGCCCGAGCGCGCCAGCGCCTCGACTGCCCAACTCCCCACACCACCAACACCTACCACCACCACGTGGGCATGGCGAAAGGCATCCGCGGCACGCTGACCATAGAGGCGGCGAATCCCGCCGAAACGAAAATCGTAGTCCGCAGACGACATAGTGTCTCCCACACTCATGTTAGAAGGGCGGATGGTGTGCTGACGGGCGGCGTGCGCACACTGTCCAGCGGCAGGTGACCCGACCAGCCAAGGTAATCAAGCAGCGTGCTCATGGTGCCATCCAAGGCACAGCCAAGCTGAATGCGCTTGTCGAACAGCGGATGGTCAAACGCCAGATAGGTCGCGGCCAGCAGCAACCGGGGAGCCCTTAGCTGTTCGGCAAAAAAGCGGTTGTGGACGCTTTTGCCGTGCTTGGCATCACCAATGATGGGGTAGCCACGCCGTGACAGATGGCGGCGAATCTGGTGGCGTCGCCCGGTCAATGGCCGCGCCTCGACCAGCGAGTAACGCGCCACTGGGTAACGGTCGACCTGCACCGGCAATTCGACGCTATCCAGACGGCGAATATCGGTCATCGCTGGCATCGCGGGCATTTCCGCCTTGGGTCGGGTGCCATCCTCTTCCCGGAGCGGATAATCCAAACGCTCACTTTCCGGCGCTTTACCGCGGACTATCGCCAAATAGCGCTTCTCCACCTGACGCTCGCTGAAGGCGTCGCTGAGCAGAGCGGCAACCTCGGAGGATAAACCAAACACCATCACGCCTGAGGTGGGCCGGTCTAACCGATGCACCGGGTAGACGCGCTTGCCAAGCTGATTACGCAGCCGCTGAAGGAGAAATTCGGTTTCTCCACGCGCCAGCGCCGAACGATGGACTAAAAGGCCTGACGGCTTATGTACCGCAACCAGATGCTCATCCTGATAGAGGATGTTGAGTGGCGTCATAACGCTCCTGGGTAATCATAACGGGTCACTATGGCAGCGTGCCATTGTCGCGGCTTGGCAAGGCGTTGTCATCCACGCAATGGGGAAAGCCGTGGACGAAGAGATTGGCAGGTTAGCCTTCATGCAGCTACTTTAAGGAAGTACCTTAATCGCGAAATTTCCATGGACAAGGAAAGGAGACATTATCATGCGTTATGCCGCAATAATCGGCGGTCTTTCCGCCTCTCTACTGCTCGTCTCTGCTGCTCAGGCTAACGACAGCATGGATGTAGGAATGCATAAAATCAGCCCCGAAGGCGTGGGCGAGTCCATCGGCAGCATCACGCTGGAAGACACTGAACATGGCCTGCTGTTGACGCCTGACCTCAGCGATCTGGAGACTGGCCCCCACGGCTTTCATGTACACCAGAACCCAAGCTGCGAGGCTCAGGAAAACGATAGCGGGCACATGACCGCGGGACTGTATGCTGGGGGCCATTATGACCCTGAAGAAACAGGCAGCCATAAAGGGCCCTACGAAGACGGCCACTTGGGCGATTTACCCGTGCTTATCGTGGATGAAGATGGCAACGCCACGCTGCCTGTCCTCGCGCCGCGCTTGAGTGTCGAGGATATAAAAGGCCGCAGCATCATGATTCACGAAGGTGGCGATAACTATTCGGATGACCCTGAAGCACTGGGCGGCGGCGGAAGCCGCGTGGGCTGCGGCATCGTAGAAGCCTCTGACGACAGTGAATAACGCTTGTAGCTTTTAGATAGTAGATAGCGGAAAGCAAAACGGGCAGCCAATGATGGCTGCCCGTTTTGCGTTGTGCGATTGGCTCAGTTGTTAAGCTGGCTCAATTCAAGCGATTACTCGTCGCCTGCCATCTGCATCTGGCGCTGCATGTAATTCTGAATACCCACCTTGTCGATCAAGCCAAGCTCGGTTTCGATGTGGTCGATATGATCTTCTTCGTCAGCAAGCAGATCGCGCAGCATGTCGCGCGTTACGTAGTCTTTGACGCTTTCGCAGTAGGTGATGGCTTCAATATAGTCGTTACGGCCATCGTGCTCGATCTTCAGGTCACACTCGAGCATTTCCTTGACGTTCTCGCCAATGTGCAGCTTGCCCAGGTCCTGCAGGTTGGGAATGCCCTCGAGGAACAGGATGCGCTCAATAAGCTTGTCGGCGTGCTGCATCTCTTCGATGGATTCATCGTATTCCCACTTGGCAAGTGCTTGCAGGCCCCAGTCTTTATACATTTTAGCATGCAAAAAATACTGGTTGATGGCGACCAGCTCATTGCCAAGTGCAATATTGAGATGCTCGATTACTTTCGGATCACCTTTCATGACGTCACCTTTTCTCTGTAATGCTGATAGTTTAGCAGGCTCTATCAAGCAGTTACGCTAATGAAGGAGTATTGGCCATAAAAGGCGTACTCCCAGCCTTACTGGGAGTATAGAGATGAGAGACAAAAATTCAAGCAAATCATATATTTGCTAAAGATAACCCTAATAATAGTGATTCGCGTCAAATGGCATATGCAAGGCCAGCATTGGCTTCCAGGCGAGCCTCATGAACCGCTTCGCGAGTCACCGATTTGGCGAAGCATGCGCACTTGCCGCATTGGGTGGCACAGCCGGTTGCTTCACGGACTTCTCGCCAGCTACGCGCGCCGTCGCTCACCTGCTGGCGGATCTGATGGTCAGTTACTCCCTTGCACACACACACGTACATGGCTGCACCTCATAAAGTTCACAAGGTGAATGTAAATGAGTCGCATACATCTTTGCAAGTAAAAATGCATGGCCTTTAGTATCGATTCGTCTTAAATTTTATGAAGGTGCATGTAACTGATTGTCGGGAGCGACATTTTGTATTCTTGCACAGAAAAATTAATGCTTGGGCAATTTCACGGTCTGGGTGCCGGAGGCGATGTCCGGCCAGCTACGGTAATGCTTATCGAATAACACCCACCAGTAACCAATCCCCAGCGCTGCCAGAGAAAGCCAGGCAGTGAGGCAGCGCACCAGACTTTGCTTGAGGGAAATGACCTCACCATCGAGGGTTTGCACGCGCAGTCGCCACGCCTGCATGCCCAGTGTCATGCCACCACGCCGCCAGAAAAAAACAAAAAACAGCGTCGTGCTCAGCACCAGCAAAAGCCGCAGGCTCCAGATATCGACCTCCAGAGTGCCTATATCTTCTGCCTCTTGGTCTAGCACAAACCTGAAAAACGCCAAATGGGCGACCGTCACGGCAATCCAGATGGCTGTCACCAACAAGCCATCATAGAGCATCGCCCCCAGGCGCGATGGCAATCCCGCGGGCCGGATATTGCCCGGCTGGGGAAAACGTCGCTTGGTCATAGAGCTCCTTGAGATCAGGAATTAACCGTTGCGCCTCAGGAAATAGACCCCCACCACTGCGCACGCCAGCGTCGGCACCAGTACCGCCCAGACGGGGGAGAATCCAAAGAGTGTCGAGGCCGGTGCCAGCAAGTCCTGAACGTATTTAAAGACCAGACCGGTGACCACGCCATAAAACACCCGGGTGCCCGCCGCCACGGTACGCAGCGGACCAAACACAAACGACGCGGCAATCAGCACCAGCGACCCCATGGTCAGCGGCATTAACATTTTTTGCCAGAAATACAGCAACGGCTGGTCCGTCTGCATGCCCTGCGCTTCCAGGAAGCGCGCGTAGGCCCAAAGCTCGCTGGGTGCCTGACTTTCTACCGAACGCAACAGGCGCTCCAGTTGAAGCGGGGTGAGGTCGGTTTCCCAGCGCATGGTTTGGGCTTGCTCGGACTCGGTGTGGTCATCAAAAATCCGTGTAGTGGCGACATCCTCCAACTGCCACCCGCCATCGTCCCAGTTGGCGCGACGCGCGTGAGTCGCTTCGACGAGACGTTCCTCATCAAACCGGTAACGGGTCAAGTCGAGCACCACGTTATCCGCCCGAATCGCGCCGAAGCGGTAAACGCTGTCTCCCTCGACCTGCCAGCCGCTGCGACTGGTCAACATGGCGCCCTCCCCCTGAAGCTGCTCAAGCCGCCACGCTTCGGCATATTGTTCGGTGCGTGGGCTGACATACTCAGCCACCATCAGCACCACGACGACGAAGACCAACACGGGCTTCATCACGCTCCAGACAATCCGCCCCAGTGAACGGCCCGCCGCACGCATCACGGTCAGTTCGTTGCTTGACGCCATACTGCCCAAGCCGATCAGCGCGCCTATCAGTACCGCTACCGGTGCGTATTGATAAAACCGCCAGGGGGTGCGCATCAACAAATAGAACAGCGCATCCAGGGCCGAATACCCTTCCTGCACATCGCCCAGATCGTCGATGTAGGCGATGGTGATATCCAACCCGAGCAGGACGAACTGCACCACCACAATGGCTGCCAGCACATTGCGGGCAATATAGCGGTCGAGGCGATCAATGATCATCAGCGCATCCCCTTGCGTTGTGAGTGCCAGATCAGCAAGAGCCCCAATGTTAGAAACAGCCCATGAACGGGCCATATACCCACAGTGGTGGACCACGCACCGCTGCCCACCGCATCCACGGCAGCCAACAGTAAGCTCAGGTACGCAACGTATAAAAAGACCGCGGGAAGCAGCTTGGCAAAGCGCCCTTGTCGGGGGTTAACTCGCGACAGGGGCTGCGCCATGATCGCCAGAATAAAGACCATCAACGGCAGACCGGCCCGCCACTGCCATTGGGCCTGGGCGCGATCGTTGTCATTCTGCCAGAGCGCCAGCGTAGTGGCGTACTCCAGCGAATCCAGCTCCTGTCGGTCGCGGCTCAAGCCCAACCGCAGCGTATAACGTTCGAACGTCAAGCGTTCAACATTGCGCTGTCCTGGCGTTACGCCGTAACGCTCGCCGTTATTGAGGACCAGAAAGCGGCTACCGGTTTCCATGCGTGTTTCCTGGTAGCCGGACTCGGCTCTAGTGACATAGTCGTGCTCGGCGTCATCGGAAGGATTGCGCTGCTCGTGGACGAGAACATCCTGCATTTCACTTCCATCCTCATTGAAACCGCTGATATAGGCGGTACGGCCACCGCCGAACTCCTGAAAGCGGCCGGGTGCCAGCACCGACACGTCCAATCGGCTTTCCTGTTCTTCTATGATCGCAGCCGTTTGCAAAGCGCCTGCGGGTGTCAGCCAAAGGCTACAAACACCCACCGCTATCGCCACCGCCGAGGCGGGGAGCAACGTCACCTTGAGCAGCCGTTTGGGGCTCATGCCACAGGCCACCATCACCGTAATTTCGCTGTTCATGTACAACTGGCCATAAGCCAGCAATATGCCCAAAAAGAACGAAAGCGGCAGGATAAGCTCCATGAACCCCGGCAGGTGATAGACCATCAAGCTGCCCAGAATATTGACCGGGAAATCGCCCTCCGCCGCGTCGGAAAAATAGCGGATAAAGCGGCTGCCCATGATCACCAACAGCAAAATGCCCGCCACAGCGGACATGGTGACCAGAACTTCTCGGGTTAAATAGCGAAATAAGATCAACGCGCTCTCCGGCTAGTCGTGCAGGATGTTATGCAACACCTGCCGTGCTTGGGTACACTGGGTCATTATCCTGAATACCTCGATGCTTGTCTTGTTGGAGACGTCATGGAATTTTCCGTTCAAACGGCCAATCCCGCCAAAATAGAAACGGCCTGTCTGGTCGTCCCTATTTACAAGGTGCCTGACCACAAAAGTCGCGATTTATTGCCCGCCGTTGCCAAACTCGACGATGCCAGCGAGCAACTGATCGGCCAGCTTGTAGCCAATGGCGACGTTGATGCCAGCCTCGCGAACATACAGCTATTGCCGTATGCCCCAGGCCTGGGTGCCGAGCGCCTGCTGCTCGTTGGCCTTGGCGAACGCGAAAAATGCCATGAAACGGCGTACCTGAAGGCGCTGGATGCCGCCATGACGGCGCTCCTCAAACTGCCTATTGATAACGCAAGCGTCATGCTGACCGAAGTACCGCTTGCCGATCGCGATACCGGCTGGAAAGCACGCAAGGTGCTCGAAAGCATCGAGCGCGCGAACTACCGTTTTGATCAGTTCAAGCGCAACCCGGCGCCAGCGCCAAGCCTGACGCAGCTGAACCTGATGATTAGCAACGCCGCCGACGCCGAGGCTGCCCGACAGGGCGCCCACCAGGGTAGCGCTATCGGTCAGGGTATCAACTATACGCGTACGCTGGGCAATCTGCCGGGGAATGTGTGCACGCCTAGCTACCTGGCCGACCAGGCGGAACAGCTTGGCCGTGACTCCCAAGGCGCGTTGGACGTCGATATTCTGGACGAAGAAGCGCTTGCCGAATTGGGTGCGGGCGCCCTGCTATCGGTCGGGCGCGGCAGTCGAGAGCCAAGCCGCCTGATCGTCATGCGCTACAATGGTGCCGAGAACGCGGATGAAGCCCCCCACGTCCTGATCGGCAAGGGTATCACCTTCGATACCGGCGGCATTTCGCTCAAGGCTGGCGAAGGCATGGACGAGATGAAGTTCGACATGGGCGGTGCCGCCAGCGTATTCGGCACGGTCAAAGCACTCCTCACGATCAAGCCCAAGTTGAACCTGGTATTTATCGTTGCCGCGGCCGAAAACATGCCGGACGGCGCCGCCACCAAACCCGGCGATATCATTACCACGCTCAAGGGGCTAACCGTTGAGGTGCTCAACACCGACGCAGAAGGCAGGCTGGTGCTGTGCGACGCCCTGACCTACGCCGAGCGCTTCAAACCGGCGAGCGTGGTCGATATCGCCACGCTCACCGGCGCGGCCATCATCGCGCTTGGCCACCACGCCACCGGTCTGCTATCCAACGACGACGACCTGGCACTGGACCTGCTCGACGCCGGCGAAGCCGCCTGGGACCGTGCTTGGCACCTGCCGCTGTGGGACGAATATCAGGAGCAGCTCGACTCCAACTTTGCCGATCTGGCCAATATCGGCGGCCGCCCGGCGGGCACCATTACCGCCGCCTGTTTCCTGTCGCGCTTTGCCGAGCATTTTCCCTGGGCACACCTGGATATTGCGGGGACTGCCTGGCACTCCGGCAAGCAGAAAGGCGCCACCGGACGCCCTGTGGGGCTACTGACGCAATATCTGCTGGACCGCGAAAACGACGCCCAAGTCGAAAATGGCGACGACTAGACAACCAGCGGTTGCCTTTACGCGCCACAACCGTTAAACCTGAACATATCAAGGCGTACTGAGCTTTACCCAGTACGCCTGTTTTAATACCCCAACTTATTACAGTAGTCGCCCTGAGAGGCGTGTTGCTAGCGGAGACTGACAGCCGTGCCCACTGCAAGTTTTGATACTCATTTTGAAGCCCTGCCGTCCAACCAACCGACGGCCGACGGGATTCGCGACAATATTCTCAACAACCCTGGCTTTGGCAAGCACTTCACCGACCATATGGCGCACATCCGCTGGACGATCGACGCCGATTGGCACGGTCACCAGGTGCGTCCCTACGGCCCTCTGACGCTCGACCCCGCCGCCTCGGTGCTGCATTACGGCCAGGAGATCTTTGAGGGCATCAAGGCGTACCGTCACGCCGACGGCTCTGTCTGGACGTTCCGCCCCGAGAAAAACGCCGAACGCTTTCGCCGCAGTGCGCGTCGTCTGGCGCTGCCCGAGCTTTCCGATGAGGATTTTATTGGCTCACTGAAAGCCCTGCTCGCTCAGGATCACGTATGGGTACCCACGCCCTCAAGCGATGCCGACGAATGCAGCCTCTATCTGCGCCCGTTCATGATTGCCACGGAAGCCTTTCTGGGGGTACGACCCGCCCACGAGGTGGATTATTACGTGATCGCCTCGCCGGCCGCCGCCTATTTCAAAGGCGGGATCGAGCCCGTGTCCATCTGGCTCTCCTCCCACTACAAGCGCGCCGCGCCAGGCGGCACCGGCTTTGCCAAGTGCGGCGGCAACTACGCGGCCTCACTGGCAGCGCAAAAGGAAGCCGCCGCCAACGGCTGCGGCCAGGTGGCGTTTCTGGACGCCGCAGAAAGCAAGTGGATCGAAGAGCTGGGCGGGATGAACCTGTTTTTCGTCTTCAAGGACGGTCGCCTGGTGACGCCGCGCCTGACCGACACCATTCTCGAAGGCGTCACGCGCAACTCGGTACTCACCCTGGCCAAAGACGAGGGCCTGAGCCCGGAAGAACGCCCTATCAGCATCGACGAATGGCGTGAGGGCGCAGCTTCAGGCGAGATTACCGAAGTCTTCGCCTGCGGCACGGCGGCAGTCATCACGCCGGTGGGCGAGTTGGTCAGTGAAGACGAGCGCATTCGTCTCACGGCGGGTGGCAATAACGAAGTCGCCAAGCGCATTCGCACCAAACTGCTGGATCTCCAGTACGGCCGTAGTGAAGACAAATACGGCTGGCTCACCCAGTTGGCATAATCCCACCCTCATGCGTCGCCGTGGCATTGCTTGCGGCGACGCTGCCCTGAGACGCCCTGCCAGGAATCCGCCATGGCGCGTATCGACTTTTATATCCTGCCGGACACAACGCTGGATGCCCGCCTCCAGTTTGCCTGCAAGCTGGCCGAGACCATCCACCGCAAGGGCTACCGGCTGCATCTTCACTGCGAGGACAAAGCCCTGGCGGAACAGGCCGACGAGGCCCTGTGGGGCTTTCGCGACGACGCCTACCTACCCCACGCGCTGGAAGACAGCGACATGGCCACAAGCGTGCCGATCACGCTAGGTTGGCAACAGCTGCCTGTGCCCACGACAGAGACCGCCCTGCTGAACCTGCATCCGGAAATTCCCGAGGGCATTGAGCGCTACACCCGCATTGCCGAGATTATTAACCAGCACCAGCAAGTGCTGGTCGCCAAACGCGCCTGCTGGCAGCGCTATAAAGAACTCGGGCATGAGGTCGTACCGCATAAGCTGGGGTAATGACTAAGCCGCTCCGACTACCGTTAAGCTAGGTTGTTCGAGCAACCGACATTTCAAAGAAGCTCGTGGCTATCATCCGCCACAAACGAGTGACCCCGCACGTGGCGGGGTCATCAATGGAGAAGACAGTCTCTATCACTGCGTCTTCGCCTTAGCCTCCCTGTTGTTGCATCTGCTCCTGCATCTGTTGCATTTGCTGCCGCCGCTGGGCCATGGCCTCATCCAGTTGATCGCGCTGTTCCTGAGTGAACACGTCTTCGATCTGAGACTGCATGATGACGCTGTCAGCGGTCATCTCGGCCGTCAGGTCACCAAGACGCTCCGCATCTGCACGAATGGCCGCTTCATCGTAGTCGGGCTGGACGTGCTCGCTGAGTTGCCGTTGCAGCTCTCGGGCTTCCTGCTGCTTGGCCCTGTTTTCATCTTGCATCTGGGTCAAAAGGTTGCTGAGTTCTTCCTGCTGACCGTCATCCAGATCCAGCATTTTGTCGAGCTGGTTAACCTGGTCATCGACACTGGGAGTACCACCACCCATTTGCTGAGCCATGGCGGGAACACTGAACACCAGCGCGGCAACTGCCGGAGCGAAAAGCTTGGCTACCTGCATCAAAAACTCCAATTGCATACAAAGTGAATTTCCTACCCGACACAATCCTGACGGGTCTTGATGTACCCTCGCATTCCGACAATGCTGTTTTCAAAAAATTCTTCGTAACAGTCAATTGTTGATTACCATAAGCGAGGCCTCGCCGCGCCCTTTACACTCATGGAGACGCCAACGTGCTCACGCGCTACCCCCTAGTCACGATCGTTATCGCCCAACTGTTCGGCACCTCGCTGTGGTTCAGCGTTAACGGCGTTGGCTTGGCGCTACAGGAGGCTGTCGGGCTGAGTGAGGGTGACCTCGGACTCCTCACCATTGCCGTGCAGGCCGGGTTTATCACCGGCACCCTGGCGATTGCCACCACGGGCCTGGCCGACCGCGTTCGCGCCAGCCATCTGTTTGCCATCTCGGCGGTGCTCGGGGCACTGGTTAACGCCGCCTTTATGGGAGTGGCGGATAACGTTACGCTCGCCGCGATCGCGCGTTTCGCGACCGGGCTTTGCCTGGCCGGCATCTACCCGCTGGGTATGAAACTGGTGGTCAGTTGGACACCCAGCCACGCCGGGGCGGCGCTTGGCTGGCTGGTCGGCATGCTGACCCTGGGCATCGCCTCACCGCACCTGCTGCGTGGGCTGACCCTGCACCTGCCCTGGCAATGGCCGCTGCTGCTGGCGTCGCTGCTGGCGCTTGTCGCTGCATTGATGATTTATAAGCTGGGCGTTGGCCCGCACCTCCCTGCCAAAGCCAATGGCGGGCGGCCCTGGGCGGGCCTTGCGGCGTTCAAACATAAAGATTTTCGGGCAGCCGCACTGGGCTACTTCGGCCACTGCTGGGAGCTTTATGCACTATGGGCCCTTGTACCGTTTTTGGTCACACGCGAGCTGGAACGCCTTAATGCGGCCACCAGCGCCCAGTCCTGGATCAGCTTTTTGATCATTGCCATCGGCCTGCCCGGCTGCGTGCTGGCCGGCCGTTGGAGTCGCCGCTATGGCAGCGCTCGCGTGGCGTTTGTTGCGCTGGCCACCTCGGGCGCCTTATGCCTGCTTTATCCGCTGATCGGCGGGGCGCCACCGCTTTTGCTGATCGCCCTTTTACTTCTCTGGGGCTTTAGCGTGATCGCCGATTCCGCACAGTTTTCAGCCCTGGCCAGCGCTACCGCGCCACCCGAGCGGCTAGGCGCGGCGCTTGCCATGATGAACGCCATTGGCTTTGGCCTGACGATACCCTCGATCGCGCTTGTCACCGCCTTATGGTCGGATCAGGGCCTCGCGGTGATCTGGTGGCTGTTGCCGGGGCCGGTACTTGGGTTGATCGCCATGCGCGGACTGAATCGCCAAACGGCCAGGGCCTGACGCCCTACCCTTAATCGCGCTATACTTGACGCCATTTTTTCGATCCCATTTATGAATTCCATGCTTCCCGGCGGGGAGCATCGTTGCGGTGAGCCAATCCATGGAAAAGACCTACCAACCTGAACAGATCGAAACTCGCTGGTACGAGCGCTGGGAAGCCGACAACCGTTTCGCGCCGACCGGACACGGCAAACCCTTTTCGATCATGATTCCACCGCCCAACGTGACCGGCAGTTTACACATGGGTCATGCGTTCCAGGACACCATCATGGATACCCTGACGCGCTGGAAGCGGATGCAGGGCAACAACACCCTGTGGCAGGTAGGCACCGACCACGCCGGTATCGCCACACAGATGCTGGTCGAGCGCAAAATCGCCGCCGAAGAGGGCAAAACCCGCCACGATCTCGGGCGTGATGCGTTTATCGATAAAGTCTGGGAGTGGAAGCAAGAATCCGGCGACCATATTACCCGCCAGCTGCGCCGCATGGGGGCCAGCGTCGATTGGTCCCGCGAGCGCTTCACCATGGACGACGGCTTCTACAAGGCCGTCCAGGAAGTCTTCGTGCGCCTGCATGCGGAAGGCCTGATCTATCGCGGCAAGCGCCTGGTCAACTGGGACCCCACCCTGCACACCGCGATTTCCGACCTGGAAGTCGAGAACAAGGAGCAGCAAGGCAGCTTCTGGCACTTCCGCTACCCGCTGGCCGATGGCGTCAAAACCGCCGACGGCAAGGACTATCTCGTGGTCGCCACCACCCGCCCGGAAACCCTGCTGGGGGATACCGGCGTGGCGGTCAACCCGGAAGACACGCGTTATGCCTCGCTGGTTGGTAAGTTCATCGAGCTGCCGCTGGTCGGCCGCCGGATTCCCATCGTCGCCGATGAACACGCCGATATGGAAAAAGGCTCAGGCTGCGTGAAAATCACCCCGGCCCACGACTTCAACGACTACGAGGTCGGCAAACGCCAGAATCACTTGCTGATCAACGTCTTTTCCAAGGACGCGGCAATTCTTGAGCAGGCCGAGATCTACGACCTGAAAGGCACTCCCCAGCCGGACGAAGACGCCAGCCTGCCCGCCAAGTACGCCGGGCTCGACCGCTTCGAGGCACGCAAGCTGATCGTCGCGGACATGGACGCTCTAGGCCTGCTCGAGCAAGTGGAAGCCGTCAACAACACCATGCCCTACGGCGACCGTTCGGGTGACGTCATCGAGCCGCTGCTCACCGACCAGTGGTTTGTCGCTGTGGAGTCCCTCGCCAAGCCCGCCATCGAAGCGGTGGAAAACGGCAACATCCAGTTCGTACCCAGGAACTACGAAAACATGTACTTCGCCTGGATGCGCGACCTTCAGGATTGGTGCATTTCCCGCCAGCTGTGGTGGGGCCACCGCATTCCGGCCTGGTACGACGCCGACGGCAATATCTACGTTGCCCGCAGCGAGCAGGAAGCCCGCGAGAAACACGGCCTGGGCGATGATATCGAGCTCACCCAGGACGAAGACGTGCTGGACACCTGGTTCAGCTCGGGCCTGTGGACCTTCGGCACCCTCGGCTGGCCGGAGCAGACCCCGGAGCTTGAAACCTTCCACCCCACCAGCGTGCTGGTCACCGGCTTCGACATCATTTTCTTCTGGGTGGCCCGGATGATCATGATGACGCTCAAGTTCACCGGCGAAGTTCCCTTCAAAACGGTCTATGTACACGGCCTGGTGCGCGACGGCCAGGGTCAGAAGATGTCCAAGTCCAAGGGCAACGTGCTCGATCCCATCGATCTGATCGATGGGATCAGCCTGGATGCGCTGCTCGAAAAACGCACCGGCAACATGATGCAGCCGCAAAAAGCCAAGGCGATTGCCAAAGCCACCAAAGAAGAGTTTAAAGACGGCATTGAAGCCCACGGCACCGATGCCCTGCGCTTTACCTTCCTCTCCCAGGCGACGACCGGGCGCGATATCAAGTTCGACATAAATCGCCTGGACGGCTACCGCAACTTCTGCAACAAGCTGTGGAACGCGTCGCGCTACGTGCTGATGAACGCCGAAGGCGAGGATTGCGGTACCGACGGTGGCGAGGTTGAGCTGTCGCTGGCCGACCGCTGGATTATCTCCCAGCTGCAGAAAACCGAAGCGCAAGTGACCAAGGCAATGGACGAGTACCGCTTCGACCATGCCTCCCAGGCGCTCTACGAGTTCGTCTGGAACGAGTACTGCGACTGGTATCTGGAGCTTTCCAAGCCGGTACTCTGGGATGAGAATGCCACGGTGGAAGCCAAGCGCGGCACGCGCCGGACGCTGGTGCGCGTGCTCGAAGCCATTCTGCGCCTGGCGCACCCGATGATGCCCTATATCACCGAAGAGATATGGCAGCGCGTGTCCCCCCTGGCGGGCATGTATATGGGCGACGACGCGTCCATCATGCTGCAGGCGTGGCCGGAAGCCGACAACAGCAAGATCGACGAGCAGGCGACCCGCGATATCGAATGGCTGAAGGGCGTGATCATCGCCGTGCGCAATATCCGCGCCGAGATGAACATTGCCCCCGGCAAGCCGCTGGACGTGCTGCTCACCAAGGGTAAGCGGGAAGACGCCGAGCGACTTGAAAGCTACCGCCACTTCCTCGCCAAGCTCGCCAAGCTGGAAAGCGCCACCTGGCTTGAAAACCCCGATGACGCGCCGCTTTCGGCCACACAGCTGGTCGGCGATATGGAAGTACTGGTACCCATGGCCGACCTGATCGACAAGGACGCCGAACTCCAACGCCTGACCAAGGAAATTGAAAAACAGGACAAGCTGATCGGCGGCATCGAGAAGAAGCTCGGCAACGAGGGCTTTATCGCCAAGGCCCCCGAAGCCGTGGTAGAGAAAGAACGCGGCAAACTCGCCGAGTTCCAGGCCGCCAAAAAGCTGCTGGAAGAGCAAAAGGCGAAGATTGCGGCGCTTTAGCGTACGCCCATAGCGCGAACCAAGACGGCACCTGGCAGGTGCCGTCTTGCGTTTTGCGCCCGTCCTGCTGACGCCTGAGGAACAAAATCGCTGATGGTCTGCCCATAAGAGATCTGGACCTTTTGATCCTGATGATCCGAGGCGGGTCAACCCTCAACCGGTTGACGCTGCCACGCACTCACCCATCGAGGTCACTTCCATCATGCGAACGCCCTCCGAAAAATTCAGCAACACACCACCCATCATACCGCCGCTCGACCCTGAGCGTATCGCGCTGTTTGAGGAAGCGGGCCTGACGGTCAAGCAGCTAGAACCACTGGGCGTCGAGATCTACGGGGCTGACGTTCGTCAGCGACTCCCCGAGCCTGTCATCGAGGCGCTGGAAGTGGAAATGGCGAACCGTGGCTTCATCGTTTTCAAACACCAGGCAGATCTCTCGGCCGATGAGCTGGTCAACGCGAGCAAGTGGTGGGGCGCGGGCGAAATACATTCCACTCATGGCGTCCACCCAGCGACGCCCGGCATGAACCGGGATATCTTCCGCTGCTCCAATGATGACCGCTACGGCATCCTGGGCGTGGGGCCCCAGTGGCATAATGATGGCAGCTTTGAGGCCGCCACCTTCTCCCACTCCGCCTACTATATGGCACGCGCTCCTGAGCAGGGCGGCGGCACCCATTTCGCCCACCAGGGAGCCGCCTTTGATGTTCTGCCCGAGGAAAAGCAGGCTTTCTGGGAGCGGCTGGTGTCCGTCAACTCGGCGTCAGGCGTGAGTCACCCCGTGGTCCACAAGCACCCTATTTCCGGGCGCAAGAGCGTATGGCTGCACCTGGGAATGACCGGCGCCGTCATCGAGCGGCTGCCGGAAGAGGGTGTCGCCATTGATGAGCTGCAGCAGACCCCCGCCTCCACCGAGCAACTTCGCCTGCTCAACGAAGACGAGATGAAGCAGCTTTTGAGCGACTATAACGACCTGCTGAATGCGTCATTCGAAAAGGGGTACGGCATACGCTACCACTACGATACGGGCGATCTCCTCTATATAGATAACTGGGCGCTGGCCCACCGGGCAGCGCCGGAGGCGCACATGTCCGCCGAGGAGCAGGGGCTGAGGATCATGGATCGCGTGACGGTCAAGGCCAGGCAGAATCTGGCGCCGCACTTCGAATTGCCCCAGTACATCAACTTATCCGGCCCGCATCCCTTCAATCGCGACGGCATCTGGAAAGCAGGTGGCGTCGGTTTTCGCTGGAAAGATGATATTCCCATGCAAAACTAGGGCTGTTGATATTCCACCTGGGCTGCATGACCGCGCCTTTCCGCCGCGCCTGGATCATTTTTAACCATAAACCGTGTAAGGTTGGCGTTAGAACAACCACTTAGTGGCAACGATGACTTGTTCAACACGGATGACGCCATGCCGACACCTTTAGAGGCGCGCCTGCAGCCCCTGGAAGCAGTGCTGCAAAAGGCCCAGATTCGCTATCAATCGCTATCCCCGATGGCGGATACCGGGCTTGCCCACGACCATGTTTGGATACACCGCGACGGTGGCGACTGGGTGGCACGGCTTCCCAAACAAAGCCAGATGAACCTTGGCCCCGCCGATAACCTCGCCTACGAAGCGGCCTGCTACCAGCGCGCCAGCCAGGGCGGCCATGTGCCACGTTTACATGGCCTTCTGGAAGTAAGCGATGCCTTGCCGCGCGGCGGCCTGTTGGTGGATGCTATCTCAGGCCAGTTGGCCCAACTACCGCAGGATTTACCCCGCATCGCTGAAACCCTGGCCAGCCTGCACCGGCTGCCACTGCCGGACCAGCCTGCCCCACTGCTAGCGCCAGCAGACCCGTGGCGGGCCATGCGCGAGGAAGTGGCTCGCCAGTCAGAATGGCTCGAACAGGCCGACTTGAGCGCTGAGGTGGTGGCACGCATTCGCGATGAACTGGCGGCTCTGCCGACGGCGCTTGCCGATGCCGAACGCTGCCTGATCAGCTTTGACACCCACCCCGGCAACTTTCTGATCGATGCCGAGGGGCGCGCGGTGCTGGTGGACCTGGAGAAGTGTCGCTACGGCCTGCCGGGCATCGACCTGGCCCATACCAGCCTCTACACCTCCACCACCTGGGACCTGAATAGCCAGGCGGTGCTGTCATTGGATGAGGTCATCGGGTTTTACCGCCGCTGGCAGGCCGCCATGGGGAAGTCGCCCAGCGCCGACACGCTGGTGGCCTGCCGACGTGCCACCTGGCTGTGGTCGCTGACCTGGTGCGCCAAGTGGCGTGCCCAGCACCTGCGCGCCAAGGACGCCCAGCAGCGCGGCGAGGACTGGTCGGCAGAACTCACGGATGCCACCGTCATTGCCCACGTACGCGACCGAGTCGAGCACTACCTGTCACCGCCGATCATCGATCACGTTCAAGACGAACTGCAGCGCCTGCGCGCGACGCTTTAATTTACGGCCCTTGATAATGCCGGCTCATCCTGACAGAGGTACCCCATGCTGAAACGCCGATACCCCCTGATAGCCCCCTTGCTGGCGCTGACACTTCCCGCCGTGGCGGCGCCCGATCCAAGCGACTGGCCAGCCGTGCTGGACGAAGCTGACGGCCAAACGGTTTACTGGAACGCCTGGGGCGGTGACTCTCGCACCAACCGCTATATCGACTGGGTGGCCGAGCAAATGCAGGCGCAGTTCGATGTTGAGGTGGCGCACGTGAAACTGGATGACACCAGCAGTGCGGTGTCGCGGGTACTGGCCGAGAAGCAGGCGGGTAACGATGACGAGGGCAGCATTGACCTGATCTGGATCAACGGCGAAAACTTTGCCGCGATGCGCGATAGCGACCTGCTGTTTGGCCCCTTCGCCGAGGCACTGCCCAATTTTGCGCTCACCAACGCCGACGACAACCCCGAAGTGGTCACCGATTTCACCCTGCCCACCGAGGGCTATGAGTCGCCCTGGGGCAAGGCGCAGATCACCTTCTATTACGACAGCGCCCTGATCGACACCCCGCCTCAGGACATGCCGGCACTGCTTGAATGGGCCAAGGCCAACCCTGGCCAGTTCAGCTATCCGCGCATCCCTGACTTCACCGGCAGCACCTTTTTGAAGCAGGCTCTGATCGAACTTACAGACCAGGATGATGCCCTTTACCAGCCGGTGGAAGACGCCGATTTCGAGCGTGTGACGGCCCCGCTGTGGGCCTATCTGGATAAGCTGCACCCGCACCTGTGGCGCAGCGGGCGTACGTTCCCGGACTCTGGCCCCAACCTGCGCACCCTGATGAGCGATGGCGAGTTGAGTCTGGCATTTTCCTTTTACCCCACCGATGCGGCCGTTGCGGTAAGGGAATACGAGCTGCCGGAGAGTGTACGTAGCTATGTGCTGGAAGGCGGCACCCTGGGTAACGTCCACTTCGTTGCCATTCCCTATAACTCGCCGCACAAGGCCGGCGCCATGGTCCTCGCCAACTTCCTGCTATCGCCAGAAGCCCAGGCACAGAAGCAGTCGCTTTCGATGTGGGGGGACCGCAGCGTGCTGGATATCGACCAGCTAGACGCCGATGCCCGAGCGCTGTTTGAACAGGGCGAGCGGCATCCTTCAGAACTGCCGACCGATGCGCTGTCCAATACCCTGCCCGAGCCGCACCCAAGCTGGATGACCGCGCTGCAGGATGCTTGGCTTGAGCGCTATGGTGTGAACTAGGCAAATGCTGCGACTGGCCCCGACGCTGCTCATCGCACTACTGGCTCTGCCTGTTGGGGCGGGCCTGTTGATGGTATTGCTGCCCGCCTTTGGCTATTTGCCCGCACTGGGCGGCAACACCGTCAGCATGGCCCCCTGGCAAAGCCTGTTCGCCCAGCCCGGGCTTGGCCGTTCGATAGCGGTGAGCTTCGCCAGTGGATTGCTGAGCACCCTCATGGCGCTGCTGGTGGTTGTGCTGTTTCTGGCCGCCAGTCGCGGCACCTGGCTGGACCGCAGCATCCGGCGGCTGGTGTCACCCTTGCTGGCGATCCCCCACGCGGCCGTGGCGTTTGGTCTTGCCTTACTTATCGCCCCTTCCGGGTTACTGGCACGTTTTCTCTCTCCCGGGCTGACGGGCTGGGAGCGGCCTCCCGACTGGCTCATCGTCAACGACGCCATGGGGCTGACATTGATGGCCGGGCTGATGCTCAAGGAAGTCCCCTTTCTGCTGCTGATGTGTCTGGCCGCACTGCCTCAGCTTCAACCAGAGCAGCGCGTCATGCTGTCGCGTTCACTGGGTTACGCGCCGAGTATTGCCTGGCTGAAAACGGTCTTCCCGGCACTCTACCCGCTGATCCGGTTACCCATCTACGCGGTCATTGCCTACGCCACTTCGGTGGTCGATATGGCCATGATTCTTGGCCCGACCTTACCGCCTACGCTGAGCGTCTCGATTCTGACCTGGTTCAACGACCCCGATCTGAACCGTCGTTTCATGGCGTCTGCGGGCGCCGTGCTTCAGCTAGGCATCACTCTAGCCGCGCTTACGACCTGGTGGCTCGGCGAGCAATGTGTCAAGCGGCTCAGCCACCACTGGCTGGTGAATGGCACTCGTCAGCGTGGCGCCCTTGCTATCGCCGTTGGCGGCCGAGGATTGCTGGGGCTGACGACCTTGCTGGTCATCAGCGCCATCGCCGGGCTGGCAGTGTTTTCGGTGGCGGGGTTTTGGCGCTTCCCCGACGCCTTTCCCGGAACGCTGACGCTCGATCATTGGCGGCGCATTTTGCCAATGATCTCTACGCCGCTGGTCAATACGCTCAGCGTGGGGCTTGCCGCAACGCTGATCGCCGCTGTGCTGGTTGTCGCCGCGCTCGAAAACGCAGCGCGCCATCACCTACCGGCCCATGCGGGCCAATGGTTGCTGTACCTGCCGCTGATCATTCCCCAGGTCGCCTTTCTGTTTGGTTTGGTGGTCGCCGCGGAAAGCATTAACCTGCGCCCGCAAAGAGCGCTGGTGGTAGCCGCCCACTTACTCTTTGTCGTGCCTTATCTTTATCTGTCACTCTCGGAAGCTTACCGACGCCTGGACCCGCGCTGGCTGCAGGTTGCCCATTCGCTGGGGGCCTCGCCGTGGCGGGCCTTCTGGCAGGTGCGCCTGCCGCTGCTGCTGGCGCCGCTGCTTACCGCCTGCGCGGTCAGCCTGGCGGTGAGTATCGGCCAGTACCTACCCACGCTGCTGCTCGGCGGCGGTCGTGTGCCCACCATCACCACCGAAGCGGTGGCCATGGCATCCGGTGGCAACCGGCGGCTGATCGCCGTGCTCGCACTGCTCCAGGCACTACTTCCTTTTATCGGCTTTAGTCTGGCGCTGCTGATACCGCGCCTGGCCTGGGCAAAACGTCGCCAGATGCGAGGAGTTGCATGACACTGAACCCGACGCTGCACATCCAGCAGGTGGAGATCACGCTACATGGCGAAACGCTGCTGGCCGTCGACCGGACCATTGCGCCCGGCGAGGTGCTCACCGTCATGGGCCCCTCCGGCTCGGGTAAGTCAACCCTGCTGGCTTACCTGGCAGGGTTTATATCGCCCGCCTTCAAGGCCCAGGGGCAGGTCTTTCTGGCCGATACGCGCCTGGACACCCTGCCTGCCGAAAAACGCGGCCTCGGGTTGTTGTTTCAGGACCCACTGCTGTTTCCTCATCTCAGCGTGGGGGGTAATCTGCGCTTTGGCATTCCTCAACGCACCGCCAACAAACAGGCGCAGGTGGTCCAGGCGCTGCACCAGGTGGGGCTCGCAGGCTATGAGGCGCGCGACCCGGCCACGCTTTCCGGCGGTCAGCAAGCCCGGGTGGCCTTGATGCGCCTGCTGCTTTCCCAGCCACGCGCGGTGCTGCTCGACGAGCCATTTTCCAAGCTGGATATGGCACTGCGTCAGGAAATGCGCTCACTGGTGTTTAACCAACTGCGCGACGCGGGCCTTCCCGCGCTACTGGTCACCCACGACCACGCCGATGCCGACGCTGCGGGAGGGTCAATCATTGAACTCGGCTGATCCGACAGCTCGCCTCAGCATCGTGATACCGGTGCTCAACGAGGCAACTTCTTTGGCGCACTATTTAACGGCACTGTCATCGCTTGGCGAAGGCGTTGAAATCATCGTGGTCGATGGTGGCAGCAGCGACTCAAGCCTTTCCATCGCCCGACCGCTGGCGAATAGAGTGATTGCCAGTCAACCCGGGCGGGCGCGGCAAATGAATCTCGGTGCTCAGCATGCCAGCGCCCCGGCGCTGCTGTTCCTGCATGCGGATACACAACTGCCCAGGGGCGCCGTTGAGCAGATACTCAAGGCGCTTGACCGCCATGCCTGGGGGCGCTTTGCCATCAAACTCTCGGGCCGCAGCCGCTGGCTGCCCGTGGTCAGTTGGATGATGAATCTGCGCTCTCGGCTCACCGGCATCGCCACCGGCGACCAGGGCATCTTTGCGCGCGCGGACACCTTCAGGGCCATCGGTGGTTTTCCCGAACAGCCGTTGATGGAAGATATCGAACTTTGCAAACGACTCAAGCGGATATCGCGCCCCGCCTGTCTACGCAGCAAAGTGGTAAGCTCGGGCAGGCGCTGGGATCAACACGGTGCCTGGTCCACTATCCGCCTGATGTGGCAGCTGCGCTATCGCTACTGGCGCGGCGTTAGCGCCACCCAACTGGCCAAGGAGTATCATGATGCCCGGTGAAACGCCCCAGTTGCACCTGCTCGCCAAGGCGCCGCTGCCAGGGCAGGCAAAAACGCGCCTGGCACCATTGCTTGGCACAGAGGGTGCCGCGGATGCCCATGCGCAACTGGTCCGTCACTGTGTCGCCAACGCCTGCAAAACGCTAGCTGCTGACCACATCACGCTGTGGACGGCGCTCGACCACACTCACCCATTGTTTAGCGAGCTTTACGAACACTTTGGCATGACGCTCGCCCAACAGCCGGAGGGCAATTTGGGAGTACGCATTCGTCATGCTTTGAACAGCTCTTCGGGTCCCGCCATGGTGATGGGCAGCGACTGCCCGAGCATCACCAGCGACCTTATCACGGCCTGTATGCAGCAGCTCAGTACCCACGACGTGGTCATGCTCCCCGCCGAGGACGGCGGCTATGGGCTGATCGGCACTCATGGCGACTATCCGGGTCTGTTTGAGTTGATCCCCTGGGGAAGCGACAGGGTGCTTAGCGCGACCCGGCAACGGATTGAAGCCCTCGGCCTTCGCGCCAGTTACCCCACCACCGTATGGGACGTTGACCGACCGGAGGACTGGCAGCGCTGGCAAGCCATGAAGCCGTTGATGTAAGGAAACACGCTGCCCACCCACTGAACCCTATCCTGAAACGCTTTTCCTGGAGATGACCGTGACCCGACAACGCATACTGATGGCAACCTTACTGATCGTGGCCATCGGGGCTTTCTTTCTGAGCGGTGCCCACCAGTGGTTCACCCTCGATACCCTCAAAGCCTACCAAAGCGACTTTCAGGCGGCGTTCAATCAATCCCCCTGGCAGGTAGCGGGGATCTTTTTTGCCGTGTACGTGGTGATGACCGCGCTGTCGCTGCCTGGGGCAGCGCTGCTGACGCTGCTTGGCGGCACACTGTTTGGCCTGGGCTGGGGGTTATTGATCATTTCCTTTGCCAGCACAATAGGCGCTACGCTGGCCTTTTTACTATCGCGTTTTCTGTTCCAAAAACCCATTGAGAAACGCTTTCCACGCCAGTTCGCTGCCGTCAATCGCGGTGTCGAACGCGACGGCGCCCTCTATCTGTTCACCATGCGTCTAGTCCCAGCATTTCCCTTTTTCATGATCAACCTTGTGATGGGCCTGACACGCATCAAGACCGTGACGTTTTATTGGGTGAGCCAGGTTGCCATGCTTCCCGGTACCGCCATTTACGTCAATGCCGGCGGCCAGTTGGGCGAGCTTGAAAGCCTCGGCGGGATTGTTTCACCAACGCTTGTGGCGTCCTTTGCACTACTGGCAATTTTCCCCTGGATCGCACGGCGCATTGTGTTGCTGGTGCAAAAACGCAAAGCCTATAAAGAGTTCACCCGGCCAGCGCGCTTTGACTACGACATCGTCGTCATTGGCGGGGGATCGGCCGGGCTGGTAACCAGCTATATCGCCAGCGCCGTCAACGCCCGGGTGGCTCTGGTGGAAAAGCACAAGATGGGGGGTGACTGCCTGAATACCGGCTGCGTCCCCTCCAAGGCACTGATTCGCGCCGCCCGCGCCGCCCACGAGATTCGTACCGCGCCACGCTTTGGCGTGACATCAAGCGAACCGCAGATCGATTTCGCCAAGGTCATGGGGCATGTGCATCAGGCCATCCGCGATATCGAGCCCCACGACAGCGTCGAGCGCTACACCCACTTGGGCGTTGAGGTGTATCAGGACCACGCCACCCTGACGTCGCCCTGGGACGTTCAAGTCGGCGGTAAAACCCTCACCGCCCGCCACATCGTGCTGGCCACCGGCGCCCGCCCCAAGGTGCCGTCGCTACCGGGCATCGAGCAGGCGCCCGTACTCACTTCTGAAAACCTATGGTCGCTGACAGAGCTGCCCGAGCGCCTGGTCGTCCTCGGCGGCGGCGCCATCGGCTGTGAGCTCAGCCAGAGCTTCGCCCGCCTGGGCAGCCAGGTCACGCTGGTGGAAGGCATGCCCCAGTTGCTGGGCCGGGAGGACCAGGAAGTCGGCGAGGCCGTCGAGAACACCCTGGCGGGCGAAGGGGTAACGGTGATGACCTACACCAAGGCACTGGAAGTTCTCAGCGACGAGGCAGGCTATCAGCTGGCTGTAGAGCATCAGGGAGAGCGCTCGGTACTAGCCTTTGACTACTTGCTGGTGAGTGTCGGCCGCCAGGCCAATATCGAAGGGCTGGGCCTTGAGGCACTGGGGATATCCCCTTCGCCCACCGGCACGCTGGAGCTTAACGAGCGACTGCAAACCCGGCTGCCCAACATCTGGGCGTGCGGCGACCTCGCCGGGCCCTACCAGCTGACCCACGCTGCCGCCCACCAGGCCTGGCACGCGGCGGTAAACGCACTGTTTGGCGAGTTGAAAAGCTTTGCCGTGGATTATCGCTTCATGCCCGCGGTCACCTACGTCCAGCCTGAAGTCGCCCGGGTCGGCCTCAACGAGAAAGAGGCCATCGACAAAGGCATTGCCTATGAGGTAACCCGCTACGCCATGGCGGAAAGCGACCGGGCGATTGCCGAAGGCGCGACACAGGGCTTTATCAAGGTGCTCACCGTGCCGGGCAGAGACAAGATTCTCGGCGCGACCATCGTGGCGGAAAATGCCGGTGAATGGCTGGGTGAATTCACTCTCGCCATGAAACACGGCCTCGGCCTCAACAAGCTGCTGGGCACCATCCACCCTTACCCGACCCTGGGCGAAGCCGCCAAGGCAACGGCGGGCGTGTGGAAGAACGCCCACAAACCCGAACGGGTGCTCTCGCTATTGAAGCGCTACTTCAACTGGCGGCGCGGGGAGTCATAGCGAAAGATTGCTCAAGACACTACCTATTTATTCGAGCTATCTGCCTTTGAATAGGCTTTCGCAAACGTATCCATCACTTCCAGAACGACCTTGCGTTGCTCTAAGGGCAAGCGGCGATATAACGCTAATAAACGCCGCTCTTCGTTGCTGGAAGAAGTATCCCAAACGGCCGACGGCTCCTTGACGGACGCTTGCCCTCCACCGCCATAGCGTAATTGGTGAGGATCGATTGCCAGCCAGTGCGCCAATACCTGCAGTTTTTCCTGGCTGGGAATGGAATCGCCGCGCAGCCAGCGTCTGACCGCCTGATACGTAATCGGCTTTCCCCAGTAGCGCAGGTTGAACTCTCGCTCCAGAACCGAGGAGCGTACATCATACCCGGCTGTTTTCATGGCGTTCTTTAATCGCTCGGCGAACATCTGTTTTTCATTCATGCCGCCAATGTGAAGCGATTATTCAATAAAAGTTGAATAATGGTTAACCTTTTGTTTGAATCGTTACTTCAATTTCAACCCATCGCGTTTCACCCATATCAAGGCACGTCCTGGCTGTTAGGGAGGCACCGTGCTTTAGGAGTCATTCAGGATGAGTGGCGTACCTTCTACACCAGCCAATAAACCAGCCAGTAAATTCGATGACCTGTGTCTTGCACTAGGCCTCATCAGCTCATCGAAAACGCCCAAGGAGCTTTGTGAACGACTCGCTAAAACGCTCCACGAGCTGGCGGACCACCAGCCCATCGCGCTTTATCGACGATTGGAGTCAGGCGAGCTTCGCCTGACCTACTGCTACCCTGCCGCCAGTGCCATACCGTCTTACCGGCAACTGCTTACCTTTCGCTCACTGGATGAATTACGCACGTCCAACTATCACCATTATGAATTAAAAGGCCAGCATGGCGTATGGGGTTACATAGGCCTCCCAACTGTCCCGCCCGAAGACGCCTTGCAGTGGGTGGCCGTCCTGATCGATATCGCCGCGCAGCGGCTGCACCTGCTGAAGGCAGAACACATGGCCGAGCGTCAGCTTGGTCTCAAAGCGCGCCGCCGTCTACTGTCTCGTGACATAAAACGGCTAACCTCCCTTGCCGATTTCTTACAGCATCATGGTCACGGCTGGTGTGACATCTTTCAAGCAAAGGGTATCGCCCTGGTCCACAAGGGCGAGCTTTATCATTTCGGCGAATGCCCGGATCGCCAGCAGATTTTTCAGCAGTTGGGGCGCCTGGATGCGACAACCACTCAGGACAGCACGGTCGAATTAGAAGGTGATTGCCAAGGCGGACTAGCGGCGCCTCTGATCCTGGCCAGTCATCACCTGGGTTGGCTGTTGATTTTCCGACAGCAAGCCATGGTGGCGGCTGCCGACGTTGCCTCTATTGCCCAGTTCAGTTTCTGGTTGCCGATTGAAGCCTCCATGGTGCTGGAGCTCGCCGATGACTTGGCCGTTGCGATTACGGCCCTGGACGTCGTACACGTCAACCGCCAGCTGCGAAAAACCAATCAGCGACTGGAAAGCCTTGCACACACCGACCTGCTCACCCAATGCTGGAATCGCTACTATACCGAGTCCGTTATTGAAGCATTGTGTGCTTCCAAGGCGGCCTGTGCGGTTTTGATGTTTGATATTGATGACTTCAAACGTATCAACGATACCTATGGCCATCCCACAGGGGACGACATACTTCGTGAGATCCCGCGTTTAGCGACCCAAGTGTTGCGCAGCAACGACCACCTAGGACGATGGGGCGGCGAAGAGTTTATCGTGGTCATTGCTGACGCGACACTGGAAGAAGGGGTTTATATCGCCGAACGACTCTGCCGACATATCGAACAACACCCGTTTTCTATTCCCGACGCCGTCACCATCAGTGCAGGGCTTACGACCATTCGAGCGGACGAGAGCCCGCGGCAATTATTGGAGCGAGTGGATAAGGGCATGTATCTTGCTAAAACAGCAGGTAAAAATCAGGTTATGATCTGTTAAGACAACCTATCGTTTCAGTACACTCGCGTTTTGAGGGCCATTGGCATGCAGCATCTTTTACTGATCGGTGCGGGCCATGCCCACGCCTTCGTGCTGGAAGCCTTTGCCAAACAGCCAGAGGCGGCGCTCGCCATCACCGTGGTCAGCGACAGTCCGCTGGCGGCCTATTCCGGCAGCGTACCGGCCTGGTTGGCAGGCGAATGTACACTGCGCGAGACACAGATCGACGTGGCGGCACTTTGCCAACGGGCAGGGGCACGTTTTATCGACTCTCCTGCGGTGACGTTGGACACATTGGCACGTCAGGTCACCCTGGCCAACGGCGATATGATTCACTTTGATGTGGCCTCGCTGAATGTCGGCTCGACCCTGGCGCTGCCTGCGCAGCAGGGTGAGAACCTTCCACACCTACTGGCCATGCGTCCGCTCAGCTCACTCCATCAGCGCTGGCAGGCATTGCGCGATGACGTTGAACAGCTGCCCCACGGCGCGCGCCAGCAGGTGGTAGGTGTAGGCGGCGGTGCGGCGGGCTGCGAAACCTTGATGAGCGTGATAGCGCAGCTACGCCATCAGCGCCCGGACATTGACTGGCAGGGGCATCTGCTCAGCGCATCGCCAAAGCTGCTCCCCGAGGCCGGACGCCTGCCACGCTGGCTGATTCAACGGGCATTAGCCAGGGCAGGCATCAAGGCCCACCCCCGAGTTCGCGGGGAGGCACTGGTTGGCGGAGGCATATTGACCCGGGCGGGCAACCACATTGAGGCGGATATCGTGCTCTGGGCCACCGGGGCTGTCGGTCACCGTTGGCTTTCTGATACCTCACTGCCACTGGATGCGCAGGGGTTTATTCAGGTGGAAAATACCCTGGCAGTGGTCGGCCAGCCGAACATCTTTGCGGCTGGTGACTGCACCGCCTTTGACCCACCCTTACCCAATGCAGGGGTTTATGCGGTACGTATGGGACCGCACTTGGCCGATAACCTGCGTGCGGCGTGCCACGGAGCAGCGTTGTCGGCCTGGCAGCCCCCCAAACGCGTACTGGCACTGATCGGCACCGGTGGTAGCCGCGCCATTGCCAGCCGCGGTGCCATGGGTTTCTCCGGCAGGTGGGTATGGCAATGGAAAAAGCGGATTGATGCGCGCTTTATCGCCCGCTTCAATCCGCCTTTTGAGGGCTGACTGACGCCATCAGTTCGATTCGCGCCAGCCGCCCAGTACCCGGCTGTCCGGCCCGAAAAACACCAGCCGGTCATGGTCGATCAGGTAACGATACGCGGTCTCCAGCATATCGGTCACCTTCTGTGCATCGCCCATCTGGGGGCACGCCATGCGAGTGGTGGCCAGCTCGCTGAACTCGATACGCTGGTTGTCACCGAGTGTGGCTTCACCGGTAAAGCGGTTGCAGCCATCGTGGCCGCGCACGCTACCGTCACGGCTAATTTCAAAGAACGGGGTGTCAGGCATCGACAACCGCTCACTGGTGCCAACCAGCAACAGGTTCCAGCGCTGCCCGACGACCGGCCCCGACAGCGAGTCTCCGCCTGGTTCCGGACCCGGCGCGGAACTTGGCCCCGGCGCGCTGCTACAGGCGCTCAGCAATAGCGTTGCCGAAGCAAGCCATGGCAGTAACCGCCAGTTTTTGATCGTCATGGTGACCTTTCCTTATCGCACGATTACCAGCTGCCGGTATTTTCCATGGAAGCCCAGGGCTCTTGCGGCGCCAGCGCATCGCCCTTTTGCAACAGCTCAACCGAGATGCCATCCGGCGACTTGACGAACGCCATGTGGCCATCCCGGGGCGGGCGATTGATGGTCACCCCGTTATCCTGGAGCTTTTGACAAAGCGCATAGATATCGTCCACCCGGTAGGCCAGGTGACCAAAGTTGCGACCGCCGGTATATTCTTCGGGATCCCAGTTGTAAGTCAGCTCGAGTTCCGGCGCGGTGAGGCGTGAGGAGCGCGCTTCATCCTCCGGCGCGGCGAGAAACACCAGCGTAAAACGGCCTTTATCGTTTTCTTTACGACGAACTTCCTTGAGACCCAGCAGTTCACAGTAAAAGTGCAGCGATGCGTCCAGATCACTAACGCGTACCATCGTATGTAGGTATTGCATGCCATCTCTCCTTGTTGCGTCCTAAAACGAAAACCGGGGCAACATATCCGCCCCGCAGGCGTTGCTGATGCGCCCAGCTTAGCATTCCAGTGACATTTATGCGGCCGGTAATATCCACACGGCGGCACCGTCAACAGCCAATTTATTGGACAGTTACTTTACGAGGTAATATTTTAGTGACAATCATGTACCATTAAAACCCTTGTACATCAACGCGGGGCTTGCCCCAGGGAGACGTCAGTGGATTCAGTTACCCAGGCAGCATTAGGTGCTGCCCTAGGGGGCGCTGTCTTAGGGCAACGCCTTGGGCGTAAAGCAGTCCTTATAGGCGCACTGCTGGGCACCTTGCCAGACCTTGATATCGCTATCGACTATGGCGATGCCGTCTCCAATGTAACCGAGCATCGAGGCTTCAGCCATTCACTGTTTGTGCTCACGGGCCTGGCCGGTTTGCTGACGTTTCTCAGTGCTCGGTCTGCACCCGCCAGGGATATACCGCTCGGCCAATGGGCCGCTTTCTTCGGCCTGATCCTGATCACGCACCCGCTTCTGGATGCCTTGACCACCTACGGCACCCAGCTTTTCTGGCCACTTGAGTCCCCGCCGGTGGCTTGGCCGATTATCTTCATCATCGACCCCTTTTACTCGCTGCCGCTGCTGGCCTGCCTGGTCATCGCTCTTTTCACCCGTCGCGTCAGGCGCTGGTGTGCCTGGGGCCTGGGCGTCTCCTGCGTCTACCTGCTACTGGCCTTCAGCGCAAAGCTGAACGTTGAACACCGGCTGGCACCTGTACTCGCCAATCAGGGGCTTGTGGACGCGCCGATTCTGGTCCAGCCGACACCGTTCAATATTCTGCTGTGGCGGGCCACCGTGGTTGACGGCGACCGCTACCATGAAAGCCTGGTGAGTCTTTTCGATCGCGACGCGCCCCCGACACTTGAACCGTTGCGCCGGGGCGCAGCCCTGGAAGAGATTGCGCTTGATAGCCGGGCTGGGCAACGCTTGGCATGGTTCGCCGGGCCGTTTTTGCGCTACGAGATGCGCCCCATCGACGGGCAACTCACTTTGCTGGCCACTGATATACGATTGGGGTTTCCTGGGTACCATCCGTTCAACTTCACCCTTGCCACCCGCCAGGACAACGCCTGGCGGCCGGTCGCCGCAAGCGTGGAGATTGGCAGCGAGCGGGACGTCGAACTCACCACGCTATCACGCCTGGCGGCACGCGCAGCGGGCGACCGCAATGCGCTCTGTGCCACTGCCTTTGTCATGCCCAAATGGCAGCCCGACCCTCTTGCGCTGCCTTGCGCGTCACCCACCAACCCTTAGGCTGACGGCGCGATGCCCTGACCACACCCACTGTACTGCTCGCCGTCGATGGTGAGCGTGACCCGCGCCGGGAAAGGATGGCCGCTCATGCCGTCGAAGCAGGCACCGGCTTCAATACGCACCCGGAAAAAGTCGTCGGCATCAGCGTTTTCCAACACCACACGCCCAGCGTCGTTATCCATCACGCTGACCATATAGGGCAGCGTTTCAACGTTTTCGCCGTAGTCGGTTGATAGCGTCAGTTCGGGGGCGTCATGGGCAAGTTCTACCGTCCAGCCCGGCTCGTTGCCCTGGCCACGGAACATGACACCGGGATGCTCCTCTCGGGTGGAAGCCTCACGCCGGGCGGCCAGTTCACACTTGAGTTGACCGCGGGGTGTTTCGACCAGCGCCTGCTCACCACGGTTCCAGAAGCTGATCTCGCCATTCTGGTAGCGGGCACCACTGGCGACAATCGCTTGCGGCAAGCGCCAGGCCCCGTGCAACGACCAGAGCCGTAGGACGTCACCATCGACCGCAGTGACTAAATGCTGGTTCGCCGGGCGACAATGCCAGGCCTCGAACTGTTCGGCCTGACCGGAAAACAGGGCCGAGGGGAATAAAGGGGCTTTGGCATCCAAACCGGTATCACCTTTGGCCCTCTCGGCACTTGAAGGCGACTCCTGCGCAGCGCAACCGCTGATCGCTACAAAAGCACAACCTAATACAAAAAACCGTGACGGTGTCATCATGACGATACGTTCCTGGAGTGAGGGATAGATAAATTAGCCGCGTTTAAAGGCATGTAAATCTTGAGGATCAAACTGCTCGACCTGGAGCGGCAGGGCAAGCGCTTCGCGCCGCTCCTCGACCCGCTGGAGTTCATCGTCATCACTGGGCGTGCGACCATTGAACTCAGCCAGTTGCGCCAACCCTTGATGGTAAAACGCCAGGATGTCCAGCGCCGTGCGGTTATCTTCCTGCATCGCCTGCCGCAGGGCTGGCAGATGGCTGTTGATCCGCGACAGGTGTTGCTTGAGCTGCCATACATAGCCCACTTCCTGCATCCACGGCCGGTCGCGCAGCGCCGCAAACATGGCGCTGGTGGCCAGCAGTCCCAGTATGCCGCCTAACACGTTCAGCCATAGGCTGGGGCCAAAGGTGGTGGTCAGCAGCATGGCAAACAGCAGGCCAAAAATCAGCAGTTGCCCAACCATGATGAAGGTGATCATGCGCGCCTTACGGCGATAGGTATGGGAATCGTAGGGCTCTAGGGTAAACACCATGGCCAACCTCACAAACGGGAAAAGAGTGACATTCTCCCATGATACGGGGCTGGCCAGGGCAAACAAGTCATAGTGTTAGGTCGCTATGCCAACCGCTCCGCGGCGGTTTTCAGCAGGTGCTCGGTGGTTTCCCAGCCCACACAGGCGTCGGTAACCGATACACCATAGCGCATGGCACCGGGTTTTAACGGCTGCTTGCCTTCAAATAGATGACTTTCCAGCATGAGCGCGACCAGATTGGCCTCACCCGCTTGGCGCTGGGCGAGCACATCAAGCATGACTTCGCTTTGGCGACGGTGGTCCTTACGCGCATTGGCGTGGCTGCAGTCGACCATCAACCGTGGGTTCTGCCCCGCTTCACGCAGTGTGTTGACTGCCTTGCGTACATGGTGGGCCTGGTAATTGGGTTCGCCATGGCCGCCCCGCAGCACCACATGGGTATGCGGGTTGCCTGCCGTTTGCTGCATGACCGGACGGCCCGCGTCGTCCAGGGCAAACCGCTGATGCGAATGGGCTGCCGCCTGCATGGCGTCGATCGCTACCTGGACATCCCCGCTCGTGGCGTTCTTGAAGCCGACTGCCGCCGCCAGATCGCTGGCAAGCTCACGGTGTAGCTGCGATTCAGTGGTCCGCGCGCCGATGGCAACCCAACTGAGAACATCCTGCAGGTAAGGCGCCAGCATGGGCTGGAGCAGCTCCGTCGCCACCGGTAAGCCACGCCGTGCCACGCCCTGCATCAGCTCACGGGATAGCGCTAGGCCGTGCGCCATGTCGCCACGGCCATCCAGATGGGGGTCGTAAGCCAGCCCTTTCCAGCCAACGGTGGTACGCGGTTTTTCGACGTAAACCCGCATCACGGGCAGGAGATAATCGCTTACCTCGTCACTCAAGACGGCCAGACGGTCAGCATATTCGAGCGCGGCAGCGGGATCGTGCACCGAGCAGGGGCCGACCACCACCAGCAGCCGGTTGTCCTGACCGGCGAGGATGCGCTGCACGGCGCAGCGCTGCTCGGCAACTTGTTCGTCAAGGGCGCCATCCAGCGGCAGGTCGCGACGTAATTCGAGAGGTGTCGGCAGTGTCGCGGCCGGTTCGCGTATGGCCGTTGAGGTGGTGGTAGCAGTATTGAGCATCGAGCTTGCAGTGGCATTCATCGGGTTAACTCTTCGTAGGGGTCTGACATCGACCATGACATCGTGTATCCAGCGCGCCACCTGCTAAGGCACAGTCGGAGGTGGCAGCTGTCACCGACCGCGCGTCGCTAAATCGCCAGCCATAGCGGTAGCCGGGATAGCGGGTAGCCATGGGGTGGAAAAAAGCGCGATAGGTCATGGGTCAGCTCCTTAATGCAATACCTGTGAACAGGGAAGAACGCTCGAAACGCAAGAAGCCCCGGCGGGGTTACCAGCCGGGGCTTCTTTGCATTCGGCAGGCAACCCTTGGGGTGTACCTGCAGGCGCGACGTTAGGCGTCGGCCATCGGCACACCGTTGCTAAACCAATAGCCATAGCCAAAGACGCCTTGCACGCAGCTTCCACCTGCCATTCCTGGCAGGCGGTCAGCGGTTGAGTTAGTGCGTGATAATGACATAAAGCGTCCCGGTGGAAATATTGGCCGAATACGGGCCGAACGTTGCAATCTCTGAACTTATCTTGCCTGCATGCGCCGCGAATAGCAACGGGTCACCAAGGACTATTGGTTGCGCGGTGCGTAGGAAAACACATCCGAGAACACGCGATCCTCAGCGAGTCCCTTGCGCTCCAGCACGTCCATGCAGGCATAAACCATACCGGGAGAGCCGGAAATGTAGACGTCCCATTCGCTGGGCGTCATGGCGGCCTGTTCAAGCGCCAGGTCAATGCGCCCCTGGTGATGGCTGATACGCTCGCCGGCTGCCATTGGTTCCGTCAGCGGAAATTCGGTGACGGCCTGGAAGTCGACATTGGGATAACGCTGCGCCCACTCGCAGGCCAGCACTTCGGCATAAAGATCGCGATGCTCACGCACCGCCCACCACAGCGAAATCCGCCGTTCAGGCTGATGGGTCAGCGAGGCTTCAATGATTGCCTTCATTTGCGCGAAGCCGGTACCCGCCGCAATCAACCACAGCGGGCGCATGCTTTGGGTATCCAGAACGCAGTCGCCACCGGGCAGCCGCACGGTGAGCTGATTGGCGACCTGAAGAAGCTCCCGCAGGCGCGCCGAGTTTTCACGCTCAGGCCAGTGCTGAATGTGCAGCTCAAGGATACCGTCGCCGCGCTCGGCACTGGCGATCGAAAAGGGCACCCAGGTCGACTCATCGAGCTTGAGCTCTAAGTATTGTCCTGGCGCGTGCTGCATGGCTTCGGCGCGCCCTTCGAGGGTGACACCGAATACGTCGGGATTGAGGTCCTCGACGGCTGTGACCTGGCAAGTCAACATCCTTGCACTCATGAAAGCCTCTTTGGTTAAAAATCAGTCGGGATACTGGCTCAAGCACCGCTGCCTTTGCGTGGGGACGGCAAGGGAATATCGATACCCAGGCTTTCCCAGCGCGCATCGACCCGGGCCTTGATATCTTCGTCCATCACAATCGGTGTGCCCCACTCGCGATCGGTTTCACCCGGCCATTTGTTGGTGGCATCCAGGCCCATTTTCGACCCTAGCCCCGACACGGGCGACGCAAAATCGAGATAATCGATCGGGGTGTTTTCCACCATGACGGTATCACGGGCCGGGTCCATACGCGTGGTGATGGCCCACATGACATCTTCCCAATTGCGTGCGTCCACATCGTCATCCAGGACGATGACGAACTTGGTGTACATGAACTGGCGCAGAAAGCTCCATACCCCCATCATCACGCGTTTGGCGTGGCCGGGGTACTGCTTCTTCATGGTCACGACGGCCATGCGGTAGGAACAGCCTTCCGGCGGCAGGTAGAAGTCGATAATTTCAGGGAACTGCTTGTGCAGAATGGGCACGAACACTTCGTTGAGCGCCACGCCAAGAATGGCGGGCTCGTCCGGTGGCCGACCGGTATAGGTCGAATGATAGATCGCGTCGCGACGCATGGTCATGCGCGTCACGGTAAACACCGGGAAGTGATCAACCTCGTTGTAATACCCGGTGTGGTCGCCGTAGGGACCTTCGGGCGCCATATCGTCGGGGTAGATAAAGCCTTCGAGGATAATTTCCGCCGAGGCGGGCACGTCCAGTTCGGCGTGTCCACACTTCACCAGTTCGGTACGCGAACCGCGCAGCAACCCGGCAAAGGCATACTCGGACAGGGTATCGGGCACCGGGGTCACCGCGCCCAGGATGGTCGCCGGGTCGGCCCCGAGGGCGACCGCTACAGGGAAGGGCTCGCCGGGATGCGCCTTTTGAAATTCCTGGAAATCCAGCGCCCCGCCGCGATGGGATAGCCAGCGCATGATCAGGCGATTTCTGGCAATTTTCTGCTGGCGGTAGATCCCCAGGTTCTGGCGCTTTTTGTGCGGCCCCTGGGTGATCACCAGCGGCCAGGTGACCAGCGGCGCTGCGTCGCCAGGCCAGCAATGCTGAATGGGCAGACGCCCAAGATCGACCTCATCCCCTTCGAACACGATCTCCTGCACCGGCGCACGCTTGACCTGCTTGGGCCCCATGCTGAGCACTTGCTTGAAGATGGGCAGCTTGCTCCAGGCATCCTTGAGGCCCTTGGGTGGGTCGGGCTCTTTCAAGAAGGCCAGCAGCTTGCCGACTTCGCGCAGTGCCTCGACCGACTCCTGCCCCATGCCCAGCGCTACCCGCTTGGGCGTGCCGAACAGGTTGCCCAGCAGCGGCATGTCGTGTCCCTTGACGTTTTCGAACAGCAGCGCCGGGCCACCGGCACGCAGCGTGCGGTCGCAGATTTCGGTAATTTCCAGATAGGGATCGACTTCAGCGGTAATTCGCTTCAGCTCGCCTTGGGCCTCAAGGGCCGTGATGAACTCGCGCAAATCATGGTACTTCAATGCTCACTCCCTGGCTGGCCATCTGGCCGCTGGGTCTGTTTGAGGAAACCCTAGCGGCGCTTCATCGCGTCAAAAAACTCCAGATTGGTCTTGGTATCTTTCAAGCGGTCAATCAGGAATTCGGTGGCGGCGGTGTCCTCCATGGGATTCAACAGCTTGCGTAATATCCACATGCGCTGCATCTCTTCTTCGGAGGCCAGCAGGTCTTCACGTCGCGTGCCGCTGCGACGAATATTGATCGCCGGGAAGACGCGTTTTTCCGCCAGTTTACGGTCCAGGTGCGCTTCCATGTTACCGGTACCCTTGAACTCCTCGAAAATGACTTCGTCCATTTTCGAACCGGTGTCCACCAGGGCAGTGGCAATAATCGTCAGGCTACCGCCCTCTTCGATGTTACGCGCCGCACCGAAGAAGCGTTTGGGCTTCTCGAGCGCATGGGCATCCACGCCACCGGTCAGCACTTTACCCGAGCTTGGCACCACGGTGTTGTAAGCACGCGCCAGGCGGGTGATGGAGTCGAGCAGAATCACCACGTCCTTCTTGTGTTCGACCAGCCGCTTGGCTTTCTCGATGACCATTTCGGCCACCTGGACGTGGCGGGCGGGCGGCTCATCGAAGGTCGATGCCACCACTTCGCCACGCACGGTGCGCGACATCTCGGTCACTTCCTCGGGGCGCTCATCGATCAGCAGCACGATCAGATGGCACTCGGGGTTGTTGCGCGTGATCGAGGTGGCGATGTTCTGCAACATCAGCGTCTTACCCGCTTTGGGCGGTGACACCAGCAGGCCCCGCTGACCTTTGCCGATCGGCGCGGTCAGATCGATGATCCGCGAGGTCAGATCCTCGGTGGAACCGTTACCGATTTCCATGCGCAGGCGGTCATCCGGAAACAGCGGCGTCAGGTTCTCGAAGAGAATCTTGTGCTTGGCGTTTTCCGGGCGGTCAAAGTTGATCTGGCTGACCTTGAGCAGCGCAAAGTAACGCTCGCCCTCTTTGGGCGGCCGGATCTTGCCCGAGATGGAGTCGCCCTTGCGCAGGTTAAAGCGACGGATTTGTGAGGGCGAGACATAGATATCGTCCGGCCCGGCGAGATAAGAGCTGTCGGCGCTGCGCAAAAAGCCAAAGCCATCCTGAAGAATTTCCAGCACCCCATCGCCGTAAATATCCTCACCGCTTTTGGCATGCTTCTTGAGGATGGCGAAGATGATGTCCTGCTTGCGCGAACGGGCCAAGTTATCGATACCCATTTCACGGGCGATATCGAGCAGCTCGGGAACGGTTTTTTGCTTGAGTTCAGTGAGATTCATCGGTGTGATTAGAAAGTTGCTCATGAAAGCTGGGCGCTAAGCGCCGAAATAGGACAGGAGGCGTAGCGCTTGGTTATATGGCTAGGCGCCGTGTGATGCGTTCAGACCCCGGGAAGGCACTCACTCGAATAAAGGGGCTAGGCTGAGACTTATTAACCACATGATTAATGGTGACTCAGTTCGAGGGTGCTAGTGCTGATAAGTCTGGTCAGCACAGGAACGGCTGGACCAGCGGGCTATCTGACGACTTGGACATCTGGCCGACATCATCGGGCGCGATAGTCAAAAACTTCACCGCGCAGTCGCGCCAATTACAGCGCTGAATAATGCCTGGGGCGACCTGGGTTATATATGGGTAAATCCGGTCGTATCAAGCCAGTAGCTCGATGTTAGTCAACCCCCGCGTCAAACGCAAGCTTTTGGCAATTGACAATAAATAAAGCCCCCCGCAACCTTGGGTCAGTCAACACGAAGGATAGCTCATGCCCAAGGACATTTCGCTCCCCACTGACGCCGCTGACGCAGCGGCCGAAAACGGGGCACCCCAACGTTTAGCGGCCATCGACATGGGGTCGAACAGCTTTCATTTGCTGGTGGCCAACTACCAGAATGAGCGCCTTCAAGTCGTGGCACGCCTCGGCGAAAAGGTCCAGCTTGCCGCCGGTTTGGATGAGGAAGGCCAGCTCAGCGAGGCCGCCATTCAACGGGCGCTGGATTGTTTGGGACGCTTTGCGCCGTTCCTTACCGGTATCACTCAACAAAATCTGCGTATCGTGGGCACCAACGCGCTGCGCGATGCGCATAACAGCCAGGCCTTCATCGAACGCGCCGAGGCCCAGCTTGGCCATCCCATCGAGATTATTGCCGGTCGCGAAGAGGCTCGCCTGATCTACCTGGGCGCCGCCCACGCGCTGGCGGAAAACGGTCGCCGCTTGATTGTCGATATCGGCGGCGGGTCCACCGAGTTCATCATTGGCGAGGCCTTCGAGCCCAGAGCGCTGGAAAGTCTGCGCATGGGCTGCGTGACCTTTTCGCGGCGCTTTTTCCCCGAAGGCGAGCTCAGCGAAAAGCGCATGCGCCGTGCGGAGCTGGCTGCGCTCTCGGAGCTGGCCAATATTCAGCGCCCCTACCAGCGCCTGGGCTGGGACGACCCGGTGGGTTCCAGCGGTACCATCAAGGCAGCGGCCAGCGTGCTCTTCGCCTACGGCGACACGACCCAGGAGGGTGTGATTACCCGTGGCGGCTTAAAAAAGCTGCGCGAACGGCTCATCAAGTGCAAACGCCTCGACAAGGTCGAGCTCGACGGCTTGAAATCCGACCGCGCCAAGGTGTTTCCTGCCGGGATAGCCATTCTGAGCGCTGTTTTCGAAGCTTTTGACCTTGAACAGATGCGCTTTGCCGATGGGGCCCTCCGGGAAGGGGTGCTGTACGACATGGCGGGGCGCAATAGTGCCGAAGACACCCGTTCGAAAAGCCTCGACATGCTCAAGCGCACCTATGACGTGGATAGTCGACAAGCGGACAACGTCGCGGATACCGCCAGTCGACTTTTTGATGCCCTGCACCATGACTGGTCGCTGAGCGACTCGCTCAGGCGTTACCTGCGCTGGGCGAGTCACGTGCATGAAATTGGCCTGGCGATTTCCCACAGCCAATTTCACCGCCATGGCGCCTACCTGCTCGAACATTCGGACCTGGCCGGCTTTTCGCGCCCCGAGCAGCAGTTGCTGGCGTTTCTGGTCCGCGCCCACCGGCGTAAATTTCCGCTCAAGGAGTGGCAGGCATTGCCTAACAACCTGCAGGCACAAAGCGCCAAACTGGCGCGCCTACTGCGGCTGGCGGTGTTGTTTAACCATTCACGGCCTGAACAGGCCCCGCCGCTCCCCGAGGTAAGCGCCGACGCGGATCAACTGACGATCAAACTGCCCGAGAGCGACGAACCAACGCTGCTGAGCACTGACCTGGAACAGGAACAAGGTTACATGGAAACGGCGGGGTTCACGCTAAACCTCGTGGAGTGATCGGTTAGCCGAACGTCACGCCTTCCGCCCGCCACAATAATGTGGCGGGCAGTTGAACCACTCCCAGACATTCGTCTCCTCGCATGACCACGACGACCCACTCGCGCTGCCAGGGAGGTAACCGGGCTTCTTGCAAAAGCCGCTTGACCGTCCGGTGCCCCCGCCCGGGAAGACGTATCACCTCGCCCCCCTGGCGCCAGCGCAGCGTTACCGGCTGGTCGGTCTCGAGCGCCAGCGCAAGCGGCCCCAGCGGCGTCTCGATGCCCGGTTGGCCGTTCCAGCTGGTTTGCCAGGGTGGCGGGCGTTCGAAAGGCGGCATGATAAATAACCGCTCACGCCACACCCGGGCGTCGGCCCCCGGCCAAGTGACGCGCACCTGGGCGTCACGCCCGGCCATCAGTTGGTCAAGCAGGGTTTCCAGACGCTCACGCGGGGGCGTGGGCAAGCCCGCCTGCTGGCACCATGTGCGCACCAGCAGCCGCTGGCGGGGGCGGCCCCGCGAGCGCAACGCCGCCACGTTCAGTCCCCAGTCCTCCTCGTGCAGGGTCTGCAGCTCCTCGGCCGCGTAGGCAGCCAACAGATCGTCGGCTTCCCCTGCCTGCCGGGCGCTTTGCGAAAGCGCCCGGCAGGCGCCCGGCCAGCGCGCTTCAAGTCGCGGCACTACCTGGTGGCGCAGCAGATTGCGGTCCAGGGCAACGTCATCATTGGTCGGGTCGTCGCACCAGGCCAGTTGCATGGCCCTGGCCGTTTCGGCGAGCTGATCACGACCGATATCAAGCCAGGGGCGCAACAGGGTGATGCTCTGCCAGTCGCGGCGATAGGGCATGGCAGCCAGTCCGCGAATGCCGCTACCGCGCATCATGGCCAGCAGCAGCGTTTCAGCCTGATCGTTCTGATGCTGGGCCAGCCACAGTGTATCGCCCGGCGGAACATGCTGCCGGAAGGCGGACAGGCGCGCCCGCCGAGCGGCGCCTTCGATCCCCTCGCCTTGACGTTCCACCGTCACCCTGGCCACCGTGAGGGGCACGTCGTGCCTTGCACACAACGCCTGACAGTGCGCTTCAAACGTCTCGGCGGCGGGTTGCAGGGCATGGTTGACGTGCAGCGCCCGCAGCGAACGCTGGGCCTTTTGGCAGACGTCCGCGGCCAGTGTCAGAAGCAGCGACGAATCCAGTCCGCCAGAGACGGCCACCCAAATAGAGCGCCCCGGTGGGGTTTCCACCAGGGCGTCATTGAGCGGGCCAACCAGCGATTCAGGCGGCTGGGGCGCCATAGCTCATCAGGCGGTCATAGCGGCGCGCCAAGAGCGCGTCGATCTCCATCTTTTGCAGCCGATCAATGCTCGCAGACAGCGCTTCCTTGACGCGCTCTGACGTTGTCACCGGATGCCGGTGTGCGCCACCCAGTGGCTCCTTGATCAGCGAGTCAACGAAACCCAGCTCCTTGAGTCGCTCAGCGGTGATGCCCATGGCCTGGGCCGCCTCGGAGGCTTTTTCGGCACTCTTCCACAGAATCGACGCGCAACCTTCCGGGGAAATCACCGAATAGGTCGAGTACTGCAGCATCTGCAGCTCATCGCAAACGCCAATCGCCAGCGCGCCGCCGGAGCCGCCCTCACCGACCACCGTGGAAATAATCGGCGTTTTCAGGCGCGACATCACCGCCAGATTATAGGCAATGGCTTCCGACTGACCACGCTCCTCGGCGTCGATCCCCGGGTAGGCCCCCGGCGTGTCGATAAAGGTCAGCACCGGCATCTTGAAGCGCTCGGCCATTTCCATTAATCGACAGGCCTTGCGATAGCCTTCCGGGCGCGGCATGCCAAAATTACGGCGGACCTTTTCTTTGACGTCACGGCCCTTTTGATGGCCAATCACCATGACAGGCTTGTCATTCAGGCGCGCCACCCCACCGACGAGCGCCGCATCATCGCCGAAGTTGCGATCGCCATGCAGCTCGTCAAAGTCGCTGAAGATATGCTCAAGGTAATCCAGCGTATAGGGGCGCTGGGGATGGCGCGACAGCTGGGAGACCTGCCAGGGGGTCAAATCCTTGAAAATCGACTCCGTCAGCTTGCGGCTTTTCTCTTCCAGCCGGGCGATTTCATCGGAAAGGTTGACCTGGCTATCGGAGCTGACCAAACGCAGCTCTTCAATTTTTGCCTGAAGTTCGGCAATGGGCTGTTCAAAATCGAGATAATTAGGATTCATCGGCTCTGCCTGTTAAAAATAAGCCTTGTCGAAACGCGCATGGATGACACCATTATCGCACCCTGACCCTACCACGCAAGGCGCCACGCGGAACGCGTCTACTTGTAGCGTAGCTGAACCCCCACCTGACCCTGCACATCGCGCAGGGTCAGCAGCAAATCATCGCTGGGGGCAACTTTCCATTCATCCGCCAGTTCCAGCCAGCCCACGGCATCGGGGTGGCGATACTGCAGGCGGACGGGTAACCCGGCCTCGTCGCGAAATGGCGACAGGCTGGCGCGCAGGCTCTCCACCAGACGACCGTTGAGCTGCTGGGCATCCAGCGCCAACTCCACTGCCTGGCCAAAGCGGGTGCGCGCCGCCACCATGGGGGTAACCTCCTTGCCGCGCAGCTTGAGCCCGCCGGAGAAGTCATCATTGGACACCTCGCCTTCGACAATCACCACTTCGTCGGCGGCGATTTGCCCACGCACTTGTTCGAACAGCTCGCCAAACAGCGATGCCTCGATGCGCCCGGTACGGTCATCCAGGGTAATGAACGCCATGGTATCACCGCGCTTTGATTTCATGGTGCGCATGGCCACTACCAGACCGGCGATCCGCTGGGGCTCCCAGGACGCTTTTAAATCGCTGATCCGCGTCGAGACAAAGCGTTTTAGTTCACGCTCGTACTCGTCAATCGGGTGGCCGGTCAGGTAGAGGCCGAGCGTCTCTTTCTCGCCGGACAGCCGTTCGCGATCGGTCCATTCGCGGACGTGGCGGTATTCAGCGTAAACATCGACCGCCTCTTCTTCGGCGGTAAATGCCTCGCCGAACATATCCAGCATGCCCAGGTTCTGGTTGGCGTGATTTTGCGCGGCGGCCTTGAGGGCATCGTCCATGGCTGCGGCGAGCACGGCGCGATTGGGGCCCAGGTTATCCAGCGCGCCGGAGCGGATCAGCGCTTCCAGCGTGCGTTTGTTCATGCGCTTGGGGTCGATACGCTTGCAGAAATCAAAGAGATCGGTGAACGCGCCGCCCGCTTCCCGGGCATCGACAATCGCGCCAATGGGGCCTTCGCCCACGCCGCGAATCGCCCCCAGCCCATACACCACGCGGCCCTCGACATCGACGGTGAACTTGTAGCCGCCCACATTGACATCCGGCGGGGTCACCGTCAGCTTGAGGTTTCGACACTCTTCAATCAGCGGTACGACCTTATCCAGATTGTCCATTTCCGTGGACATCACCGCCGCCATGAAGGGCCCGGGGTAGTGCGCCTTGAGCCAGGCAGTCTGGTACGAGACCAGCGCGTAGGCCGCCGAGTGCGATTTGTTGAAGCCGTAACCGGCGAATTTCTCCACCAGATCGAAGATATTGCCCGCCAGGTCTTTATCGATACCGTTGGCCGCGCAGCCTTCCATGAAGCCGGCGCGCTGCTTGGCCATTTCCTCGGGCTTTTTCTTGCCCATCGCCCGGCGCAGCATGTCGGCCTGGCCGAGCGTATAGCCCGCCATCACCTGGGCGATCTGCATGACCTGTTCCTGGTACAGGATGATGCCGTAGGTGGGCGCCAGCACCGGTTTCAACAGCTCGTGCTGGTAATCCGGGTGTGGATAAGATACTTCCGCACGGCCGTGCTTGCGGTTGATGAAGTCATCCACCATGCCCGACTGCAGCGGGCCGGGGCGGAACAGCGCCACCAGGGCGATCATGTCGTCGAGGGAATCGGGCAGCAGGCGCTTGATCAGCTCCTTCATGCCGCGGGATTCCAACTGGAACACCGCCGTGGTCTCGGCACGCTTGAGCATCTCGAAGGTTTTGCCATCATCCAGGGGAATGGCGTCGATATTGAGGGGTTCCTGGTTATTGGCGTCACGCACCTTGTCGACCATTTCCAGCGCCCAGTCGATGATGGTCAGCGTGCGCAGCCCCAGAAAGTCGAACTTCACCAACCCGGCTTCTTCGATGTCGTTTTTATCGAACTGCACCATCAGGCCGGAACCGTCCTCGTCGCAGAGCAGTGGCGAGAAATCGGTGAGCTTGGTGGGTGCGATCACCACGCCCCCGGCGTGCTTGCCGGTGCCCCGAGTAGTGCCCTCCAGCTTAAGGGCCATTTCCCAGATTTCCTCGGCTTCTTCATCGCTGTCGATAAATTCTTTCAGCGCCGCTTCCTGCTCGATCGCCTTGTCCAGCGTCATGCCAACTTCGAAGGGGATCAGCTTGGAGAGCTTGTCACCCAGCGAATAGGGCTTGCCCTGGGCGCGAGCGACGTCACGCACCACCGCCTTGGCGGCCATGGTGCCAAAGGTGACAATCTGCGATACCGCATCACGCCCATAGCGCTCGGCCACATACTCGATGACCTTGTCACGCTTCTCCATGCAGAAGTCGACGTCAAAGTCAGGCATGGAAACCCGCTCGGGGTTCAGGAACCGCTCGAAAAGCAGGTCGTAGCCGATGGGGTCCAGGTCGGTGATCTTCTGCGCGTAGGCCACCAGCGACCCCGCGCCGGAACCACGCCCGGGCCCCACCGGCACGTTGTTGTCCTTGGCCCACTGGATAAAGTCCATCACGATCAGGAAGTAGCCGGGAAAGCCCATCTGGATGATGATGTTCAGCTCGAAATCGAGCCGCTCCCGGTAGCGCTGGTCGATCGCCTGGTACTCCTCCCCGTCCCGCGGGTAACGCTCGGCGGGGTACAGAAAATCCAGCCGGTCCGTCAGGCCATCGTGGGACACCTTGCGGAAAAATTCGTCCTGGGTCATCCCCTCCGGAATGCCGAACTCGGGCAGGAATATCTCGCCCAGGCGCACGTCGACGCTGCAGCGCTCGGCGATCATCACGCTGTTTTCAAGGGCCTCGGGAATGTCGGCAAACAGCTCGGCCATCTCCTCGGGGCTTTTCAGGTATTGCTCTTCGGTATAACGCCGCTCGCGACGCGGGTCATCAAGCGCCTTGCCTTCGCCGATCGCCACGCGGGTTTCATGGGCCCAATAGTCGTCACGCTCAAGGAAGCGTACATCGTTGGTGGCCACCACCGGTGTCTGGGTGTCAATCGCCAGCTTCACGCTGGCATGCACACAGTCCTCTTCCAGGGGCCGCCCGGTGCGGATGAGTTCAAGGTAGAAGCGGTCGGGGAAGGCCTGCTGCCACTCCTCCAGCAGCCCACGTGCTTCTCGCTCGTGGTCGGAAAGCAGGTGGCGGCCTATTTCACCCTCTCGCGCCCCAGACAGCGCAATCAGCCCCTCACTTTGCGACAGTACCCACTGCTTATCCAGAATGGCGCGGCCCTGCCGCTGGCCGTCGGTCCAGCCTCTGGAAATCAGTTCGGTCAAATTGCGGTAACCGACATCGTTCATCGCCAGCAGCGTCAGTCGGTAGGGGTGCGCCTCGTCGTGGGGATTATGCAGCCACAAGTCGCTGCCGATAATGGGCTTCAAGCCAGCCCCTTGGGCGGACTTGTAAAACTTTACCAGACCAAACAGGTTGGCTTCGTCGGTCAGCGCCAGCGCTGGCATCCCGCGCTCAGCGGTCGTGCTGACCAGCGACTTGAGCTTGACCAAGCCATCGACCAGGGAATATTCACTGTGCAAACGTAGATGAACGAACGGAACCGTCATGAGACTCTCGGTAAAAACGCTAAATAATAGAAAGGCTACAGCAGGGCTAACTGGCGCTGCACTGGTGCAAAGCTCCGGCGATGGTCGGCCAATGGCCCATGAACCGCAAGCGCCGACAGGTGCTCTTTGGTCGGGTAGCCCTTGTGGCGCGCAAACCCATACTCAGGATAGCGCATATCCAGGGCGACCATTTGGGCATCCCGGGCGACCTTGGCCAGAATAGACGCCGCCGCTATTGCCGGATGCCGGGCATCGCCTTTGACGACCGCCTGACCGGGCAGCGCATGCCCCGGTAGCCGGTTGCCGTCCACTAGCAGGTATTCCGCCGCTGGCGCCAGGCCATCGATAGCCCGGCGCATGGCCAGGTGCGTGGCGTGGTAGATATTGAGCTGATCCACTTCCGCGGCACTGGCCTCGGCCACCGTGAATGCCAGTGCGTGCTCGCGAATCAGACTGTCCAGCGCTTCGCGTTTGCGCGCCGTCAGCTTTTTGGAGTCGGTCAGCCCGTCGATGGGCCTGTCAGGATCAAGGATCACGGCGGCGGCCACCACACTGCCCACCAAGGGCCCCCTGCCCACTTCATCCACTCCCGCCAGGCGCTGACCGGTATAGTCAATCTGCAACGGTGGAAGGTCGGTCACTTTAACACCCATCGATGCTGTCATCCTGTGCGGCTAGTGGCTGACCGGCGACCAGCGCGTCGATGGCATCTGCCGCCCGGCGACTGGCATTTCGCTGAAGCGCCTGGTGCATTGAAGCAAAGCGGGCTTCCAGTGCGTGCCGCCCTGCGTCGTCGCTCAATAGCGCGCTGAGCTGCTCGGCAATGGCCTCGGGTGAGGCATCGTCCTGGATCAGTTCGGGCACTATCGACTGCTGGGCAATCAGGTTGGGTAATGACACCCAGGATGTTTTGACCAGCCGCTTGGCCAGCCAGTGCGTCACAGGGGCCATTTTGTAGGCCACCACCATGGCGCGGTGGCAAAGCATGGCTTCCAGTGCGGCGGTGCCTGACGCCAGGAGCACGGCGTCGCTTGCCACCATTGCCTCGCGGGCCTGACCGTCGAGTAACACCGCGCGCTCGCCAAGCACCGGGAAGGTTTCCAAGAGCTGAGCTATTTCGTCACGCCGCTGTGCGCTGGCCGCCGGAATCACCACCTGGAGCGCGCCATGCTGCTGGCAAAGCTGCTCGGCGGCTTGCATGAAGGTCGCGCCCAAAAAGCGTATTTCGTTGCTGCGTGAACCAGGCAGCAGCGCCAGCACCGGCGCCTGCTCGTCCAGACCGAGCGACTGACGGGTGCCGGAACGGTCATTCTCGAGAGGCAGCTCGTCGGCCAACGGGTGACCAACAAAGGCAACCGGCACTTGGTGACAGCGATAGAAGGCCGCTTCAAAGGGCAACAATGTCAGCATGCCATCCACGGCTTTGGCAATCTTCTTTACCCGCCCTTGCCGCCATGCCCACACCGACGGGCTGACATAATGTGCCGTCGTTATGCCCGTCTCGCGAAGCTGTTTCTCAAGGCCAATATTGAAGTCGGGGGCATCAATGCCGATCATGATATCAGGCTGCCAGGCGATGGCTTCTTCGCGTAGCGTCCGGCGCACGCGAATCAGCTCGGGCAGGTGCTTGATGACTTCCACCAGGCCCATGACTGATAGGGTTTCAAGGGGAAACCGACTATTGAGGCCCTGGGCTTGCATGCGTGGGCCGCCGATACCACGAAATTCAACGTCAGGGTGGCGCGCATTGAGTTCGCGCATCAGCCCCGCGCCGAGGATATCGCCGGAAAGCTCGCCTGCCACTAGGTAAATGCGCCGTGGTTCCATGAAAAACCGCCGGTTAGCGGGTAATGCCGCGCGTTGAACGCTCGATGGAATCAGCGAAGTGGGACACTTCAGGAATTGAGAACTGGCGGCGCATTTCGGCAAGCGCCTGCTCTACCGTCAAGCCCTGCCGGTACACCAATTTGTAGGAAGCGCTCAAGGCGTTGATGGTTTCACTACTGAAACCACGGCGCTTGAGCCCCACCAGGTTGAGTCCGCGAGCTTCAGCAGGGTTGCCATTGATCATCACGTACGCGGGCGTATCCTTGGTGATGATGGAACCACCGCCTGCCATGGCATGATCGCCGAAATAACAAAACTGATGAATCGCTGCCAATCCGCCCAGAATGGCAAAGTTGCCGACCGTCACGTGACCGGCCAAGGTGACCTGATTGGCCAGAATACAGTCATCGCCAATCACGCAATCGTGGCCCACATGTACATACGCCATGATTAGGTTGCGCGACCCGATGGTGGTTTCGCCGCGGTCCTGAATAGTGCCGCGGTGCAAGGTGGCACCTTCGCGAATGACGTTATCATCCCCCATCACCAGGCGCGTCGGCTCGCCCGCGTACTTTTTATCCTGGCAATCCTCACCCACGGAGGCAAACTGGAAAATGCGCGTGCGCTCACCCAGGGTTGTCGGCCCCTTGATCACCACATGGGGACCGACAACCGACCCCGCACCAATGGTGACATCCGGGCCAATTACACTAAAGGGGCCGACCTCAACGTCGTCGGCAAGCCGCGCGGCGGGATCAACAAGGGCAGTAGGGTGTATCAAGCTACTTTCCTCTCGGCACAAATAATCTCTGCTTCGCAGGCCAGCTCGCCATCCACCGTTGCCCGGCAGGCGAATTTCCAGATGCCCCGTTTGCCGCGAATAACATCGGCTTCAAGTATCATCTGATCGCCAGGCATCACCGGACGCTTGAAGCGTACTTTATCACTCCCCACGAGGTAATACACATAGCCATCGGCGGGGAGCTTGTTAACCGTTTTAAAACCCAGGATACCGCAGGCCTGAGCCAGCGCTTCGATCACCAGAACGCCCGGCATGATGGGATGGTGGGGGAAATGGCCGTTAAAAAACGGCTCGTTGATGCTGACGTTTTTGTACGCAACGATGGATTCGCCCTTGGTGAGCTGCGTTACCCGATCGACCAGCAAAAACGGGTAGCGGTGCGGCAAGTACTCGCGAATTTCGTTAATATCCATAACCATCGTAGCGACCTCTAAAAAGACAAAACACCTGTTACATCAGGCAAACATCGGCACACAGACCGATCAAAAAGCAGTGGATTATAACGCGCTGCGGATGAGCCTCAACCGGCCCACTGCCATATTCACACAGTCACGACTGGCCGCGGTGATTTTTTTCCAAGCGAGACAACCGCTTGGCAATCTCATCGAGCTGTTTAAAACGAACGGCATTTTTTCGCCATTGCGCGTTGCTCATGGCGCCGGTGCCGGAAGAATAAACGCCGGGTTCGTGGATGGAGTTGGTCACAAGGCTCATTCCGGTCACCTGGACACCATCACAAATCGTCAGGTGACCTGAAAGACCCACGCCACCCCCCAGCATGCAGTGACGCCCCACATGGGTGGAGCCAGCAATACCCACACAGCCGGCTAATGCACTATGATCGCCGACCGTGACGTTATGGGCAATCTGCACCTGGCTGTCGATCTTCACATCATTACCGATCACGGTATTACCCAGCGCCCCCCGGTCGATGCTTGAGCAACTGCCAACCTCGACGTCATCACCTAGCACCACGCCGCCCAATTGAGCAATCTTGTGCCATTGGCCGCCATCGTGGGCAAAGCCAAACCCGTCCCCCCCGATCACACAGCCGCTCTGCAGGATGACCCGCTTGCCTATCACCACGCCATGACACACGGTGACGTTGGCATGTAAACGCGTTCCTTCACCGATAATACTGTCGGCGCCCACAATGCTGCCCGCGCCAATGACCACGTTGTCACCCAGCACCACCCCTTCTTCAATGACCGCATTGGCCTGCACACTGACGCCCTCCCCAAGCGTAGCGCTTTGCGCAACAACCGCGCTTGGGTGAATTCCCGGTATATCTCGGGCAGGTAACGGGTCGAAAAGTTGAGAGAGTGTGGCATACCCCAAATAAGGGTTATCGATTTCCAGGCGTGGAACGGGGCAGCTTTTGCCATGCTCAGGGTGGAGCAGAACCGCCGCTGCCTGCGTCACGGCCAGATCTTTCAGATAGGCACGATTCGCCAAAAAAGCCACCTGATCGGCCTGGGCGTCTTTAAGCGTCGCCAACCCCCTGATGGGCTGGCTCCCGTCACCCTCAAAGGCAACGTTCAAGTGGCGGGCAATATCCGCAAGGGTTAGGTCGTGAGAAGCGTGGGTCATGGGCGGCCAAGGAACCTTTGGTGCGGCTGAGCCGCACCGAGCAATATGGGTATTTTAGTTGAGCGAGTTAAAAATCTGCGTGACTTCATCCGTCACGTTGGGCAGGTCCCTGGATGAATGCAGCACGCCTTGGGGCTCAACCAAGACTTCAATGCCGTGTCGATCAATCACCTGTTCAACCGCCTGTTCGAGTTTGGGTTCGGCACCCTCCAGGAACTGCTGCTCTGAGCGTTGCTGCGCCTGACCGATTTGCTGGCGCAACTGCTCAAAACGACGCCCTTTTTCCTGCAGTTCAGCAATCAGCGACTCGCGCTGTGCCTCGGACATCGTCTCGCCCTCGCTCTGCAAGCGTTCCTGCAGGCCCTGCAGTTCGCTGCCCAAACTTTCAGCTTCGCGCTGCTGGTTACCAATCTCGCCTTCCAGTCGGCTGATCGATGATTGAGCGGAATCGGTGTTCATCAATGCTGCACGCCAGTCAAGAACAGCCACCTCGTCCGCCTGAGCCTGCGCGGATAACACCATGGCACCCAACAGACAAACGACCCCAGTGAGCTTAAGCATGGTCATAACTCCTTTTTGTAAAAGGGATGCGCCTTGCAGCGCATCTCAACTCGTTAGAATGACTGGCCTAACGAAAACTGGAGGAATTGAGTATCATCCCCACTCTCGTCATTGAGAGGCTCAGCCACCGCAAAGGTCAACGGTCCTACCGGCGTCAGCCAGGATAACCCCACCCCGGCGCTGTAGCGTAGATCGCCAAGATCAACGCCCGAATTACAGCGTTGGCGGCTGGCATCTTCATCAAGCACGTCATAGCAGGATGACAGGAACGTATTACCCGCATCTAAGAACAGCGATGTCTGCAAAGAGTTCTGATTTTCAACAAACGGAAGTGGGAAAATGACTTCCGCGCTACCCTCGACGAGCACGTTCCCCCCCAGTGTGCGATCCCGCCCGCCTTCGCGTGCGGGCGTCGTCCGCTGCCCGAGGGTGTTGGAGGTAAACCCGCGCACGGACCCCAGGCCCCCGGCGTAGAAGTTCTCGTAGAACGGATAAGGATCATCCCCAAACGCATCGGCATAGCCAAGATCACCAGTAAACTTGAGTGACCATGCATCGTTGAGCGCGAACAGCTGCTGCGCTCGGGCGCTGGCTTTGTAGTATTGCGTGTCGCTGCCCGGCGCACCGGTCTCGATGGCGACACGCTGGTAACTGCCCGCCGTGGGCATGATGCCGCGATTGAGATTATTACGCGTCCAGTTGGCATTCAGCTTCAGGGTTTGCGCACTGTCTCCCTCGTCCTGCACATAACGACGAATTTCGGAGGCGGTATCAAAGTAGGTTTTGACCGTGATGTCCTCGGCGCTGGCGCCAAAGTTAAGCCGCGACAGTTCACTAATCGGATAGCCGAAGTTAATGCCGGCACCATACGCATCCGTGGAGTAGGTCGAAATATCGGAGTCTTCGTAGTCGGTTTCGCGATAGAAGACGTTATAGCCTCGCGAAATCCCGTCAAGTGTCCAATAGGGGTCGGTAAAACCGAAATTGATACTGGTGAAGGTGTCACTACGCTGGGCCCCGATGTTGACACGGTTACCGGTGCCCAGAAAATTATTCTGCGACAGAGACGCTCCGTAGATCACCCCGGCACTTTGCGAGAAGCCGATGCTGGCTGAAACAGAGCCCGATGGCTGCTCCTCAACGTTATAGGTGACGTCCAGCTTGTCGGGCTCGCCCGGGACCCGCTCGGTATCGACTTCAACCTGGCTGAAAAAGCCTAGTCGCTCGAGACGTTGACGTGACTGGGTAATCGATTCTGTAGAAGCGGGGGCGCCTTCCATCTGGATCATTTCGCGACGCAGCACTTCGTCATCGGTGGTCGTATTGCCGACGAACTCGATACGCCGTACGTAGGCACGCTGCCCCGGATCGACGTTGATCACCAGATCGACCGTTTCACCGTCGCCGGCCACCTCAGGCACGCCCTGGACATCGGCAAAGGCAAAACCTTCTGCCCCAAGGCGTTGGCGTAGCGCCTCGGTGGAGGCGTTCAGGTCCTGACGGGAGAAAATCTCACCGCGCTCTATGGTGAGCAGGTCTCGGGCCTCCTGCTCGCTGATTTCCAGGTTGCCTCTGAAACGCACATCGCCGACGCGATATTGCTGGCCTTCGTCCACATTGAGCGTTATGAATATCTCTGACTTGTCAGCACCGATCGATACTTGTGTAGAGGTCACGTCGAAGTTGACATAGCCACGATCCAAGTAATAAGACCGCAAACGTTCGATGTCGCCTGACAACGCTTCACGGGAATACTCGTCGCTGGAAAACCAGCCAAACAAAAAGCCCGGACGATCTTCGAGCTCGAAAATATCCAGCAGCGTTTCATCGTCGAACGCCTCGTTGCCGACGATGTTTATCTGGCGGATCTTGGCGACCTCGCCTTCGTTGATATCGATATTGACCCGCACGCGCCCTTCGTCGATTTTCTCGACGTCAGTTTCGATACCTGCACTGTAACGACCCTGGGATTGGTAAACACCTTCCAGCTCACGCTCCATTTCCTCGAGCGTCGAGAGCTGAAGTACTTCGCCTTCCGCCAGGCCTGCTTCCGTCAGGCCACGCCGCAGGTCATCTTCCGAGATTTGCTCATTACCGTTGATGTTCAACTGGGTAATAGTGGGGCGCTCGACGACCTGTATAACGAGCACGTCGCCTTCCCGGGCGAGCGATACGTCTTCGAACAACCCGGTTTCGAAAAGTTGCCGCGCCGCAGCTGCCAGTTCGCTTTCGCTCACCTGGTCATTGGCGCTGACAGGAAACGCATTAAAGACCGAGGCGGCGGAAACCCGCTGCAGTCCTTCCACACGAATGTCCGAAACATCAAAGGATTGTGCTTGGGCACCGCTGGCACCCGCCAGCAAGAGTACCGCCATTCCAAAGGTCTTGATTTTCATGCAGTCATTTCGCTCGCGTTGGTCTGCCTATGCATTCAAACAGGCACCATATACATTTGTGCAGGCAGATGACAAGGCATCCTAGGCACTACACGCGTCGTTACCAGAGGCGCATCAGGTCAAAATACAGGGCCATCAGCATCAGGGTGCCTACCATGGCAAGCCCGATACGTAAGCCGATGGCTTGGGTTTGCTCGGAGACCGGCCGCCCGCGCACGATCTCCAGAAAATAATAAAGCAGATGCCCGCCGTCCAACACGGGGATCGGCAGCAGGTTCAACACCCCGAGGCTGATGGAAAGATACGCCAGAAAGCTGATAAATGCTTCCAGCCCCGCCCGTGCAGAATCCCCTGAAATCTGGGCAATCGTCACAGGGCCAGACAGATTGGAAGGCGATATCAGTCCCACCAGCATCTTGCGAATGGCGTCAACGGTCAACAAAGTCATGTCCGCAGTGCGCGACAATGACTGTCCGACAGCCTCCACTGGGCCATAGCGGATTTCGCGCTGATATTCTTCAGGCCATTCGACAGGCTCGGCACCCGCACCAATGTACCCAATTTCAACGCCCGTCTCCAGATTGTTACGACCGGGGGTCAGGGTCGTGGTTTGCCGTTCGCCGTCTCGTTCAAATTCGACCGTCAACGCCTCATCGGGGCTACCACGGATCACGTTGACGAAATCCATCCAGTCCGCAATGGGCTCTTCATCCACCGCGATAATGCGGTCTCCCACCTGCAAGCCCGCCTCGGCGGCCGCCTCACCTTCAATCACCTGACCAAGCGTGGCCGGGACATCGGGCTGCCAGGGGGTCAACCCCAGTGTTTCCAGTGGCTGTGGTGGATCCTGGCGGGTCATGTAATCGCGTAACGGAAGCTGGTAAACCACTACATTGCTCCCACCTTCCGGGCGAGCTTCAATGGTGAGCTCTCCACTGAAACCGATCATCGATACCAGCTTCAGGTTGATCGCCTCCCAACTGCTGACGGTTTCACCCTGAATCGCGGTGATCTCGTCCCCGTGGGCCAGCCCCGCTTCAGCGGCAGGGGAGTCCGGCACTGTTTCGCCGACCATCGGCGCAACGGCGGTTGTGCCCGCCACAAACAACGCCCAGTAGGCAACGATCGCCAGCAGGAAGTTGGCAATCGGCCCTGCCGCCACGACGGCGATACGCTGCCAGACACTTTTACGGTTAAATGCCTGGTCGAGCTGATCGTCAGGTACCGGCGCCTCGCGCTCGTCGAGCATCTTGACGTAGCCACCAAGTGGAATGGCGGCAATCGCAAATTCGGTGCCATGGCGGTCAACCCGCGACCATAACGGTTTGCCAAACCCGACTGAAAAGCGCAGTACTTTAACCCCGCAGCGACGCGCCACCCAAAAGTGACCAAATTCGTGGAAGGTAACCAGCAGCCCCAATACCACGATCACCGCTAAAATGTTTTGTATCAGGCCCACAGGGAAACTCCTCGATATGCGCCTCAGCCTTCTAAGGCTAAGCGGACCAACGTTCCAGCCATCCAGCGGCACGCTGACGTGCGCGCTGGTCGGTCCATAAAATACTTTCAAGGCAATCGGCGGACCCGTCGACAGACGAGGAAAGCGCCTCTTCGACCAGTTGAGCGATGCCCAAAAACCCCAGCCGGTGATTCAGGAAAGCCTCGACGGCCACTTCATTGGCAGCGTTAAGCACGACAGGCGCCAAACCACCGCTGCGCATCGCCTCACGAGCCAGCGGCAGGCACGGGAAGCGCGCTTCATCCGCGGTTTCAAACTCGAGCCGTGCCACCTGAAAAAGGTCCAGCGCTTCGACGCCCGCGTCAATCCTTTCAGGCCACGCCAGCCCATACGCGATGGGCGTTCGCATATCGGGATTGCCCAGTTGCGCAAGCACGGAGCCGTCATGATATGCCGCCATCGAGTGAATGACGCTTTGTGGGTGCACGACCACCTGAATTTGGTCGGGGCGGGCATCAAACAGCCAGCAGGCCTCGATCAGCTCCAGCCCCTTATTCATCAAGGTGGCGCTGTCCACCGAAATTTTACGCCCCATCGACCAGTTGGGATGCGCGCAGGCCTGCTCGGGTGTGACCCGGGCGATGGCCGCCTCGCTCCAGGTCCGAAAAGGCCCGCCAGAGGCCGTCAGCAGCAATTGCGAAACGCCGTGGCGTGACAGCCCGCCCCGATGCTCTGGGGGTAGACACTGGTAGATGGCATTATGTTCGGAATCAATGGGTAATAGCGTGGCCCCGGAGCGGGCGACCGCCTGCATGAAGAGGGCACCGCTCATCACCAGCGCCTCTTTATTGGCCAGCAGCACACGCTTGCCCGCTTCTGCAGCGGCAAGCGAAGGTAACAATCCCGCCGCGCCCACTATCGCTGCCATGACGATATCGACACAGGCATCGCGGGCGACATCGCATAGCGGTTCCGGCCCCACCATGACCTCGGTGGGTTGGTTTGCCCGTTGCAGCTCAGCGCGCAGCCAGCCCGCATCCGTCTCGTTGGCGAGAACCGCAACGGCAGGACGAAAGCGCAGGCACTGGCTGAGCAGCGTCTCTTTTGAGGTATGCGCGGTTAACGCATGCACCTGATAGCGATCAGGATGACGGGCGATGACATCAAGTGTACTGGTACCGATGGAGCCGGTGGAGCCCAGCACCGTTACTCGCTGTCGGGTTATCGAGGTCATAGGCCCAGCACCTGTAGGTAGAGCAGCGCAAACAGCGGAATCGCCGCCGTCAAGCTGTCAATGCGGTCCAGCACGCCGCCATGTCCCGGCAGCAGCTGGCTTGAATCCTTCACGTCCCGGTAGCGCTTGAGCATGCTTTCCAGTAAATCGCCCAACACAGAAATCAACGTGACCAGCAGCGTAATCACCACCAGAGCCGCCCCTTCGGCCACTCCCAGCGACAGCGCGAACGCGAACCCAATCGCCAAAAGCGCCGTGGCCGTCATACCGCCCAGTACGCCCTCCCAGGATTTGCCGGGACTGACCCGAGGTGCCAGTTTGCGTCTCCCCCAGCGGCGCCCGGCGAAGTAGGCGCCAATATCCGCCGACCAGACGAGCAGGAGGACGAACAGCAGCCACACGGCTCCGGTCTCGCGCAGAATATTGAACCCCACCCAGCACGGCAACAGCACCCAAAGCCCCATGAGTAACCGCCCTGACGTGGAATGCCATTGGGCGACCAGGCCAGGGTAGCGGGTAACCCACACCAGGTTGAGCAGCCAGCCCACCGCAGCAACCCACAGTGGCCATTCGGCCTGGGCGATACCGCTGGTCCACATCACCAGCATCAAGGCGGCACAGCCCGCGACCAGCGCGGCACGCTTGAGCGTCTGAGTCACGCCTGCCAGATTGGTCCACTCCCATGCACCCAGCAGCATGACGGAGGCCGTGAACAGGGCAAAGCTCTCACCTTGCAGACCGAACAGGCCGACCAGCACCACAGGCGCTAGCCAGACCGCGGTTATCACTCGTTGCTTAAGCACCCTGGGCCTCTAACTGTTCGTCGGTCATGCCAAAACGACGTTGCCGTCGACAGAAATCAGCCAGGGCATCATCGAACGCCTCGGCATGGAAATCGGGCCAGAGCAACGGCGAAAAGTGCAGCTCGGCATAAGCCAGTTGCCAGAGCATGAAATTCGACAACCGCTGTTCGCCGCTGGTCCGAATACACAAATCGATGGGAGGAATATAAGCCCCCTCACTCATCGCCTGGTCCATCTGGACTTCGTCGATAGCGGATGGCGAAATTTCCCCAGCGACCGCCTGTTCAGCCAGTCGGCGGGCTGCCTGAGCAATATCCCATTGGCCGCCATAATTCGCGGCAATCACCAGGTGCATACCGGTGTTGTTGGCGGTCAGCGATTCGGCACGCTGAATATGTTTCTGGATCGCATGAGAAAAGCCACGCTGCTCGCCGATAATCGACAGGCGGATATTACGCTCATGCAGCTTCTTGACCTCTCGCTTGAGGGCCATCAGAAAAAGCTCCATCAGCGCATTGACTTCCGTTGCTGGCCGCTTCCAGTTCTCGCTTGAGAAGGCGAACAGGCTAAGCGTTTCCACCCCACGCTCAGCCGCACGCTGAATGACCGCCCTGACGGCCTCTACGCCTGCGCGATGCCCGCGCGCGCCCGAAAGCCCCCGCGCACGCGCCCAGCGATTGTTGCCGTCCATGATAATGGCCACATGGGACGGCAACGAATCCTTCTCAACCTCCATCGCGTTGGCATCGTCCGGTCGTTGTCCGGGGAGCTGCGGTGACGTCATGAATGCTTGCACCAAAGATCAATCATAGAAAAGCCACTCAAAGATGGCTGAGCGGGCAGCATTGCTGCCCGCGGCGTGAACATCCGCTTCTTACACCTGCATCAGATCGTGTTCTTTCGAAGCGAGCGCCTGATCGATCTCAGCGATGTACTTGTCGGTCAGCTTTTGAATCGCCTCTTCGCCTTCACGCTGATCGTCTTCGGTGATCTCTTTATCTTTTAACAATGACTTGAAATCGCCGTTGGCATCGCGGCGTACGTTGCGCACTGCGACACGCGCGTGCTCTGCCTCGCTGCGCGCCTGCTTGATATAGCCTTTGCGGGTCTCTTCGGTGAGCATCGGCATCGGCACGCGGATAACGTTGCCCGCGCTGGCCGGATTCAACCCCAGGTCAGACGTCATGATCGCCTTTTCGATTTTCTGCACCATGCTCTGTTCCCATGGCGAAATCGTCAGCGTCCGCGCGTCTTCAACGTTGACCGAGGCCACCTGATTCAGCGGCACCTGACTGCCGTAATATTCCACGGTCACCGCATCCAGAATGCTCGGATGGGCACGCCCGGTGCGAATCTTGTTAAAGTTGCTGTGCAGCGCCTCGACACTTTTTTTCATGCGCGCCGCGGCATCTTTCTGAATGTCATTAATCACGTGGTTACCCTCTGTCTATCAGCGTGCCTTCCTTGCCCCCAACTACTAAATTTAGCAGGGCACCAGGCTTGTTCATATCAAACACCCGCACTGGCATGTCATGGTCACGTACCAGGCAGATAGCGGTCAAATCCATGACGCCGAGCTTTTGATCAAGCGCATCATCATAGGTGAGCTGTTCATACTTGACGGCATCGGGGTGTTTCACCGGGTCCTTATTGTAGACACCGTCGACCTTGGTCGCTTTGATCACCACATCAACGTCAACCTCGATACCCCGCAGGCAGGCAGCCGAGTCAGTGGTAAAGAAAGGATTGCCGGTCCCGGCGGAAAACAGCACCACGTCGCCGGACGTCAAATAGCGAATCGCCGTGCGCCGGTCATAGTGCTCGACCACCCCGCTCATGGGGATCGCCGACATCACCCGCGAGCGAATATTGGAACGTTCCAGCGCATCACGCATCGCCAGGGCATTCATCACCGTTGCCAGCATGCCCATATGATCACCGGTGACGCGGTCCATACCGGCTTCATTGAGCGCCGCACCGCGAAACAAATTGCCGCCGCCGATGACGATACCCACTTGAACGCCAATACCCACTAGCTGGCCAATTTCCAGCGCCATCCGGTCCAGCACCTTCGGGTCAATACCAAAGTCATGCTCCCCCATCAGCGCTTCGCCCGACAGCTTGAGCAAAATACGCTTGTATTTTGACTTGGAACCATCGGTTTTCGATTTGCTAGACAGAGAGGTAAGCGGTTCTTGAACATCACGCGACATGGCAATTCTCCTGGGGCAGACCTGGGCGCCGACAAGCGGCATCACCCCTTTCATTATGCAGGGGCCGGATACGCGAAGGCGTGCGCTCGCGCGCACGCCAACCTACAACTGGAACATCAGACCTTAGTGACGGCCAGCCTGTTCCATAACTTCTTTCGCGAAGTCGACTTCTTCTTTCTCAATGCCTTCGCCCACGCCAAAGCGGGTAAAGCCGACCACTTCGCCGCCTGCCGCTTTGACATACTCGGCCACCGTCTGGTTCTGGTCTTTCACGAACGGCTGCTCGGTCAGGCTGTTTTCGGCCAGGTACTTCTTCAAGCGACCTTGCACCATTTTTTCAGCGATCTGTTCCGGCTTACCGGCCATGTCAGGCTGAGCAAGGATAATCGCTTTTTCGGCGTCCAGCTCTTCCTGAGGCATGTTCTCCGGGTGCGCAACCGAGGGGTTGATGGCGGCAACGTGCATCGCCACGTCTTTCGCTACCTGGGCATTGCCGCCTTTAAGGACGGTCAACACGCCAATACGGCCACCGTGAACGTATTCACCGACCACGCCACCGTCAACAGCGTCGACAACAACGGCACGACGCACGCCAATGTTTTCGCCGATCTTCTGCACCAGCTGCTCACGGGCGGTTTCCAGCTCACCGTCCATCACGGCGGCAACGTCTTCGCTTTTAGCAGCGAAGAAGGCATCAGCAATCTTGTTGGTGAAGTCGATGAAGTTGTCATCGCGAGCCACAAAATCGGTCTCGGAGTTGATTTCCACCATAACGCCGTAGCTGCCATCGTCGGCAACGCGGGTTACAACGGCGCCTTCCGCAGCGGTGCGGCCGGCTTTTTTCGCGGCTTTCAAGCCGGAGCTTTTACGCAGGTTCTCAATTGCAACTTCGATGTCGCCACCCGCTTCGGTGAGTGCTTTTTTACACTCCATCATGCCCAAGCCGGTGCGTTCGCGAAGATCTTTAACCTGAGAGGCGCTGATAGCGGCCATGAGATTTCACCTCTGAAATGGTTCTAGCTGAGAGTTAGTTAAACGCCCTGCCGAGTGTCGCAACGGTTCATGACCGAATGATCTCACTCTACACGACGCTGCCGACATTGATGTCGGCCCAAGACTGCCCACTCCAAGCATTAACCCAAAGCGGGAAAAAGGGGGCTCAGGCCCCCTCTTAACATGATGCAGCGCCAGCGATGGCACTGCATCGACCACCGGTTTACTCGGCGGCAGCGCTGCTGTCGGCGTCAGCGGCTTCTTCAGTATCTGTCACTTCGACGAACTCGTCGGCGCGACCTTCTTTTGCACGACCGCAGGCATCGGCAATGGCTTTTACGTAAATCTGGATAGCGCGGATGGAGTCATCGTTGCCCGGAATCACGTAGTCCACGCCATCGGGGTTGGAGTTGGTATCTACCACACCGATGACCGGAATGCCCAGCTTGTTGGCTTCGTTGATCGCGATACGCTCGTGGTCAACGTCAATCACGAACAGCGCGTCCGGAAGGCCGCCCATGTTCTTGATACCGCCCACGGAACGCTCGAGCTTGTCCTGCTCGCGGGTCGCCATCAGGACTTCTTTCTTGGTCAGCTTCTCGAAAGTGCCGTCTTCGTGCATCGCTTCAAGTTCGCGCAGGCGTTTGATGGATACGCGAATGGTCTTGAAGTTGGTCAGCATACCGCCCAACCAGCGATGGTTGACGAACGGCTGGCTTACGCGATTGGCTTCTTCCTTGATGATCTTGCTAGCGCTGCGCTTGGTGCCAACAAACAGGATCTTGTTGTTGGATGCCGCCATCTTCTCGACCACGTCGATCGCTTCGTTCAGCGCCGGCAGGGTATGTTCGAGGTTGATGATGTGAATCTTGTTGCGCGCGCCGAAGATGAATTTGCTCATCTTCGGATTCCAGTACTTGGTCTGGTGACCGAAGTGAGCGCCTGCTTTGAGCAGGTCACGCATATTGACGTGAGACATGATAAAACTCCTGAAACTCGGGTTAGGCCTCCACGCACCCCATGGATCCGACCATTGGCATCGTCAGACGCTGCCAGCGGCACCCGGGACCATGTGCCGGTGCATGTGTGTTTTCAAGGCTTGCTGTTCAATACCGCAACGTTCAACCGCCCGTAAGCGACGAAACCTGCGATGCCGTGATAACGCTTTGATGCTTCATCGACCTCGACAGCAGAAAGTTTGCAGCGGATGACGATTGCAGGAAAGCGCGCGGCTTTATACCATAGATCATCGTCAAGATGAAGCCGTCATCCGTTCAGCGGGCCTTTTATTGCCGCTCAACTTGCCATTCTGAGTCAACATCGAGAATCCATGAACGTTCCCATTAAAACGCCTTCTGAAATCGACAACATGCGCGAAGCTGGACGCCAGGCGGCCAGCGTGATCGAGATGATCACCCCCCACGTCCAGGCGGGCATCAGTACCGGTGAAATCGACCGCCTGTGTCACGAGTACATCGTCAACGAGCTGGGCTCCACCCCTGCGCCACTCAATTACCACGGCTTCCCCAAAGCGACCTGCACCTCGATCAACCACGTGGTCTGCCACGGGATTCCCGACGACGCCAAAAAGCTCAAGAACGGCGATATCATGAACCTGGATATCACCGTGCGCACCGCCGCTGGTTATCATGGCGATTCCAGCGTGATGTTCGTGGTCGGCGAGACCATCCAGGGAGAGCGGCTGTGCCGGATTACCCAGGAATGCCTGTATAAAAGCATTGAGCAGGTCAAGCCCGGGGTGCACCTTTCGGAACTCGCTCGCGTGATTCAGAAGCACGCTGAAGCCAATGGCTACTCGGTTGTCCGTGATTTCTGCGGCCACGGCATCGGCGCCGAGTTTCACGAAGATCCCCAGTTCCTGCATTACGATGGCTACGCGCCCAGCGCTGACATCCGCCTGGAAGCGGGCATGTGTTTCACCATCGAGCCCATGATCAATGTCGGGGGCTACAAGACCAAGGTGTTACGCGATGGCTGGACGGCAGTCACCAAGGACCGCAGCCTGTCGGCACAGTGGGAGCACACCCTGCTGGTCACCGACACCGGCGTTGACGTGCTGACCGCACGCGGCGACGAAGACTTCAGCTTCTTGAATCATTGATGCTTTTACACCACTACCGGTTCGAACCGGATACCACGCTGTTCGACCTTGAGTTGTTCCGCACCGAGCTTGCGGGGTCACGCTCCCCCATCGCGCCGTTCAAGGCAGCGCTTGGCGAAATTCAGACCCGCCTGGACGAACGCTTTCGTGCCGGGGCCGATATTCGCGATCTGGTGCGTGGTCGCGCATGGTATCTGGATCAACTGCTGGCCATCGCCTGGGAACAGCACGACTGGCCCGACGACGGCGTCGCCCTGGTGGCCGTGGGCGGTTACGGCCGTGGCGAACTGCATCCGCATTCGGACATCGACCTGCTGTTGCTGCTCGAGCAAGATGACGACACTCCCTATCGCGAACCGCTGACCGCCTTTATCACCTTTCTATGGGACATTGGCCTGGAGATCGGCCACAGCGTGCGCTCGCTCAATGACTGCGAGCGCGAAGCGGCCGCCGATGTCACGGTGATCACCAACCTGCTCGAGTCACGCCTGATCGCCGGTCCGGAAGCGCTGCGTGAGCGCATGCGCGAGCGGCTCAATGCCGACCACGTCTGGCCGGCGGACCGCTTCTTCGAGGCCAAGTGGCAGGAACAGATTGCCCGTCACTACCGTTATAACAACTCCGAGTACCATCTCGAACCGAACCTCAAAAGCTCGCCAGGCGGGCTTCGCGACATCCAGATGATCGGCTGGGTCGCCAAGCGCCATTTCGGCACCGAGGAATACACCGATATCGTCGCCAACGGCTTCATGAACGATGCCGAACTGCGCATATTAAGCCAGGGGCAGGCGTTTCTGTGGCAGGTCCGCTACGCCCTGCACATGCTCACCGGGCGGGCCGAAGACCGCCTGCTGTTTGACCACCAGCGCACCATTGCCGAGATGTTCGGCTTTCGTGACACCCCCGAAGGCCTGGCGGTCGAACAGTTCATGAAGCGTTACTATCGGCACGTGACCGCCCTGGCCGGGCTTAACGACATGCTGCTGCAGCACTTCGACGAAGTCATCCTGCGCGGCAAAGAGGCGCTGGAGACGGTCAAGCTCAACGAACGCTTTGAAACCAAGGGCGGCTATATTCAGGTGCGTTCGCGCAACCTCTTCCGTGAACAGCCTTCGGCCATGCTGGAGCTGTTTTTGCTGATGGCCAAGCACCCTGAAATAGAAGGCGTCCGCGCCGACACCATCCGCCTGATTCGCGACCATCGCCATCAGATCGACGATCACTACCGGGAAGACCCACACCACCAGCGACTGTTCATGGCCATCATGCGCGCGCCGGGCAATGTTCCCCGCCAGCTGCGGCGCATGAACCGCTACGGCATCCTGGGCAAATACCTGCCCGAATTTGGCCGTGCCGTGGGCCTGATGCAGCATGACCTGTTTCATATCTACACCGTGGATGCCCACACCCTTCGGCTACTCAAGTTCCTGCACGGCTTCCGCAAGCCGGAGGCCAAGGACGACTTCCCGGTCGCGGCCACCCTGATGCAGCAGCTACCCAAGCTGGACCTGCTTTGGATCGCGGGGCTGTTTCACGATATCGGCAAGGGGCGCGGCGGCGATCACTCGGAAATCGGCGCCCGGGACGTCGAACAGTTCTGCCAGCGCCATCACGTCCCCCAACACGACACCAACCTGGTCAGCTGGTTGGTCGAGCACCATCTGCTGATGTCCATGACCGCGCAAAAGCGTGACATCAGCGACCCGGACGTGATTCGCGACTTTGCCATGGAAGTGCGCAACGAGACGCGGCTGGACTATCTTTATGTGCTGACCGTGGCCGACATCAATGCGACCAATCCAACGCTCTGGAACGGCTGGCGGGCGTCGCTTTTGCGCCAGCTGCATGCCGAAACCAAGCGCGCCCTGCGGCGCGGGCTGAAAAACCCGCCCGACCGCGACGACTGGGTGCGCGAAACCCGCACCGAAGCCCGTTCACTGCTGCAAACGATTGGCGTTGATGAAACCGATATCGACCGGCTGTGGGACTCGCTGGGCGAAGACTATTTCCTGCAGTACGCGCCCAGCGAAATCGTCTGGCAGACCCAGGGCATTCTTGCCCACCAACCGTCTCCGCTGCCGTTGGTATTGATCAGCGCGCCCACGGCTGACATGACCGAAGGCGGTACCAAGGTCTTCATTCACACCCGCTCGGTGGACGACCTGTTCGCCGCCACCGCCGCCGCCATGGAACAACTGGGACTGTCGATTCACGATGCGCGTATCGCGACGTCCAACAACGACTGGACACTCAATACCTTCATTGTGCTGGACAATCAGGGTCAGCCAATCCGCGACCCGGCGCGCATCGAAGAAATGCGCCAGCACCTGGTGGAAGAACTCGACGACCCCGACGACTACCCCGACATCGTCACGCGGCACACGCCGCGCCAGCTCAAGCACTTCCGGGTCGCCACCGAGGTTCTGATTGAGCAGGACCCGGCCAACGACCGCACCCTGCTCGAGCTCAGCGCCCCTGACCGGCCGGGTCTTCTGGCCCGCGTGGGGCGCATCTTCATGGAGCAGGATATTGCGCTCTCCGCGGCGAAAATCGCCACCCTGGGCGAACGCGTCGAGGACGTGTTCTTTATCACCACCAAGGCAGGCGAGCCGCTGACCGACCCGGATCGCCAACAACAGTTGCGCGAACGCTTGATTGAGGTGCTGGGGGTTTAAGTCGCAACACACTCCCCGGTGGATTTGAGCCGACAGCGGCGCTTGCCTATAATCGTCGGCTACTTTCGCGACACGACGCCTACAACGACGCCGGCACGGCGTTCTGGATACTCATGAACCCTGATCTCGACGCCCTGCATCCGTATCCGTTCGAAAAGCTGGCGGCCCTCAAGGCGGACCTGACGCCGCCTTCGGCGCTTGCGCACATCCCGCTGACCATCGGCGAGCCCCAGCACGCACCCTACCCTGGCGCACTGGCCGCACTGGTGGCGCATCAGGCCGAGATGGCGCGCTACCCGGCCACTAACGGGCTACCCGCCCTGCGCGAGACCATTGCCGCCTGGGCATGCCAGCGTTTCGCGCTTGCAGGCCTCGATACCGAACGCCAGGTCCTGCCGGTTAACGGCACGCGGGAAGCCATTTTTGCCTTCGTTCAAGCCGCCCTTGACCGAAGCCGCCCGTCCAAAGTCGCGGTACCCAACCCCTTCTACCAGATCTATGAGGGCGCCACCCTGCTGGCCGGCGGGGAACCGCTGTATCTCGACTGCACCGCCGACAACGGCTTTCGTCCGGATTTCTCCGCCGTCAGCGCCGACACCTGGCGCGATGTGCAAATCGTCTTTATCTGCTCGCCGGGCAATCCTACCGGTGCCGTCACGCCGCTTGCCGACTTCAAGCAACTCATCGCTCTGGCCGATGAACACGACTTCATCATTGCCTCCGACGAGTGTTACTCGGAACTCTACCTCGACGAAGCCGCACCGCCGCCGGGGCTCCTGCAAGCCTGCGCCGAGCTGGACCGCGATGATTACCGGCGCTGCGTGGTGTTTCACTCGCTCTCCAAGCGCTCCAATTTGCCAGGGTTGCGTTCCGGATTTGTCGCGGGCGACGCCGACCTGCTGGCCCCCTTCAAGCGCTATCGCACCTACCATGGCTGCGCCATGTCGCTGCCGCTGCAGCACGCTTCCATCGCCGCCTGGCAGGATGAAAACCACGTATTCGCCAATCGCGAGGCTTATCGTGAAAAGTTTGGCGCCGTGACAGAGGTGCTCGCCCCGGTAATGGATTTCCCCACCCCCGAGGCGAGTTTTTACCTGTGGCCCGCCGTGCCTGGTGGCGACGATATTGCCTTTACCCAGCGGTTGTTTGTCGAGCAGCATGTCAGCGTGTTGCCCGGCAGCTTGATGGGCCGTCCCGGGCGCGAAGGCCACAACCCGGGAAGTGGTCGACTACGCTTGGCATTGGTAGCGGAGCTTGCTCCCACGCTTGAAGCCGCCGAGCGGCTACGCCAACTTGTCGAGCGCGGCTAACGCATACATTGACGGCATGACGACATTGTAGGAGGTCATACATGCTAACGCTTTATATCATCAGCAACTGCGACACCTGCCGCAAGGCAGCCAAGGCATTGGACGAGAAGGGCATTCCCTTTAAAACCTACGACCTGCGCAAGGACGGGCTGTCGGCAGCACTGCTGGAGCATATCCTGCACCGCGTCCCGCTGGTCCAGGCGATCAACAAGCAAAGTAAAACCTGGCGCGAGTTATCGGATGAAGAAAAAGATTTTGATGCCAACTCGGGCCGCGAATTGCTCTTGAAACACCCCACACTGTTAAAACGCCCCCTGTTGGAAGTCGACGACGAGACCATTCTGGTCGGCTACAAAGACGGCGACTACGACAAACTTTAAGACGAAACACTGACCTAAAGGAACGCAGTTATGCTGAGCTTTGCGCTTGGAATCGGCACCCAAAACACCCAGGGCGACTGGCTGGAAATCTACTACCCGGCACCGCTGCTCAACCCACCGGAAAGCCTGGTGAGTGCCGCCAGAGAAGTCGTCGATGCCCCCCAGGGCAATGCGGCCATCAGCTTCCTGCCGGAGGATTGTGCGCGCCTGGCCAATGCCCTTCAGAAAGCGGGCCATCCTGAACAGGCGGAGCTGGCTGAGTCTTTCGCGTCCAGCCAGCGCCCATTGGTCGCCATGTTCCTGGAGACCGACCAGCCGCCGCAAACCGCCCCGGAGGTCTACCTCAAGCTGCACCTGCTTTCCCATCGCCTGGTGAAACCCCACGGGCTGGACTTGACTGGCATGTTCGGCCTGCTGCGCAACATTGCCTGGACCAACGAAGGCCCCATCGACATTGAAGAGCTCCCCGCCCGCCGCCTCAAGGCGCGCCTGGCAGGCCGCGCGCTGTCGGTGGATTGCGTCGACAAATTCCCCAAGATGACCGACTACGTGGTCCCCCAGGGCATCCGCATTGGCGACACCGCTCGGGTACGTCTGGGCGCCTACCTGGGCGAAGGCACTACGGTCATGCATGAAGGGTTCGTCAACTTCAACGCGGGCACCGAAGGTCCCGGCATGGTCGAGGGACGTATTGCGGCAGGTGTCATGGTGGGCAAGGGCTCCGACCTGGGTGGCGGTTGCTCCACCATGGGCACGCTTTCCGGCGGCGGCAATATGGTGATCAAAGTTGGCGAGGGCTGCCTGATCGGCGCCAACGCGGGCATTGGTATCCCGCTTGGCGACCGCTGCACTGTCGAAGCCGGCCTGTACATTACCGCCGGGGCGAAAGTGACGCTGCTGGATGACCAGGGCCAGGAGGTCAGCACCGTCGCCGCACGCGAGCTGGCGGGCCAGGACGACCTGTTGCTGCGCCGTCACTCACAAAGCGGCCGAATTGAGTGCCTGACCAATAAAAGCGCCATTGCGCTCAACGAGGCGCTGCATGCCCATAACTGAGCCAGAGGGTTTATCACCGACGCTGCAGCTGGCGTTTGACCTGCTCAGCCGGGCATCGGTGACGCCAGATGACGAGGGCTGCCAGGACCTGATGATCGAGCGCCTCAAGGCGCTCGGCTTTCATATCGAGCCACTGCCGTTTGGTGATGTAAAGAATTTCTGGGCGGTGCGCGGCCATCATGGCCCGGTGCTGGCTTTTGCTGGCCACACCGATGTGGTGCCCAGCGGGCCTCACACCAACTGGGAGTTCCCCCCCTTTACGCCCTGCATCAACGACGAAGGCATGCTGTGCGGGCGCGGCGCCTCCGACATGAAAGGCAGCCTCGCGGCAATGATCACGGCTGTCGAGCGGTTCGTGGCCGCGCATCCCGATCACGACGGCCGTATTGCCTTTCTGATCACCTCCGATGAAGAGGGCCCCGCCATAGACGGTACTCGCGCGGTGGTCGAGCATTTGCGCGAGCGCAACGAACGCCTCGACTACTGCATTGTCGGCGAGCCTTCCTCCACGACACGCCTGGGGGATGCGATCAAGAACGGTCGGCGCGGCTCCCTGGGTGGCGTGCTGCATATCAAGGGGGTACAGGGCCACGTGGCCTACCCGCACCTAGCGTGCAACCCGATCCACCAGGCAATGCCTGCGCTGGATGCACTCGTCAACGAGCACTGGGACGCAGGCAACGATTTTTTCCCCGCCACCAGCTTCCAGGTTTCCAACTTTCGCGCGGGGACCGGCGCCACCAATGTAATTCCCGGTGAGGTCGAAGTCGTCTTCAACTTCCGCTACTCGACGGAAGTCACCCATGAATCCCTCAGGGCACGCAGTGAAGCGATCCTGGATCAACACGGCCTTGACTATCACATTGACTGGATGCTCAACGGCGAACCGTTCTTGACTGCTGAAGGCGAGCTGGTCGATGCCGCCATGCGCGGCGTTGAAGCCATCACTGGCGAGCGTCCCGCGCTATCCACCAGCGGAGGCACCTCGGACGGGCGTTTTATCGCCACCCTGGGCGCCCAGGTGGTTGAGCTGGGGCCGCTCAATGACACGATCCACAAAGTGGATGAGCGCGTGCGCGCCAGCGACCTGGACGACTTAAGCCGGATCTACGAAGCTACCCTGCAGGCGTTGTTCATCTCCGATGAGGTAAGCGCATGATGGAACCTTACCCGGATATCGAGATTTACCTTGCCGATGTCGTTCATTCGGCGCTAAACGAGTGGCTCGCCAACGCCCTGGATGCACCGCCGCTTGCATCGGCAGGTAAAGGCAAATGGCGTACCCAGGGCACCTGCCAGGGGCACACCGTTCCCGTATTGTTGGTGGAAAAAGCCGCCGACGGCTTTGCCAGCCTGTGGTTGGACAGCCGCCATAGCCCCTGGCAGACCGACCAGGAAGCCGCGCAGTACGCGGCTGAAGCCTTGCAGACCGAAATTCGCTGCTCGCTGGGCGGCTGGCATCCCGGCGATGACCCCGACCGCTTTTGGCAGGTACTGCCCGACGGCCGCGAAGGGCCCATTCAATGGCCCGACTCCGGCCGCTAGGCGTTATCGCTAGCCCTGAACGCATTTGACCCCGCCGAAGCGGGGCCAAATGTCGTGCGAGCCAGTCCAGGCGAGACGGATCGTTACTCGATAATACTCACATCGTCGGCCTGCAAACCCCGTTCGTTTTTAATCACGTGGTAGCGCACGATCTGACCTTCGGCGAGCATGCGCGGGCCGCGACCACGAATTGCCCGAAAATGGACAAACACATCGTCACCGTTATCGCGGGTAATAAAGCCGTAACCCTTGTTGGTATTAAACCACTTCACCTCTCCCTCTTCGCGACCGTCGTTCGGGTCGATGAGATCTTCATCCTCGTCCGTCGCAGGGGCTTGAGATTGACGCGGTGCTGGCTTGGAACGAACGGTCGGCGACACCACGACAGGTGGCGCAAGCGCAGCGGTTGCCAGGGTAGCAATGCACAGTACGATGAAACTTCCGATGGCAACGGCAATGTAGATGCCGCCAGCGCCTGTCACGGCCAGTTCGGCCAGCCACTGCTCAGCCAGGGGTGCGTCGGTTAAATGAACAATCCCCGCCAGCAACAGCGGCGTGGGGGCGGCAAGTAAAATACTGATCAAGATGCTGCGAAACACAACTTTTGGGTTCATGGATAAAAAAAGCTCTCTTGTTGTATGGGTAACAGAAGAAGGACAATACTCAATTCAACGGGTTTTGACGACCCGATGTACCGAGCTACTACATAAGGTTGCAATGTTACCATGACATCTACGTTATCGCCCGCCGAGCTCAATCAACAGCTTGAATCTTTAGAAAGCCGCCTGGCTTATCAAGAACACTGGCTCGATACCCTGGACCAAGCCGTCGCCCAGCAGGAGCGCCGACTAGCGACCCTGGAACAACTCAGCGCGCTGATGCGCGAACGGCTTCGCGAACAGCACCAGGCGCTCCAGGCGAATGACGCCCCCGGTACCAGTCGGCCCGAGGACGACATACCGCCCCACTACTGATTAGTCATGATGGGCCAACAGCAGCCTATTGACTCACCGCGTCTGCAGGGTCAACACTTTCCAGGTCAAACGCCTCAGCCACCGCCGCGTAGGTCACCTGTCCATTGTGGACATTAAGCCCCGGCAGGAAGTGCGGGTTATCTCTCAGCGCCCGCTGCCAACCTTTATCCGCCAACGCAAGTACAAACGGCAAGGTGGCATTGGTCAGCCCCAGCGTGGAGGTCCGCGCCACCGCCCCCGGCATGTTGGCAACGCAGTAATGGACAATGCCATCGACAATATAGGTCGGCTCGGCATGGGTGGTGGGTCGGCTGGTTTCGAAGCAACCGCCCTGGTCGATGGCCACGTCCACCAGCACGCTACCCGGCTGCATGTCCGAAAGCATGGCACGGGTGATCAGTTTGGGGGCGGCGGCGCCGGGAATCAGCACGGCACCAATGATCATATCGGCCGTTTTGGCGGCTTCATCGAGCGCATCTGCCGTTGAGTAGACGGTTTTGATCCGGCCTTGATAGCGGTCATCCAGCACTTCCAAACGGTCGATGGACTTGTCCAGAATGGTGACGTCGGCGCCCAACCCCAGGGCCATACGCGCGGCGTTTTCGCCCACCACGCCGCCACCGATGACCGTCACTTTTCCGGGTGCCACCCCCGGCACGCCCGGCAACAGCACGCCCGCACCCCCCTGGGCTTTTTCCAGGCTGTGAGCGCCCGCCTGCACGGCCATGCGACCTGCGACGGTGCTCATCGGCGCGAGCAACGGCAAGCCGCCCTTGGCGTCGGTAATCGTTTCATACGCAATGCAGGTCGCGCCGCTCTCCATCAACCCCTGGGTGAGCGTCTTCTCGGCGGCCAGATGCAGGTAGGTAAACAGGGTATGCTGTGGCGTCAGCCGCGCCACTTCCTCGGCCTGAGGCTCCTTCACTTTCAAGATCAGCTCGGCGTTCTGCCACAGCAAGGCAACATCCGCCTCGACGCTCGCCCCCGCCGCTTCGTAGTCATGGTCATGAAACCCGGCACCTTCGCCCGCACCGGTTTGAACCGCCACCTGATGGCCACGCCCGGCTAATTCCCGCGCACCGGTGGGGGTCAAGGCCACCCGGTACTCGTGGTTTTTAATCTCTTTGGGGACAGCGATGCGCATAGTTGGCTCCTCGTTATTGAGCGAGAAATTCGTCAATCTTGACGTCATTACAGCACAGCTTTTATGTGCTTCCATCCCCCGACATATAAAACAAAAAAAACGCCGGTCAAGGCGTTTTTCAGGAGAAAAATCTAGCGGCTAGCGGCTTTTGGCAAAAAAATCATCGTTATTCATCAACCACCGCATCACCGTAAATACGCCGATACTCGTCGGGCAGGCGCATGGGCCGCCCGCTGGATAGCGCCACGCAGGCAAAGCGGGTACGTGCCTTGAGCAAGGTTTTGGCGTCGTGTTTGCGCTTCAACTGGAAGCGCCGGGTCAAGCTAAAGCGGCCATCGCAGGCCACGATCCAGGTCGCCAACTGGAGCCGGTCCCCCTCATAGCCTGGCGCCAGGTAGTCCAACTCGTGGCGGTGCACGACCATGGCCCGGTCCAACTCGCGGTAACGCTCGAGGGTAAGGCCCAGCGCTTCTGAATGCGCCCAGCTGATTTGTTCAACCCAGCGCAGGTATTCACTGTTATTGACGTGCCGGTAGGCGTCGATAGCCTCATCCGTCACGTCGATCTCCATCACAAAAGGCTCGGGTAGCGCCCATTCCATTGTCCTGGCCCCTCCACCGGTTGCTTTACGACCTAGTCACGGAAAACGCGCACGCCCAGCGCCTTCAGGTAGGACGTTTCCGGGATTGCCGGATGCACCGGATGGTCCGGCCCCTGATGGCCCTGAAAGATCACCTGACCATGACGATCCTGATGACGCGCTGCGCTACGGACCACATCCACCAAGCGCTCGGGGGCCAGGTGCATGGAGCAAGACGCGGACAGCAGCAAACCATCACGCCCCAGCAGACGCATCGCTTCACGGTTCAGTCGGTTGTAGGCACGTTCGCCGTTGGGGATATCCTTGCGTTTCTTGATAAACGCAGGCGGATCCAGAATCACCACGTCGAACTGTTCGCCGTCGGCTTTAAGCGCCGCCAGCGCCTCGAACGCATCGCCTTCACCAATGGCCACCTGTTCTTGTAAGCCGTTCAGTTCGGCGTTGCGGGCCACCTGCTCAAGCGCAGGGCCGGATGAGTCGACACACAGCACCTCAGAGGCACCGCTGGCGGCGGCCTGCACGCCCCAACCGCCGACATAGCTGAAGACGTCCAGCACCCGCTTACCGGCAACCTGGCTATTGAGCCAGGCACGGTTGACCCGATGATCGAAAAACCAGCCGGTTTTCTGACCATCAAGTACCGGCACCACAAAGCGAACGCCATTCTCTTTCAGCAGTACTTCGTCGGGTAGCGTGCCTTTGACCACTTCCACCTGGGCATCGAGACCTTCCTGACGACGCCCGCCGGTGTCATTGCGGAACACGATTGCGCTGGGCTTGAGGACTTTCTCCAGGGCGTCGACGATTTCTTCGGCCAGCGTCTGCATACCCGCCGTGTTCAATTGCACCACCACCACATCGCCGAAGCGGTCGATCACAAGCCCCGGCAACAGGTCGCCTTCACCATGAACCAACCGGTAAAACGGCTGTTCAAACAGTCGCTGACGCAAGGCAAGCGCCTGGTTGAAGCGATGCACGAACAGCGAGCGGTCCAGACGCATCTCGGGATCACGTGACATCACCCGCGCCGCAATGAGGGAATGCGGGTTCACGTAAGCGACACCAAGGGTCTTACCGTTCGACGCCTCGACCAGCGCAGCCTCACCCGCGGTAAAGTTCTTGAGCGGGGTCTCCTTGATATCGACTTCGTTGGAGTAGATCCACAGATGGCCCGCTTTGAGGCGGCGGTCAGCGTTTTTATTCAGGCGCAGGCGTTGGGTCACAACAATCTCCAGAACAACTTTGGCTTCAAAAGCTCGGCTTCAAACACGAGTACTCGATCATCAAGGCTTAAAACTTGCGCTTAAAAACCTGGGCTTAAAATTTAGCAAAACAAAAAGGCGCGGCGCCCCGGTTAGCGCTGGCAGCCGGGGCAAAACACGCTGGCCCGCTGGCCGAGCGTAATACGGCGCAGCTCGGTTCCACAGCGCATGCAGGGCTGGCCGTGTCGACCATAAACATTGAGCCGCTGGGCAAAGTAGCCGGGCTCGCCCTGGCCGCTGACAAAATCCCGCAGCGTCGTACCGCCTTGAATGATGGCAGCCGCCAGCACTTCTTTCACGGCGGCCGCCAGCTTCTCGTAACGGGCCAGGGAAACACGCCCTGCCGCCCGACGGGGGTCAATTCCCGCCATGAATAGCGCTTCAGCGGCGTAGATATTGCCGGCTCCGACGACCACCCGGTTATCCATTAAAAAGGGCTTTACGGATACCCGCTTATTGCGTGAGATGCGATACAGCCAACGCCCGTTAAAGGCGTCATCCAGCGGCTCGGGGCCCAGGTGCACCAGGCGCTTGTCGGCACTGCCATCTCCCTGCTGCCAATCGACGAAGCCAAACCGCCGCGGATCATGATAGCGCAGCACATGGCCGCTTTGGGTCACCACATCCACGTGATCATGCTTTTTAGGCAGATCCCCTACCCGCGCAATCCGCAAGCTGCCCGACATACCCAAATGCCACAGCAAGGTGGCCTCCCCCTCGGCGGTGGCGAGCGGGACCTGCAGGTACTTGGCTCGGCGCGTCAACTCACCGACCCGCGCCCCGACGAGCCGTTCGGCGAGATCGTCAGGTACCGGCACACGCAGGCGGGATTGGCGCACCAATACCTCGGTGATCTCCTGACCTTCCAGATAAGGGGCAATACCCCGCCGAGTGGTTTCAACTTCGGGCAGCTCGGGCATGATGAGAGCCTTTGATGACAGAGTGGTGACGGTCGTTAACGTCTGCAGTGCTTTCGCTTATCGGCGCAGAACACCCAGGCATGCAAAAACCCGGCTTGGGGCCGGGTTTTTAACAGGCGCTCGCCTGCGGTAAAAGCCAGTCATCGCAACCGTAGTTACTTGATTTTGGCTTCCTTGTACATGACGTGCTTACGGACCACCGGGTCATATTTCTTGAATTCGAACTTGTCCGGGGTGTTCCGCTTGTTTTTATCAGTGGTGTAGAAGTGACCTGTACCGGCACTGGACACCAGCTTGATCTTATCGCGCATGGTTTAACTCTCCCAATTTTTGGCCAAACTGTTAGCCAAACAAATAGCTTAGATGGCGTCGCCGCGCTTGCGGATATCGGCCAGAACCGTTTCGATGCCTTTCTTGTCAATGATACGCATACCCTTGGAGGAAACACGCAGCTTGACGAAGCGGCTTTCAGCTTCAACCCAAAAACGATGGGTGTGCAGGTTCGGCAAGAAACGACGACGTGTCTTGCGCTGGGAGTGTGAAACGTTGTTACCAGTTACCGGACGCTTACCGGTAACCTGACATACTTTGGACATGAGAGCCTCCAACTGCTTGGCCAGGATATAATAACCTGAGTGTTCAAAACTGTCGGGCAAACCGGAGCAGGGAAGGAGTCGACGCCGTTAACCGCCAAGCTTTATCCAAATCCGTTATTCAACCCAAGTTTAAAGGTGGCACTTTATACCAGAGCAGCTGGCAATCAGCAAGAAAAACCATCGCAACCGGTCGAAAATCGCCGTTTGTGTCAGTTTACTTAGCTAATTCACTATGATTAACGGCACACTTATAGCCAGCCACGCTCGGCAAATGACACCACGTCTCCGTCCCCCACCACGAAATGATCGAGTACCCGCACATCAAACAGTGCGAGCGCTTCTTTCAGACGATCAGTGATTCGTCGATCAGCATCGCTCGGTTCGGCAACACCCGAAGGGTGATTGTGAGCCAGGATGACGGCACCAGCGTTGTGCGCTAAGGCACGCTTGGCAACTTCGCGGGGATAAACGGATGCGCTGTCTAGGGTACCGCGAAACAGGGATTCATAGCGAATAATTCGGTGCTGCGTATCCAAAAAAAGCACCGCAAATTCTTCATGCCCCAGATGACGCAACTGCGCACTCAGGTAATGGCGCACCAGAGTGGGCGATGTCAGCGCCTCACCGCGGGCCAACTGGGAAGCCAGATGCCGCCGTGAAAGCTCGAGCGTCGCCTGCAGCTGGGCGAATTTGGCGCTCCCCAACCCGCGCGCGTCGCAAAAACGTTCCTGGTCGGCCTCCAGCAACTGACGCAGCCCACCAAAACTGGCGAGCAGGTCCCGGGCCAGGTCGACCGCCGAGCGCCCCTGAACGCCGACGCGCAGAAAAATCGCCAGTAGCTCGGCATCGGATAGCGCCTGCGCGCCCAGATTCAATAGCTTTTCTCTTGGCCGCTCGCCTTCCGGCCAGTGGTTAATGCCCATCATCGCCTCCCTGCGCGGTGTTTCATCTGTCCCTATGCGTGAATGCAGCATGCCAAATTGTGCAGACGAATGGTATGGTAAGCCTCCTAAAGAACGCACAATATGGATCCTATGCCATGACCTCCGTGACTTCGACCACAACGCCCACTGTTAACGGTAAGCGCGTGCTGCTGGGCATCAGCGCCGGTATTGCCGCGTATAAAAGCGCGCTGATCGTGCGACTGCTGAAACAGGCGGGCTGCGAGGTTCGCGTCGTCATGACCGACGGTGCCCAGGCATTCATCACTCCGTTGACACTACAGGCGCTGTCGGGTGAACCGGTTCGTACCTCGCTGCTCGACCCGGAAGCCGAGGCGGGCATGGGCCACATTGAGCTTGCCCGTTGGGCCGACGTCTTGTTGATTGCCCCGGCGACCGCCGACCTCATTGCGCGCCTGGTCCACGGCATGGCCGACGACCTGCTGACCACGCTCTGCCTCGCCTCTGAGGCGCCCCGGCTGATTGCCCCGGCCATGAACCAGGCCATGTGGCGTCACCCCGCCACCCAGCGCAACGTGGAACGGCTCGCTGGGGATTGCTGGCAGCTGATTGGCCCGGCGGCCGGCGACCAGGCCTGCGGCGACGTTGGCCCTGGTCGCATGAGCGAGCCCGAGGCCATTGTTGACGCCCTATTGCATCAGCTTTCGCCCTCCACCAGTGCGACGCCGAGTGCGTCATCACCGCATGTCGTGATTACCGCTGGCCCCACTCGTGAAGCCCTCGACCCGGTGCGCTATCTTTCCAATCACAGTTCGGGAAAAATGGGCTACGCCCTTGCCGCCGCGGCCGTCGCCCAGGGCGCCAGGGTCTCGCTGATCAGCGGCCCTGTGGCGCTGGCAACACCTGCAGGCGTCACGCGCATTGACGTCGAAACCGCCGAGCAGATGCACCAGGCATCGCTGCAGCTAGCCCCTCAGGCAGCGCTGTTTATCGGCTGTGCCGCCGTCGCTGATTACCGCGCGGCAAGTGCCGCCGAGCATAAGCTGAAAAAGACCGATGACAGCGATACTTTGACGCTGACCCTGATCAAAAACCCCGACATTATTGCCTCGGTGGCAGCACTTCCACCTGCCAGTCGCCCTGTGGTGGTCGGCTTTGCCGCCGAAACCCAGGACGTTGAACGCTATGCAGCGGACAAGCTGACCCGCAAGCGCCTCGACATGATCGTCGCCAACGACGTTAGCCAGCAAGGCATGGGCTTTGGCAGCGACGACAACGCGGCGCTTCTGCTATGGCGCTCCCCCCAGGGTATCGAGCGTCGGATGGAAGTCCCCCAGCCCAAAACACAGTTAGCGGAGCGCGTGATCCAACAAGCCCTGACGCTACTCCCCTCGCCTAACGGAGCAACCTTATGAGCCCCCGTCCTCGCCTGCAGTGCAAAATGCTGGATGAACGACTGCGTGACTATTTACCCCATTATGCGACCAACGGGTCAGCGGGCATGGATCTACGTGCGCTGCTTGACGAGCCGCTTACCCTGAACCCCGGCGACACCAAGCTCGTACGAACGGGCCTGGCGATCTATATTGAAGACCCCGGCCTTGCCGGCATGATTTTGCCGCGCTCCGGTTTGGGGCATAAGCACGGCATCGTGCTGGGCAATTTGGTGGGGTTGATCGATGCCGACTACCAGGGCGAGTTGATGATTTCCGTTTGGAATCGAGGGCAAAGCGCTTTCACGATTGCCCCCTTTGAGCGATTGGCACAGTACGTGCTTGTTCCGGTGGTACAGGCTGAACTTGATCTGGTCGATCAATTTAGCGATTCCACCCGCGGCAGCGGCGGCTTCGGCAGCACTGGCCGTCATTAATCGGCACTGGCCATTTTCGTAAGGATATTCCCATGACGACACCCGCAATTCCTGCTTCGATTTTTCGCGCTTACGACATCCGCGGCATTGTCGACGACACCCTTACCGAAGACACGGTGGAATGGATTGGCCGCGCTATCGGCTCTGAAGCCGCCGCACGGGGCGAGTCCACCGTGGTAGTGGCCCGCGATGGCAGGCTCTCGGGCCCTCGTCTACAGACCGCGTTAATGCGCGGCCTGAACGCGGCCGGGCGTGACGTGATTGATATCGGCATGGTGCCCACCCCGGTCCTGTATTTCGCCACCCATATTCTCGACGGCACCCGCTCGGGCGTCATGGTCACCGGCAGCCATAACCCACCCGATTACAATGGCTTTAAAATCGTGCTCGACGGCGAGACGCTCTCCGGCGACGCCATCACCGCGCTTTATGAGCGTCTCGAGTCGGGCGCACTGGAAAGTGGGAGCGGCAGCATCCGCCAAGAGGACGTGCGCGACATTTATATGCAGCGCATCCTCGATGATGTCAGCGTCAGCCGCCCCCTAAAGGCAGTGGTCGACTGCGGCAACGGCGTGGCGGGCGAGCTTGGCCCGCAATTGATCGAGCGCCTGGGCGTTGAAACGATACCACTGTTTGACGAGATAGATGGCACCTTCCCGAACCACCACCCTGACCCCGGCAAACCCGAAAACCTCAAGGACCTGATTCGCACGGTCCAGGAAACGAACGCCGATATCGGTCTGGCCTTCGACGGCGATGGCGACCGGCTTGGCGTGATTACCCCAAGCGGCCGGTTGATCTACCCGGACCATCTGCTAATGGCGTTCGCCACTGACATGCTAAGCCGCAACCCTGGTGCCAAGGTGATTTTTGACGTCAAATGCACCGGCAACCTGACCCAGGTGATCAGTGACGCAGGCGGCGAACCGGAAATGTGGCGTACAGGCCACTCGCTGATCAAGGCACGCATGAAAGAAACCGGCGCCCAGCTGGCCGGTGAAATGAGCGGTCATATTTTCTTCAAGGAGCGTTGGTACGGCTTTGACGACGGTATTTATGCCGCCGCACGACTTGTCGAGATTCTGGCCAACTACCCAGGCGATGCCGATGCCTATTTTGATAGCTTCCCCCAGGACATCGGCACACCGGAAATCAACATTGCCGTCACCGACAGCAACAAATTCACCCTGGTGGATAAACTTGCTCGGGAGGGCGACTTCGGCGATGGTATTAAGACCACGCTGGATGGCATTCGGGTCGACTACCCGGACGGCTGGGGTCTTTGCCGTGCCTCAAACACCACGCCCGTGTTAGTACTACGTTTTGAAGGAAAAAACGAGGCAGCCTTGACGCGTATTAAAGCGCAGTTTGCCAACGCACTGAAAGGCGTCGACCCCGCCTTGACGCTACCCCAGGCTTGACCTGGAACGCCATCATGCTGCGGGACCGAGCCCAATAGAAGGCACGGCCCGACATGAGCGTCACAGTGCGCTGAATACCCATAAGTTAGCCACATCATTTTCAAGGGACAACGTCATGAGTTCAGCCAGTCGCGACCCCCAGGTCGTTGTGGAGGTGCTTTCCGAAGCCCTCCCGTATATTCAGCAGTTTTCCGGCAAAACGGTTGTCGTCAAATATGGCGGCAACGCAATGACGGAAACCACCCTGATCGACTCCTTTGCCCGCAACATCGTGCTAATGAAGGAAGTGGGTATCAATCCGGTGGTCGTGCATGGCGGCGGCCCCCAGATTGGCGACCTGCTGGCCAAGCTCAATATCGAATCGCGTTTCGTCAACGGCATGCGCGTCACCGACTCGCAAACCATGGACGTGGTGGAAATGGTGCTGGGCGGACTGGTCAACAAGAGCATCGTCAACCTCATCAACCAGAGCGGCGGCAAAGCCATTGGCCTGACCGGTAAAGACGGTGCGCAAATCCGCGCGCGCCAGCTCAGAGTGGAACATCAAAGCCCTGAAATGACCGCCCCGGAAATTATCGATATTGGCCACGTCGGCGAGGTCGAGTCGATCTCCACCGACCTGATTGAAATGCTCGCGGCGCGGGATTTCATCCCTGTGATCGCGCCGATCGGCGTGGATGAGGCAGGACACAGTTACAACATCAACGCCGACCTGGTGGCCGGCAAGATTGCGGAAGCCCTCAACGCCGAAAAGCTCATGCTGCTGACCAACGTGGCAGGCCTGATGAATGCCGAGAGCGAGGTCCTCACCGGTTTGACCACGGCTCAAGTTGACGCCCTGATTGCCGATGGGACTATTCATGGTGGCATGCTGCCTAAAATTCAGTGCGCGCTGGACGCCGTGAAAGGCGGCGTCAAAAGTGCCCACATCATCGATGGCCGTGTACCGCATGCTGTGCTGTTGGAGATTTTCACCAACGCCGGGGTCGGCACGCTGATCACCGACACTCACTAACCGCGACGGAGAGCAACGTCATGAGCGATGAACGCAAACCTCGCCGCCGCGAGCAGATCCTTCAGGCCCTTGCCCTGATGCTTGAAGAAGACAGTGGCAAGCGGATTACCACCGCGGCACTGGCCCGCCAGGTCGGCGTCTCGGAAGCCGCGCTGTATCGCCACTTCCCAAGCAAGGCGCGCATGTTCGAAGGGCTGATCGATTTTATCGAAGAAAGCATCTTTGCCCGCATCACCCGGATCATGGAAGAGGTCCCCGACGCCACCAACCGCTGCGGGACCATCCTGTCGCTGGTGCTCGGCTTTGCCGAAAAAAACCCGGGCCTTGCCCGGGTTATGGGGGGCGACGTATTGACCGGTGAAACCGCCCGGCTACGCCATCGGATCCACCAGCTATTCGAACGGCTGGAAGCCCAGTTCAAGCAAATCCTCCGCGAAGCCGAACTGCGTGAAGGGCGTCGCCCGAGCATCCCCGCCTCGGCGGCGGCGAACCTGCTGATCGCCCACGCCGAAGGGCGGATTTCCCAGTATGTACGCAGCGATTTCAAACGCCTGCCCACGGACTACTGGGACGACCAGTGGACGCTGCTGTCGAGCCAGCTGCTGCGCGAAGCGGTACAGCCCGCTTAGCGAAGAGCCTTAAATACAGTCCTGCATAACAAAACGGCGCTCCCCTCTGGGAGCGCCGTTTCTTGCCGGATCAAACCTGCTTGTTCATGCCGCGATGGCATCGCCCATTTTCTGGCGCAGTTTCTTCATGGCATTTTTTTCGAGCTGGCGGATACGCTCGGCGCTGACGCCATAGACATCGGCCAGGTCGTGCAGCGTGGCCTTATCCTCGGCCAGCCAGCGACGCTGGAGAATATCCCGAGAGCGTTCGTCCAGGCCTTCAAGCGCCAGTTGCAGACGGCGCGTCGAGTCTTCCTCGAAATCGCTGTCTTCAAGCTGTGTTGCCGGGTCGGCTGCCATGTCGTCCAGGAAGTTGACCGGTGCTTGGTAGGCGCTGTCTTCATCGTCGCTGGGCGACGCATCGAAGCCCGCATCGTAGGACGACAGCCGTCCTTCCATGTCCCGCACAACGCCGGGTTTGACATTCAGATCCTTGGCGATGGCGTCAACTTCATCGTTATTGAGCCAGGCCAGGCGCTTCTTCGCGCTGCGCAGGTTGAAGAACAGCTTGCGCTGCGCCTTGGTGGTCGCAATTTTAACGATACGCCAGTTGCGCAGCACAAACTCATGGATCTCAGCCTTGATCCAGTGCACCGCAAATGACACCAGGCGAACGCCTTGATTCGGGTCGAAGCGCTTGACGGCTTTCATCAGGCCCACATTGCCTTCCTGAATCAGGTCGGCTTGCGGCAGCCCATACCCCGAATAACTCCGGGCGATGTGCACGACAAAGCGCAAATGCGATAGTACCAGACGTCGCGCCGCTTCCAGGTCGCCTTCATCGTGCAGGCGGAACGCAAGCTCACGCTCTTCTTCGGCACTCAGAACCGCAATGCCGTTGACCGCTTTGATATAGCCGCCCAGGTCATTGCCTGGAGAAAGCTGTCCCACCGGTAGAAGACTAGTGCTCATGTGCAGATGGTCTCCCTTGTAGCCCTTACGTGGTTTGTGTCTCTGTGACCTTGCCATCTAGGCAAGGTTCCCTCGCCGTCGCCTGATGAACAACGCGGGCCGTTCAGCGCGGACGGATACTGGCAAGATGCCGGGACACGGCAAGCCATGCGCCCAACCAGCCAAGTAGTGTACTGCAAGATAGCAAAATTGTGGAGCCTGTGAAGTCCAATCGGGGCAATGAAAAGCTGGCGCCGTAACTTTCCGCCAAGGCGGCCACCGGCAGCGACAACCAGTGGTTGCCCAATGACAGCAGCCCCAGCGCCAGCACGCCGCCGCCGAAGCCGTACCAGGCGCCACTGTAAAGAAAGGGGCGCCTGACAAACGCATGGGTGGCGCCGATCAACATCACCACTTCAATTTCGCGCCGCCGACTCTCCACCGACAGCCGGATGGTATTGCCCACCACCAGCAGCACCCCGAGGCCAAATAGCACCCCCAAAGCCAGCGCCACGCGCGTCCCCAGCGCCGCCAAGTGGCGCAGGCGCTCCACCCAGGCCAGATCGAGGCGCACTTCGTCGACACCCGCTATGTCGTCCAACCGCTCGGCCAGCGCCTGCATGAGCTCAGGATCGACGCTGCCCGGGCGGACCACGATACTGTGGGGCAGGGGATTATCGTCGAGCCCCGAGAGCGCATCCTCGACACCCAGTGATTGCTGAAAATCGGCCATGCCCTGCTCCGCGCTGACCAAGCGGGTCCCTTGCACCGCTTCGTCGGCACTGACCGCCTGCTCGATGCGCTCGGCCTCAGGCAGCTCAACGCTGATTTCAAGGTAGGCGGTGAGAGTGGCGCTATCGTCCAGTTCTGCATCCAGCAGCCGAGCGCTGTCCAGGGTCAACCACAGCGCGGCGGGGAGTACCAGTGCAATGGCAATCGCCAGCATGGTCAGCAAATTACCCAGCGGGTAGCGAATCAGTCGCTGCAGGCTGTCGAGCGCCATTGCCCGGTGGTGCCGTGCCCAGGCACGCAAACGGCTGGACCGGCGCGGTTGCTGGGCACGGGCCCCGCGTTGCGCCGGGCGCTGAGCCTGCTGAGGAGCGGCGCGTGGACGTGTCGACCGGGGAGCGGCGCCTTTCGGTTTTTGGCCGGTCGGTCGTTTCATGCTGCCCCCTCGTCCGCTACCAGCCGACCATCGCGCAGGCGTATGATCCGGTGCCGCAATCCCGCGATCAACGCCAGGTCGTGACTGGCAATCATGACGGTCGTGCCAATCCGGTTAAAGTCTTCAAACAGCCCCATGATGTCCGCGGACAGCTGAGGATCCAGGTTGCCCGTCGGCTCATCGGCGAGCAGCAGGGCAGGCTTGTTGACGACGGCACGGGCAATACCCACGCGCTGCTGCTCACCACCGGAAAGCTCGATAGGCAATGCCTTTTCACGGTGCAACAACCCAACTTTGTCCAGAGCAGCACGCACACGGCGAGCCGACTCACGGGGCTCGATGCCCTGAATATCCAGGGGTAACGAGACGTTATGAAACACGCTGCGGTCAAACAGCAACTGGTGATCCTGGAAGACCACACCAATCTGGCGCCGGTAAAACGGCACCTGGCTGGCATGCAACTGGGCAATATCGTGCCCTGCCACCACCACCCGCCCGCGGCTCGGCTTTTCAAGGCGCATGATCAAACGCAACAGAGAGCTCTTGCCCGCGCCGGAATGGCCGGTAAGAAACACCATCTCGCCCCGCGCTACGCGAAAGTTCAGGTGTGACAGCGCTTCAAAGCGCCCTCCGTAGCGTTTACCCACATGCTCAAAGGCGATCATGGGTTGGCATCGTCTCCCTGGCGATCAAACAGCGCGTTGACAAAGTCCTGCGACGCGAAGGGACGCAGGTCATCCAGCCCTTCGCCGACACCGATGAAGCGGATCGGCGTGTTGAGCTGCTTCGCCAGGGCGAAAATGATCCCGCCCTTGGCGGTACCGTCCAGCTTGGTCAGCGTAATACCGCTGACCGGCACGGCCTCGTTGAAGGTACTGGCCTGGGAAATGGCGTTCTGACCGGTGCCCGCATCCAGCACCAGCATCACCTCATGCGGCGCTGTCTCGTCGATCTTTTTCATCACCCGATGGACTTTTTTCAGCTCTTCCATCAGATGGCCCTTGTTGTGCAAACGACCGGCGGTATCCGCGATCAGCACATCGACGCCGCGCGATTTGGCCGCCGACACCGCGTCATAGATCACCGAGGCGCTATCGGCCCCCGTATGCTGGGCAATCACCGGCACGCTGTTGCGCTCCCCCCACACCTTGAGCTGTTCAACGGCGGCGGCACGGAAGGTGTCCCCCGCCGCCAGCATGACGCTTTTGCCTTCACGCTGGAAACGCTGGGTAAGCTTGCCGATGGTGGTGGTCTTGCCCACACCGTTGACCCCGACAACCAGGATCACGAAAGGGCCGTCGCTGGCTTTATCGAAGCTCAGCGGTATGGTGACGGGCTCAAGCATGGCCGCCAGTTCTTCCTGAAGCCCCCGATAAAGGGCCTCGGGATCCTTCAGTTCCTTGCGCGAGACCCGGGCTTCCAGCCGCTCGATAATCTCGCTGGTCGCTTCAATGCCCACGTCGGCCATCAGCAACTGGGTTTCAAGGTCCTCAAGCAGCTCATCGTCGATCTGCTTTTTGCCCAAAAACAGATCGGCAATGCCGTCAGTCAGGTTGGCGCGGGTTTTGCCCAGGCCCGACTTGATGCGCGACAGCCAGCCCTTTTTCTCGCCTTTGTCAGCGGACGGCTTCTCCCGCAGCGCCGGTTTTTCAACGGGCGTAGGTTCTGGCTCTGGCTCTGGCTCTGGTTCTGGTTCTGGCTCTGGCGCGGGCGTAGGCTCTGGCGTAGCGTCAGACGCAGACGAATGCTCGTCAACCCCGGCTTCCTCGCGGCGGGTATGTTCTGGTGCCTGCTGATCGTCGCTTAACTCATCAGTCGCCTGCTCCTGGGAGGGGTCGACCTGAGACTCGTCCTGCGCTTCCTGCTGGGAATCCTGCTTCTGTTTACGCTTAAAAAAACCAAACATGGATGTCATCCGACTGATAAAGGTAAAGAATGGGATTATCCTACCACCGCCAACCAAGACTTTGGATAACTAGCCCGCTACAATCCGCGTTATGACTCGAAACCGCTCCACTCGCTCATCCTCGTCGCGCCGCTCGGCTGCCAAGCCGCTTGGCAAACTGCGCATTATCGGCGGTGATTTTCGCCGCCGCCAGCTACCGGTCCTCGACAAGCCAGGATTACGGCCCACCCCTGACCGCGTGCGTGAAACGCTGTTCAACTGGCTTGGCCAGGCGCTTTATGGCAAAAAGGTGCTCGACCTTTTCGCCGGCACCGGTGCGCTGGGGATTGAAGCCATCTCCCGCGGGGCGGCCCAGGTCACCTTCGTCGAAAGTGACCGCCAGGTGGCCGCCCACATTACCCAAAACCTTGAAACACTCAAAGCGCAACAAGGGGATGTCGTCGTTCAGGATGCGCAGGCCTTCCTCATGCAACCGGCCCAGTGCTTTGATATCGTCTTTCTGGATCCGCCGTTTCATCAGGGCTGGGCAGCCGGATGTTGCGCTACCCTTGAAGCCGACCACTGGCTCGCACCGGAGGCCATGATTTACCTGGAGACCGAACGCGACCTGACACCTGATGTACCCACGCATTGGGTGCTGCACCGCGAGACCCAGGCAGGGGAAAGTACCGCCAGGCTCTATCAGCGCCGCGCCCCGTAATCAGCGCTTGCGGCTTTGCATTTCGGGCGTTACGCTCGCTCCACTATTTTTAACCGTTTGTTTTACAGGCAAGCATGTCGCTTGTTTTGATCTGGAGGTGAGCATGAGCCTAGAGTTATTCAATCAGCTTGAGCAGCGCGTTACCGATACCGTCGAGGCGCTGGAAATGATGAAGCTGGAAAACGAGACGCTACGTAATGAAAACACCCAGCTCAAGCAGGAACATGAAGAGTGGGAGCGCCGCTTGAGCGCACTGCTGACTAAATTCGATGAAGACCCCTCCTGAGGCAGGACCCGTCTTAAACAGAGCGTGACATCAACAGCGCACTCTCGCGACCGGCAGCCCCGTGGACTGCCGGGTAATAGTCTCGCCGATAGCCGTCCTGCTGAAAGCCAGCGCCTTTATACAGCCGAATCGCCGCCGTGTTGCTTTCACGGACTTCCAGCAGCACCCGTTCACTTTGCCAGCGAGCCGCAACGGCCAACACGGCCTTGAGCACCCGATCGCCGACACCCTGCCCTCTGTGCTCCGGAAGTACGCCAATGGCCTGCAGCTCGGCGTCGAAGGGTAACCGTGCCAGTAGAGCGTAACCGGTCAACTGCTCATCGTGCCAATAGCCCACCACACAGGCGGCATCCCCCGCCAGCGCCTCGCCAAGCAATGCGGCACTGACGCCACTCAGGGCCCGCGCCTCGAGGGCTGCCAGCGCCTGGAAGTCATCATGACTCAGCTCAGTGATCATCTTGACCCGATACCGTCCAATCCTGCGCCAGAGCATGCAATGCTGGCCATAGGTTGCGCTTGGTATCGGCACTGTGCAGTAGCGTGTCCAGTGACGGCGCCTGCCATACCGGCAGCGCCAGCGTGCGGCTTTGCTCTTCGTGCACATCCAGTACCTTCGAGAGCGACTGGCTGTTCGGGTCAGTGGCGCCAGCCCCCCACCACAGTATCTTTTCCAACTGCCATTGCTGGCGACTGGCCGCCCCGCTTATAAACGCATTAACCCCCTCGCGCGCTTCTTCGAGGGGATCTTCTGGTTCAAAGGCATTGGCCATGGGCGGCCATTTGAAGAACATCACCTCCGGCAGCGACCCACCGGCGATCCCCGCCGCCTGGCATATATTGGCAAGCAGGCGTTGCTCAGAAGCATCCATCTCGCCCGGGTGAACGCTTAGCCAACGCCCCCCGATACACACGCACGACAGGCGAAACTGCAGCGGCTCCTTAGCCACCGGCGCTTCGCTGGGCGTTGGCGCGGCGGCCGTTTCTGCTGGCTTGCTGGTGGCCTCGGAACGCTCACCCAACAAGGCGCGCACGGCTGACGGCGATGCCTCCGCCTCCCCTGAGGGGGGCGGTGTTTCCACAGGCGCCGAACGAGGCGCAGGCGCATCATCCAGCAGGGCCTGAAGTCGCTCACGCGGCGGCGTGGGCGTTGCAGGGGTGTCATCCCATTCGCAGGCTTCCGTGGGCCGCGCATTGGGCAACTGATAGCGCGATGCCCAGGCGGTAATCCCCATGGCCTCGAGGTAATGTCGGCGAACAACCTCTGGGGTCACTGCCCGCCCCCACGGCAGTTGGGTGAATCAGGACGCTGACCGCCGCGCATTTCCCATTCATGAGGGGTATACAGATGAAGGGCCAGCGCGTGCACCGGGCCGGATAGCTCGTCGGCCAGCAGCGCATAGATTTTCTGGTGGCGCTTGACGGGCATCAGGCCGTCAAAGGTGTCGCTCACCAACGTCACCTTGAAATGCGTTTCAGAATTCGCGGGGACGTTGTGCATATGGCTTTCATTTTCTACCTGCAGCACGTCGGGCGCTAGCGCCGCTAACTTCTGCTCTATGTGTGCCTGCAGCGTCATGGAGGCTCTCCTTAGGTCGGAAACCCTTCCATTGTACGCGCTTACTGGCCGCCAGACGATGCCCGACGCGCAACCAGCGCACGCCGCGCCAGCGACACCCGCGAAAGGCTCGCCAGCAGCGCCAACAGGGTAGTCGCCGCGCCTAGCCATAACGTGACCTGCACGGCGGCACCCAGCGCCAGCGTAGCGCCCACCAGTGCCACCCCCAGCGACTGCCCCACTGTTCTGGTGGTACTCATCACGCCAGACACATTGGCACTGCGCTCGGGCGGCAGACTGCCCATCATTTCGCGGTTGTTGGGGGGCTGGAAGAGACCGAACCCCACGCCGCATAGCGCGGTCCGCCAGAGACTCCCTGCGACACCGGTTGATTCATCCACCAGCGCCAGCGCCATCAAGCCGATAATCAGCAGCACCAGGCCGGTACTCGACAGCACGCTCGGGTTCACCCGGTCGGCCAACCGCCCGGCTAACGGCCCGACGACCATGATGGCCAGCGGCCAGGGGGTGAACAGCCAGGCGGTCTCGAGCGGCGAAAAGCCCATCTGCTCCTGATAGAAGAACGACAGTGCGACGAAGGCCAGCCCCTGACCGATAAACGCAAGCCCAGACGCCGAAACGGCCAGGGTAAAGCGTTTTTCCGCGAACACGCTGAGCGGTAATAACGGGTAGGGAGCACGGCGCTGCCGGGCGATAAACAAGCCACCGGCGATCACAGCCAGTACTGCCCAGCCCGCACTCTGCCATACGGGGGCGGCATGCCCCACCGCGTCCATGGCCAGGAAAAAGCTCGCCAGCATCAACATCGAAAGCAGCGCCCCCAGGCTATCGAAGCCTCCCCGACGCGGCGTTTCTCTGGGCAGCGCTCGGTTTGCCAGCCATAGCGAACACACCCCCAGGGGCACATTCAACGCGAACAGCCAGGGCCAGTCGGCAAAGGACAAGATCACACCACTTAACGTGGGCCCCGCCGCATAGCCACCGGCCACCACCAGGGCGCTCAATCCAAGCGCACTTCCCAGCAACCGCGAGGGAAAAATCGCCCGATACAACGACGGGCCAATGGACAGCGTCGCCGCCGCGCCCAGGCCCTGCAGCGCACGAAACACCAGCAGCGTTTCCAGGTTCCGCGACAGGGCGGCCCCCAGCGCAGCAATAACAAAGGTTGCCAGGCCAAACAGGTACAGCCGCCGACGCGTCAGCAGTTCGCTGAGACCGGCAAACACCAGCAGAAAAGCTGCACAGACCACCTGGAACACATTGGTGATCCATACCGACCGGGAAGCTGACACACCAAGGTCTGCCGCAATGGTCGGCAGGGCCAGGTTGATCATGGTGGTATCGACAACCGCCATCAAGGTACCGGTCACCAATGCCAGGACAGCCAGGGCGCGCTCGCCCCCTGGCAGGCCATCGTCACCGGGCCGGGTTTCAAACAGTCGCATGGTGATTCATTCCTGAACAGTCCCATGGAAACAACAAAACCGGCCAAAAGCCGGTTTTACAGGAAACTTGCGTGACAATCACAGCGCGCTAGTCGAGTTCGTTATCAAGCAGCAGGGCGTCATCAACATCGGATATTTCCAGGGCCGTATCGTCGTCAAGGTCGATGGCGAGGTAGCTATGCTCGATGCGCAGAAAGGTTTGAAACAGCGACCAGTCAAGCGTCTCGGGCCACTGGCGCTCGTCCTCTTCCCAGGCCCGCAGCTCGGTTTCCAGAATTTCCGCGTAGCGTTCACGAACAAAGGCTTCGAGCGCCTCGGGCGTATCCATCTCCGGGATCAGATACACCGTGCTTTCACGTTCGACGTCGTCCAGGGTCAGGTCGTCGTCTCCCATGGTGGGCTCGAGCGCATTGATCCAGTCCACAAAGGGCTGGGTCGGCCTGACGCTCAGGGCAGAGCGATTTAGCAGTTTCATGGGATTCTCCTCGCCGTCGAAACGTGGTCATTATGGGCGCTAAATCGCGCCCTTACCACTTTTTCGTCCGTCACCGCACCGTTAGCTGGCGTTAATCCGCCTCTGGGCGCATCGCCGGGAATAGCAGAACGTCGCGAATCGAAGGGCTGTCGGTAAACAGCATCACCAGCCGGTCGATGCCGATGCCTTCGCCAGCCGTTGGCGGCAGGCCATATTCCAGTGCGCGCACGTAATCCGCATCGTAGTACATGGCCTCAAGGTCGCCGGCGTCTTTTTCCGCTGACTGCTCCCGGAAGCGCTCGGCCTGGTCTTCGGCGTCATTAAGCTCCGAGAAACCGTTGGCGATCTCACGGCCACCCACGAAGAACTCAAAGCGATCCGTCACAAACGGGTTGGCATCGTTGCGGCGCGCCAAGGGGCTGACCTCGGCCGGGTACTCGGTGATGAAGGTGGGTTGGTCGAGCTTGTGTTCGGCCACTTCTTCGAATATCTCTGTTTGTACCTTGCCCAGCCCCCAGCTCTCCTTGACCTTGATGCCCAGCTTTTCGGCTAACGCACGGGCGGCGTCCAGCGTATCCAGATCCGCATCGCTGATGCCATCGCCGTGATCAAGAATCGCTTGACGCAGGGTCAGGCGGTTGAACGGCTTACCGAAGTCATAGCTGCCACCCTGGTAGTCAATGGTGGTGGTACCCAGCACTTCCTGAGCCGTTGTACGCAGCATGGCTTCGGTCATATCCAGAAGGTCATTGTAATCCGCATAGGCCCAGTAGAATTCGACCATGGTGAACTCTGGATTGTGCCGCGTCGACAGCCCCTCGTTGCGGAAATTGCGGTTGATTTCGAAGACTTTTTCAAAGCCGCCCACCACCAGACGCTTGAGGTAAAGCTCCGGGGCGATACGCAGGTACATGTCGATATCCAGCGCATTATGGTGGGTGATAAACGGCCGGGCCGCCGCACCGCCAGGGATCTGCTGGAGCATCGGCGTTTCCACTTCCATAAAGCCGCGGGCTTCAAAGAAACGACGCATGGCGCTGATCACCGCCGCACGGGTCTCGAAGACCTTGCGCGACTGCGGATTCATGATCAGGTCGACATAGCGCTGGCGGTAGCGGGCTTCCTGGTCGGTCAGGCCGTGAAACTTGTCGGGCAGCGGGCGCAGGCTCTTGGTGAGCAGCTGGGCCTCTTGCATCATCACGTACAGATCGCCCTTGCCGGACTTGTGCACGGGGCCACGGGCAGCAACGATATCGCCGATGTCCCAGCTTTTGATATCGTCCAGCACATCGGCGGGCAGGCCCTTTTTATCCATGTAGAGCTGGATCTGGCCCGCCACATCCTGGATCACAATGAAGGGGCCGCGCTTGCGCATGATACGGCCTGCCACCGAGGCGTGATGATCAAGCGTTTCAAGCTCGGCTTTGTCCTTTTCACCCAGCAGGTTCTGCAACTCGACCGTGAGGCTATCGCGGCGGAAATCGTTCGGGAAAGCGCTCTTGCCCTGCTCTGCCGCCTGTTCGCGACGGGCTGCGAGCTTGGCCCGGCGCTCCGCAATCAGGTGGTTTTCGTTATCGAGAGAAGACGCGTCTTGATTAGCCATCGGGCACCCTATTAATGATCAAACCCTGAAAAGATTACAAACCCTGCTTGAGGCTGGCGACGATAAACTGATCCAGATCGCCATCGAGCACTTTTTCGCAGTTGCTGGACTGGACGTTGGTCCGCAAATCCTTGATGCGCTGATCGTCAAGCACATAGGAGCGAATCTGACTGCCCCAGCCGATGTCGGACTTGGCGTCTTCCGCCTGCTGCTTGGCCTCGTTGCGCCGCTGCATCTCGTGCTCCCACAGCTTCGCCTTCAACTGTTTCATGGCAAAGTCGCGGTTGGCGTGCTGACTACGCTGGCTCTGGCATGCCACCACGATGCCGCTGGGCTCGTGGGTGATGCGCACCGCTGAGTCGGTGGTGTTAACGTGCTGACCGCCCGCACCGCTTGAGCGGTAGGTATCCACGCGAATATCAGAAGGATTGATGTCCACTTCGAAGCTGTCGTCAATTTCTGGTGACAGGAAGACCGACGCAAAGGAAGTATGGCGACGACCACCCGAGTCAAACGGGCTTTTGCGCACCAGGCGATGAACGCCGGTTTCGGTACGCAGCCAGCCAAAGGCGTACTCCCCCTGAATATGCAAGGATGCCGATTTTATGCCGGCCACATCGCCCGCTGAAATCTCGATGATATCCGTCTTGAAACCGTGGCTTTCTGCCCAGCGCAGGTACATGCGCAGCAGGATATTCGCCCAATCCTGAGCTTCCGTGCCGCCCGACCCTGACTGGATATCCAGATAGGCGTTGTTCTGATCCATCTCGCCGGAGAACATGCGCCGGAACTCAAGCTTCTCGAGGTTGGCCTGCAGGTTATCCAGCTCCTTGCGGACTTCGTCGACAGTACCTTCGTCGTCTTCCATTTCCGCCAGCTCGAGCAGATCCCGGCTGTCGCCCAGCCCCTGTTCAAGGTCGTCAATAGTGGCCACGATCGTCTCGAGGGAGGCTCGCTCTTTACCAAGCTTCTGCGCGTAGTCCGGATCGCTCCAGACATTGGGGTCTTCCAGTTCGCGGGTGACCTCTTCTAGCCGATCCTGCTTCTCGGCATAGTCAAAGATACCCCCTAAGAACCTCTGTCCGTTCAGACAGGTCCTTGATCTGGAGGTGAATCGGGTTAGTTTCCAACATGGAATACCTTGGTATTGGTCAGTAAAAAATTAGCTCAGTGAATACGGTTCAAAGGAAAGAAGCACATTGTAACGAAATTGGCTTCCAACAACCATCAGCACCGCCACTATCGAAAATCCGCATAGCTACATGTGTAATTTCTGATGGACACCTACTTTTCAGCGGTGCTAGTACTAAATTGTCAAACAACCGTATTAGGACAATTCTTGAGGGATCGACATGACAACAACACGCACTCTCCTGGGCACTGCCGCATTGGCGCTAAGCGTTGCCGCCCCTCTCCAGGTCCAGGCAGACACACTTCGCCTGGCCATCATGGGCGAGCCAGCGTCGCTTGATCCGCACAAAATCAGCGGCACCTGGGAAAACGATGTGGTGGGTGACCTGTTTGAAGGCCTGGTCACTGAAGCCGCCGATGGCTCGCGTATCCCAGGCGTTGCCGAATCCTGGGAAATCTCCGATGACGGCACAGTATACACCTTCACATTAAGGGACGATGCCAAGTGGTCGGACGGTGAACCCGTCACGGCGGATGACTTCGTGTACGCCTTTCAGCGCATTCTATCGCCTGCCACCGCCGCTGATTACGCTTATCTGCTGTACCCGATCAAAAACGCCGAAGCCGTCTATGCGGGCGACGCCGAGGCAAGCACACTGGGCGTCGAGGCCCTGGACGCCTCCACCCTGCAAATCACTCTTGAGCGCTCAACCCCTTACTTTCTAGACCAGCTTTCCCACTACACCGCCTACCCGGTGCCCAGCCACACGGTGGACACTTACGGCGACGAGTGGGCACGCCCAGGCAACATGGTCTCCAACGGCGCTTTCCAGCTCGAAGAGTGGCAGTCACAAACGCGTATCACGGCAAGCCGCAACCCGCATTTTCATGACGTTGACAATGTCGACCTTGAAGAAGTCGTCTATTTCCCTATCGAAGAACGCAATACGGCGCTGAACCGTTTTCGGGCAGGCGAGATCGACATCGCTCGTGAGTTCCCCACCCAGCAGTACGACTGGCTGATGGAGAACCTGCCCGAAGCCGTTCAGGTAGCGCCTTATCTGGGCATCTATTACTACGCCTTTAATACCCGCGACGGCCATGCAACGGCGGACCCGCGAGTGCGTGAAGCGCTAAGTCTGGCCGTTCGTCGCGAAGTCATTACCGATCAAATACTGGGTACCGGTGAAGTACCGGCTTACAGTTTCGTTCCGCCCAACGTCAGCCACTACGAAGCGCCCACCGCCAGCTTCGCCGAACTCTCCCAGGACGAGCGCATGGCGCGCGCCCGTGAACTGCTGCAAGACGCAGGCTATGGCCCGGATAACCCGCTGGAACTCATGCTGCGTTATAACACCAGCGAGGACCATCGCAAGGTCGCCATCGCCATTGCCGCCATGTGGAAACCCCTGGGCGTTGAGGTAGAGCTTTATAATTCGGAGGTTGCCGTTCACTACGCAGATATTCGCCAGGGCGACTTCGACGTTGCCCGGGCTGGCTGGATCGGTGACTACAATGACGCCCAAAACTTTCTGAGCCTGTTGGAAAGCGGCGTCGCCAATAACTACGGTGCCTACAGCTCGCCGGAATTTGACGCCTTGATGAGCGAAGCCGCCAATACACAGGATCTGGATGAGCGCGCCGACATCATGGCCGAAGCAGAGACCATCGCTCTGGAAGACAGCGCTACGCTACCCATCTACTACTATGTCTCGCGCAACCTTGTCAGCCCCGATCTATCCGGCTGGGAAACCAATATTGAAGATATCCATCGCTCACGCTGGATTCACTTAGACGATTGATTTCCTTTCGTTCGTTTTTATAACGACTGATTGCCGCTACATCCTCAGGCCACTGGCCTGAGGAGCGAGGCCCAAAAATGCTCAGCTACACGCTAAAACGCTTGCTTCAGGCAATCCCGACGCTATGGATTGTCATTACCCTGTCGTTCTTTTTAATGCATCTGGCCCCGGGTGGGCCTTTCGACGGCGAGCGTCAACTGCCGCCGGAAATCGAGGCCAACTTAATGGCCTCTTACGGCCTGGACAAGCCCGTCTGGGAACAATATCTCACCTACATGGGGAACCTGCTCCAGGGCGACCTTGGCCCCTCGTTCAAATACAAGGATTTTTCGGTTACCGAGCTCGTTGCTCAAGGCTTTCCTGTCAGCCTGGAACTCGGACTGTGGGCGATTGGCCTCGCCCTACTGGCGGGAATTCCCATGGGGGTGATTGCGGCGCTTAAACGCAACTCCACCATTGACTATATGGTCATGGGCACAGCGCTGGCCGGGGTGGCCATTCCCAACTTCGTGATAGCCCCGCTGTTGGCCCTGGTGTTCGGTGTCTTTCTCGCCTGGTTACCGGTCGGCGGCTGGAACGACGGTCATTGGAAAAACATGATCCTGCCCGTCGTGGCGCTTTCCATACAGCAGATCGCCTATATCGCGCGGATGATGCGCGCCAGCATGATCGAAGTACTGGGCAGTCACTTTGTCCGCACGGCTCGCGCCAAAGGCCTTAGCGAGCGCGAAGTGATCTTTCGTCACGCCCTGCGCCCGGCCATGCTCCCGGTTATTTCCTACCTGGGTCCTGCCATTGCCGGGATTATTACCGGTTCGGTGGTGATCGAACAGATTTTCGGCATCCCCGGGATTGGTCGTTATTTCGTCCAGGCAGCGCTCAATCGCGACTACACCCTGGTGATGGGCACGGTGGTTTTTTACGGCAGCCTGATCGTTATTCTCAACCTCATCGTCGATTTACTCTACTCGGCTCTGGACCCGCAAATTCGCTATGATAATGAATAATGCAACGTCAGCCCCGCCGGTCACAAGCAACAGCCTGGGGCGTGAAGCCTGGCGGCGGCTCCGCCAGAACAGGGCGGCCACCGCCAGCCTGGTACTCCTCATCGTCATTGCCCTGGCCTGTGTATTCGGCCCCTGGCTAACCCCCTGGGCGCTGGATGAAGTGGACTGGAACGCCTTTCTGGCCCCGCCAAGTCTAGACAGTGGCCACTATGCGGGCACTGACGCCAACGGCCGCGACTTGCTCACGCGGGTATTGCATGGGGGTCAGATTTCTCTTTCCGTCGCCCTGGTGGCGACCCTCGTCTCGCTGGTGATCGGCGTTCTTTACGGCGCGATCGCTGGCTATGTTGGCGGCCGGGTCGACAACCTGATGATGCGCTTCGTCGACATCATGTACTCGCTGCCCTTCATGTTCATGGTCATCCTGCTGATGGTGGTGTTCGGGCGTAACATCCTGCTGATCTACGCCGCCATCGGCGCCGTTGAATGGCTCGACATGTCGCGCATTGTGCGCGGGCAGGTGCTCGCTCTAAAACGCCGTGAGTTCGTTGAGGCCGCTCATGCGTTAGGCGTCAGCAGCATCAAGATCGTCACGCGCCACCTGATCCCTAATGCCATCGGCCCCGTGATCATCTATGTCACCCTCACTGTCCCCAAGGTTATTTTGCTGGAGAGCTTTCTCTCCTTTCTGGGCCTCGGCGTTCAAGAGCCCCTGACCAGCTGGGGCGTCCTGATCAGCGAAGGCAAGGACATGATGGAAACAGCGCCCTGGATGCTGATTATTCCCTCTGCGTTTCTCGCCACCACGCTGCTGTGCTTAAACTTCCTGGGCGACGGTCTGCGCGATGCCCTGGACCCCAAGACGCGCTGAGACAGGCCCCGTCAGCAAACGCAAGGAGGCTACATGCCACAACCATTACTGGAAGTTGATCGTCTGCGGGTCGACTTCGACCTTCCCGATGGCCCCGTCACGGCCGTCAAGGACGTTAGCCTCACCCTGCACCAAGGCGAAACACTTGCACTCGTTGGTGAATCAGGCTCGGGCAAGTCGGTCACCTCGACCGCGGCGATCGGCTTACTCCCCGAGCTGGCTCGCGCCACCGGCACCATTCGCTGGCATGGTGGGCCGGGCAATGAAAACCTGATTACCGTCAACCGCAAGCGCATGCGGGCGATACGCGGCAACGAGATTTCAATGATCTTCCAGGAACCGATGACCTCGCTCAACCCCATGCATCGGGTAGGCAGACAGATTCGTGAAGTCCTGCATAAGCACACGCCACTACGGGGCAACAATGCCTACCTGCGGGTCGTGGAGCTACTCGAACAGGTGGGTATTCCCGAGCCCAAGCGACGCATCGACAGCTACCCCCACGAGCTTTCCGGCGGCCAGCGCCAGCGGGTGATGATTGCCATGGCGCTGGCCTGCGAGCCACAGCTGCTGATCGCCGATGAGCCGACCACCGCCCTTGATGTCACCGTTCAGGCGCAGATTCTCGCGCTGCTGAAAGACCTCCAGGCGCGTTATGGCATGGCGATCCTGTTTATCACCCACGATCTGGGGGTTGTCCGGCACCTGGCTGACAGCGTGTGCGTGATGCAACACGGTGAAATCGTCGAAGCGGGTGCTACCAAAGCGCTGTTTCAATCCCCCCGGCACGCCTATACTCGGATGCTGATTGACGCCAACCCAAGTGGCCATAAGGAACCCGTTCCCAACTCAGCGCCTACCCTGCTCACGGCACAAAATATTGGCGTTCGTTTCCCGATCAAAAAGCGCCTGTTTGGCCCCAACCGCTATTTTGAAGCGGTGAAACACATCGACCTGACGCTACGCAAAGGTCAAACCTTAGGCATCGTGGGCGAATCGGGCTCAGGCAAGACGACCCTGGGCCGGGCGCTTCTTCGGCTGGTAAAAAGCCATGGCAACATCCATTTCGATGACATTGATGTCGGTCAACTTGACCATGCGGGCATGCGCCCGTTGCGGTCACGCATGCAGGTTGTCTTTCAGGACCCCTTTGGCTCGCTGTCTCCGCGCATGACGGTGGGTGAAATTATTGGTGAGGGGCTGCGCGTTCATCAGCCGCTCCTCGGGCGTGCCGAACGCGATACCGAGGTTATCCAGGCCCTTGAAGAAGTCGCCCTGGACCCCGCCCACCGTCACCGCTACCCCCATGAATTTTCTGGTGGTCAACGGCAACGAATTGCTATCGCCCGAGCATTGGTCGTCAAACCCGAGTTCCTGTTGCTGGACGAACCCACCTCCGCCCTTGACCGCTCGGTGCAAATGACCGTGATTAAGTTGTTACGTGATTTGCAACAACGCCACGGCCTGACCTACTTATTTATAAGCCATGACCTTGCCGTGGTGCGCGCACTGGCCGATGAGGTCATTGTGATGCGCCAAGGGGAAATCATTGAGCAAAACGATACCCAATCGCTGTTCAACGCCCCACGCGAGAGCTATACCCGCGAACTGATGCGCGCCGCTTTCCTGGAAAGCCCCGCGGCTTGAGCAGTAAAAAAACCCGGCCGAAGCCGGGTTTGGGTCGTTCTGGCAAACGCTGATTTCTTAGAAGCGATAGGTCAGTTGAGCACCGAAGCCGTGGGCTTCGTTTTTGTAGTCGGCGGAGTAGGTTGCACCACCTGCGCCGTTCAGCAAGTCAGTGCGCTCTTGCTCAACAAAGGTGCCCCGCTCGGTCAGGTAGGAGTAGGCCACATCGATGGTCACGTCATCGGTCGGCGTCCAGCCCGCGCCCAGCGAGAAAATGCGCCGGTCATCAGAGGGAATGCGCACGCTGCGATCGTCATCATTGGTCGGCGTCATGTCCAGGGTTAACCCGGCACGCAGCGCCAAGGTGGGCGTCAGTTGGTACTCACCACCCGTGGCAAACGCCCAGGCGTTGGAGTAATTCTGCTCCTCATTGGTAATCAGGCCGCCTTGATCGTCCACCACGCGGATTTCTTCGAACTGGCTCCAGCGCACCCAGGAGGCACCGAACATCAGCTTCAAACGATCACTCATCTGCTGGGTCAACGAGAAGTTGACCGTTTCAGGCGTGGTCAAATCCAGGTTGGCGGCGCTCGAGCGAACGACATTACCCGTTGGACTGGTGGCGCTGAAATCACCTTCCAGCTTATAGTCCACTTTCGAGCGGTAGGTCAGGCCCAAGGTAGTCTCGGGCACCGGCCGATACATCACCCCAAGGTTATAGCCCCAAGCCTGGTCATCACCGTCCACACGGGAGTCGATATCACCTGACGGATCGAAAGTACTCGCATTTGCTTGACTCGGTAATTGGCGACGAAGCTCACCCTCAACCTGGTTGTAGGTGATACCCGCCCCGACGGACCACTGGTCGTTGAACCGATAAGACACCGTTGGTTGGGCGCTCGCCACAGTAACCTCAGTATAGTCGCCGAAGTAACGGCCCTGGAAGTCGTCTTCATAGTCAGTCTTAGAGCCGAAGGGTGCGTAGACACCAAAACCAAAGGCCAGCTTATCGTTGACCGGGTGAGCATAGAAAGCATAAGGAATCAGCGTACCTGGTACCATGTCACCCTCATTACCACCAGGTACTGCCCCTAGCGTCATTTGGGTGCCGATGGCCGATCCGCCCTGGGCGACCCCTACATCCAACTTGCGATTGGCTTCCACATTAGAAATATCGCTATTAACGTTTAAATATGTACCACCTACCGAGATTTGCGCACGGTCCAGAAACGACATACCGGCAGGGTTGCCGAACACGATGGTCGCGTCTTCGACATTGGAGCTGCGTCCCGCGTGACCGTAGCCCTGGCCGCTGACACTCTGCTCGTTGATTTGGTAACCACCCGCCTGGGCTTGGCTGGCGAAGGCGGCAGTGGCGACGGCGACTGCCAGGGCGAGCTTGTTGAATTTATTGTGCATAGTGGGCCTCTTTTCCCAATGATCCGACGGGATGGTGAACATCCATCATACTTTTTTTGTACATGTCAGTTTTGTCCCAAAAGCCCGCTTGGTTCAAGGGCAAACGAGCGTTTTATTTTATTTTTGCCTTATACATTAGTCGCACGTGCGTTTTAAATCATTGTTTTAACCGTTTCGGCCTATTTTTCTGCTCAGCCTTGACCTTTGTGTAACCCATAGGTTTTAGACTCATGGTCAGTCATCAATACTTTCCATTGGAGCGCACAATGAAAGTCAGCGAGCTGGCAAAACGTGGTGGCGTCACCGCCGAAACGGTACGCCATTACACCCGGGAGCAATTGCTTGCGCCCAAACGACATCCCGATAACGGCTACCAGCTTTACTCCGCGACGGACCTCGAACGGCTGCACTTCATTCAACGGGCGCGCAAGCTTGGTTTCAGCGTCGCCGAAATTCGCGACATCCTCGCTCACGCCGACCACGGGGACTCCCCCTGCCCATTGGTGCGCGACCTGCTGGCCAACCGGCTGCCGCAAATCCGCGCCCAGATCCGCGAACTCGAGGCGCTTGCCCAGCGGATGGAGCAGGCTCTGGAAAGCTGGCAGCACATGCCCGACGGAACGCCGGACGGCCACAGCCTTTGCCGCTTGATCGAAAGCTTCCCCGAGAAGCAGGAGGTAAAATGAGCCAGCACACCCTGACCCGCACGGTGCCCGGCATGAGCTGCCAGGGCTGTGTAACGCGCATGCGCGAGGCGATTCAGCAACAGGACAGCGACGCAGACGTGGTAGGCGAACCAGGTGAAAAGCGCCTCGAAGTCACCACCACGCTGGACGACGCCACCCTGGACCAAACGCTGCGCCAGGCAGGCTACCCGCCCGGCACGCCCGATACGCCGGGCGAACAACGGGACCGGACGACTGACGCCACGCCTGCCCAAAGCGCTCCCCAGGGACGCCACCAGAAAACCCGCCTGGCGATCAGCGGCATGACCTGTGCCAGCTGCGTGAAAAGCGTTCAGAAAGCGCTGGAGCGCACCGAAGGCGTGGACACCGCAAGCGTCAATTTTGGCACGCATACCGCGCAGATTTTTGGCGATGCCGACCAGCAGGCCCTGGTAGTGGCCGTGGAGTCGGTGGGTTACGGCGCCGAGCCCATTGTCGATATGCGCGAGGCGGAAAGAACGCGCTCAGAACAGGAAGCCCACGACTACAAGCGCCGCTTGAAAGGCAGCGCCTGGTCGCTGGCACTTGCCGTTCCGCTGATGCTCAGCATGTTCGTCTATCACCCACACCCAGTGGGCGCCGGGCGGCTGTTCTGGCTGGTGATCGGGCTGCTGACACTGGCTATTCTGGCGTTTCCCGGGCGGCACTTTTTTTTCAACGCCTGGAAAAACCTCAAGCACCATCAGGCCAACATGGACACCCTGGTGGCCATGGGCACCGGTACCGCCTGGCTCTACTCGATGGTGGTCGTGCTGTTTGCCCCCTGGCTACCCGAAGTCGCCCACGGCATCTATTTTGAAGCCTCCGCCATGGTGATCGGCCTGATTCTGCTGGGCAACGCCATGGAGCTTAGAGCGCGCGGGCGCACAAGCGATGCGCTAAAACGCCTGCTCGACCTGCAAAGCCGCACCGCAAGGGTGATCCGGGACGGCGAAGAGCGTGAGGTGGACATCGATGACGTAGGCGAAGGCGACCAGATCCGCGTTCGCCCCGGCGAGCGCCTGCCGGTGGATGGCGAGGTTGTGGAAGGCGCAAGCCACATCGACGAATCCATGCTCACCGGCGAACCCGAACCGGTGAAAAAGGGCCAGGGCGATGAAGTCAGCGCCGGGACGGTCAATGGCAAAGGAGGCCTGGTGTACCGGGCAACAAGAGTGGGCGCCGACACCCGTTTGGGGCAGATCACCGAACAGGTCGCCAGCGCCCAGAATTCGCGCCCGCCGATTGGCGAGTTGGCCGATAAAGTGTCCAGCGTGTTCGTTCCTTCGGTGATGATCATCGCCGTGCTTACCGCACTGGTATGGTTCAACACCGGCGCCGAGCCACGGGTCATCCACATGCTGGTAACGGCCACGACAGTGCTGATTATCGCCTGCCCCTGCGCACTGGGCCTGGCCACGCCGATTTCCACCATGATTGGCGTAGGCAAGGCCGCTGAACACGGCGTGCTGGTGAGAAACGGCGACGCCCTGCAAACCGCCAGCAAACTGACCACACTGGTCGTGGACAAGACCGGCACTCTCACCGAGGGCAAACCCCGTGTTACAGAGGCGGAACTGCTGGACGAGGATAGGGCCCAGACGCTTGGCTATATCGCGGCCCTGGAACGCGGCTCCGAGCACCCGCTGGCAGCAGCATTGATGGCCTATGCCGACGCACATGATGCTGAACCTGCCAGGATTCAGGACTTCGATAGCGTCACCGGGGGCGGTGTCAAAGCGCAAACCACCGACGGTAAGTCACTGCTGCTCGGCAACGCCCGTCTGATGGAGAAGGCCGGCGTCGATCTTTCCGCGCGTCTGGAAAACGCCCGCGAACTGGAAGAGAAAGCCCGCACGCTGGTGTATTTTGCCCTGGATGGGCAATTGGCGGCGCTATTCGGCATCAGCGACCCGCTGCGCGACGATGCCGTTGCCGCCGTCAAGCGGCTACAGGAAGACGGCTTGAACGTCGTCATGCTGACCGGCGATAACCCCCACACGGCCGCAGCGATCGCGCGCCAGGTGGGTATTGACGATTACCGCGCCGGACTGCTGCCCGAAGACAAGCACGCTGACATCGAGCGGCGGCAAAACGCTGGCGAAATCGTCGGCATGGTCGGCGATGGCATCAACGACGCCCCGGCGCTTGCGCGTGCCCATGTCGGTTTCGCGATTGGTCAGGGCACCGATGTGGCCATCGAAAGCGCTGGCATGACGCTGATGCGGGGCTCGCTGCACGGCGTCGCCGATGCCATCGAAATCAGCCGCGCCACCCTGCGCAACATCAAACAGAACCTGATCGGCGCCTTTGGCTACAACGTGCTGTGCATTCCCATCGCCGCCGGGGTGCTTTACCCGCTGACCGGTACACTGCTTTCACCGATGATCGCGGGCGCGGCGATGTCGCTGTCGTCCATCACCGTGGTCAGTAACGCCAACCGCCTGCGGCTATGGAAAACCAGCGCCACTCAATCCAAAGGAGACACTGCATGAGCCTACTGATCAACCTTGCCGGGGTCGGCCTGATCGCGCTGATTGTTTGGTGGTTCTGGCTCAGCTAGACGTTTCTAGCTCACCCCGATATAGCGCCCCGGCTTGTGGTTCAGGGCGATGATCAGGTTGAGCGTCAGCGCCCCCAGTACCGAGTAGGCCACGCGGTCCAGCGGCAACTGGGTGAGCGCTACCAGCAGGATCACCCCGTCGATGCCCAGTTGCACGTAGCCTGCGCGCAGGCCGTGTTTTTCCTGGAGGTAAAGCGCCAGGATATTGATACCCCCAAGACTAGTGCGGTGGCGAAACAGCATCAGCATGCCGATGCCCATCAGCGCGCCGCCCATGAGGGCGGCATAAAGCGACGGCACGGCGGCAAACTGCACCCAGCCCTGGGTGAGCTCCGAAAACAGCGATACCAGGCCGATCGCCGCAAAGGTGCGCAGCGTAAAGCTCCAGCCCATGCGTTTGATGGCCAGGTAATAGAACGGCAGATTGATGGCAAAGAACCACACCCCGAAGCCCCAACCGGTGATGTAATTTAACAGCAGCGCCAACCCAGCCGTGCTGCCCGTCAATAACACCGCATGGGTATAAAACGTCACCCCCAGCGCCACAAAGCAGGTGCCCAGCAACATCGCCATGACATCCTCATAGGGCTTGTGAGGGTCCTTGGGAAGGTCTTCCACACGCATGGGGGGTCCTTGTTTGGTCTGTCAGGATTATCGAGTGATGCGCTTAGACAGGGCTGGCGTGTTCGACCATCAACTGCAGCGTCTCACGCCCCCGCCAGCGGTTGCGATTAAGCTTGTAGGCGCAGTGGAGGGTATCACCGACGCTGAATGCGGGCAGCTCACCGGGGGTCAGCGCGCGAAACCAGATCGCCTTGCAGGTCACCGGGCCCATGGAAAGCTCCATCATCAGGTGCGCGCCTTCCGCGCCGACCGGGCGCAGTGCTTCGACGATAAAGCGCCCTTCAAACAGCGGCGGGTCGAACTCGCGGCCATAGGGGCCAAGGGCCTCGATATCGCCAAGCGTTGCCAGTGACAGCTGTGTCGTGGATAGCTCGCCGTCGGTCCACAGGCGCGGATAGAGCTCGCGGCCTGCCAGTTGCTCTTCCACCGCCTGAAGAAACGCGGCTTTGAAGGCCTCCAGCTGGTCCCGTGGCACGCCCACCCCGGCTGCCCCACTATGGCCGCCAAATCGCGGCAGCGCCTGGGGGGCGAGTTCAAAGGTGCGCTGAAGCGCATCGCGCAGGTGCAGACCGTCAATCGAGCGGCCGGAACCGGTTAGCATGTCGGGGGCAGCCGCCCGGGTAAGCACCAGCGCCGGACGCCCATAGGCTTGCACCAGCCGCGAGGCGACAATGCCCTGAACGCCTGGGTGACCATCTTCCAGTAACACGACGACCGCCGACTCGTTGGCTTCCAGCGCGGGCGCCGCCAGGGCGCGGGCTTCTTCCGCCATATCAGCCTCGATGGCCTTGCGCGACTGATTATCCTGGTCGAGGACTTCCAACTGGCGATTGGCCACGCCCTCGGTTTCCGCGAGCATGAAGTGCAGCGCCGCGTAAGGGTCGTCCAGCCGCGAGCGGGCATTGATGCGCGGCCCCATCTGGAAGGCCAGCGTTTCGGCATTGAACGGTACGCTGTCGGCGCCCAAGCGGGTAGCCATGGCCCGCCAGCAGGCGGCCTCCATGCGGTTGATCAAGGTCAGGCCGTGGCTGACCACTGCACGGTTGGCGGGGCTACCGCCCAGCGACACGCAATCCGCTACCGTGCCCAGCGCGACGTAAGAAAGCCAGGGCGACAGCTTAGGAGTGGAGGCTGACAGCGCCCCCCACTCGATCAGCACGCCGCGGGCCAGCGACATCAGTAGCCACGCCACCATGCACCCGGCGATGGTTTTATCCGGGTAGTCGCAGTCATCACGGGTTGGATTGACGCAGGCATAGGCCGAAGGGGGTGGGCCTTCCAGCGGCAACGCATGGTGGTCGCTGACCACGACATCGATGCCCGCGGCTTTCAAGCGGGCAATGCGCGGCTCGTCGCTGCTGCCGCAGTCGGCAGTAATCACCAGCGACGGCAGCGGCTTCAGGTTCAGCGTGCGCTCGACCAGCGGCAGACTGATTCCATAACCGTCGTGAATACGGTGGCCAATCAGGCTGTGCAGCTTATGCTCCGGGACGCCAAATAACTCGACCAGGGTACGACGGATCACCACATGGGAGGTGATGCCATCCACGTCATAGTCGGTGAGAATCCCGATCGATTCGCCTTCGGCTACCGCCTGGGCGATGCGCTCGGCGGCTCGGCGGCCGTCAGCGAGTTTCTCCGGGTGCGCCAGGTAGCGAAGGCTGGGCGATACCAGCGGCGCCAATTCGCCTTGATAGCCCGGCAGCCGCGAGGCAAGCAGGCGCGCCTGCAGTTCATTCAAGCCTTCCGCCTGGGCGCGGGCATACACCGCCTCGTCCAGTGGACGAGGCTCCAGCCGGGGACGGCTAGCGTGTTGCAGCGACGCCCCCGCCTGGCGGGCAGGTGGTCGGTCTGTCACGTCGGCCATCATACCTAGCGCCGGTTGTCAGCGACAAACTGCTGCACCGCGGCGAGCTCAGCGGGCAACACCGCGTAACGCTCTTCGCGTTCAAGCAGGTCATCCATGTGTGTCGGCAACGGCACGCCCTGGAACCCGGCTTTTACCACCGCTTCGGCAAACTTGGCAGGATGCGCCGTGGCCAGCGTAATCACCGGTGTGGTCTGGTCGGCCCGAGCACGCTCGGCGGCGCGATAGCCGGTGGCCGTATGCGGGTCGAGTATTTCACCGGTACGGTGGTGGGCTTCACGGATCACTTCCAAGATCGTCGCGTCGTCAACGCTGTGGCTTGAGAACTTTTCGCGCAACTTGGCCAGCGGCGCATCGGCAAGCGCCGTGGGTTCCTGCTGAAAACGCTCCAGCAGCGCCGCCACCGCGGCACCGTCCTGGTCGTAGGCATCAAACAGCAGGCGTTCGAAGTTCGACGACACCACGATATCCATGGACGGCGCAAGGGTTGCCGCCAGTTCTTTCTTGGAGAAGTCATTGGCGGCAAGCGTGCGGTGCAGGATGTCGTTGGCGTTGGTGGCAATGATGAACTGCTTCACCGGCAGGCCCATCTTGTAGGCCATATAACCGGCAAAGACATTACCGAAGTTGGCCGACGGCACGCAGAAACTCACTTCGCGCTTGGGCGCACCCAGCGCCACGCCCGCGGCCACGTAATAGACGATCTGGGCCATGATGCGCGCCCAGTTGATGGAGTTCACCGCCACCAGGCGCGTGCCGTTCAGGAAGTCCTGATTGGCGAAGCTGGCCTTGACCATCGCCTGGGCGTCATCGAAATTGCCTTCGATGGCGATGTTGAACACGTTATTGGCCAGTACCGTGGTCATCTGACGACGCTGCACTTCCGAGACACGGTTGTGGGGGTGCAGGATAAAGATATCCAGGTTGTCGCAGTGACGGCAGCCTTCAATGGCCGCCGAGCCGGTGTCACCAGAGGTGGCGCCCATGATGACCGCACGCTCACCGCGCTTTTGCAGGAAGTGGTCGAGCAACCGGCCCAACAACTGCAGCGCGACGTCCTTGAATGCCAGGGTAGGACCATGGAACTGCTCGAGCAGAAAATGGCTGGCGTCCAGCTGCTTGAGTGGCAGCACCGCGTCGTGATTGAAGGTCGCGTAGGCATCGGTGACGATCTGACGGAAGGTATCGTCGTCGATCTCGCCGTTCACAAACGGCTTCATGACGCGAAACGCGATCTCCGCGTAAGACAGGCCAGCCATCGCTTCCAGGTCTTCTTGCGAGAACGACGGCAGCGTTTCCGGCACATAAAGCCCACCGTCGCTGGCCATGCCGGTCAACACCACCTCTTCAAAGGAGAGCGCGGGCGCCTGCCCGCGCGTGCTGATATAACGCATGTGGTGGGTTACTCCCCTTCGTCCAGGCTTTCCACGCGGATACGCGTGACAGGGCCCGCAATATCCGCCATGGCTTCGATTTCACGGATCGCTTCGTTCATCTGCTTCTCCTTGGTGCGGTGGGTCAGCAGGATGATGGGTACCAGCTCGCCTTCGGTCGCCTCTTTCTGGATCAGCGCCTCGATGGACATGCCCTGCTCGGCAAGGATGGTCGCCACGCGGGCCAGTACGCCGGGGCGGTCGACGGCCAGCAGGCGCAGGTAATACGCCGTGGTAATGTCTTCCATGGGCATGATCGGCAGCTGGCTGACGTCTTCGTCAATACCGCTGAACGCCAAGTAAGGCACGCGATAGTGATGGTCGGTGGCAATGTCTCGCGCCACGTCGAGGATATCCGCCACCACGGCCGAAGCCGTCGGCTCCGCACCTGCACCGGCACCGTAATAAAGCGTCGGCCCGACGGCGTCGCCCATTACCGCGATGGCATTCTTGACGCCGTGAACATTGGCAAGCAGACGCTCTTTGGGGATCAGCGTGGGGTGTACCCGCAACTCAAGCCCATGGTCGGTGCGCTTGGAGATGCCCAGGTGCTTGATGACGTAGCCAAGGTTATCGGCCTGTTCAACGTCTTCTGCGGTGATCCGCGAAATCCCCTCGGTGAACGCCTTCTCGAACTGAAGCGGCACGCCGTAGGCGATCGAGGCCAGAATGGTCAGCTTGTGCGCCGCGTCGATGCCTTCAACGTCAAAGGTCGGGTCGGATTCGGCATAGCCCAGCGCCTGGGCTTCGGCGAGCACGTCTTCGAAGGCGCGGCCTTCGTCGCGCATGTGGGTCAGGATGTAGTTGCCGGTGCCGTTGATGATGCCCGCTACCCACTCGATGCGGTTGGCACCCAGGCCTTCGCGCAGCGACTTGATGACCGGGATCCCCCCCGCGACGGCGGCTTCAAACGCCACGATCACGCCCTTTTCGTGGGCCGCCTTGAAAATTTCGTTGCCGTGGACGGCGATCAGCGCCTTGTTGGCCGTGACCACGTGCTTGCCGTTTTCAATCGCGGTCAGCACCAGTTCGCGGGCAATGTCGTAACCGCCAATCAGCTCAACCAGGACATCCACATTGGGGTTGGTGGCCACTTCAAAAACATCCGTGGTGGCATTGATACCGGTAATGTCGCAATCGGGGTGAATACTGCGGTGGCCCACCTGCTCAATCACGATCGGACGACCCGCACGACGTGCAATATCGTCCGCGTTGCGCGTCAGCACATTGAAGGTACCGCCACCGACGGTACCCAGCCCACAAATGCCTACTCTTACCGGTTTCAAAATACTTCCCCTTTCATATTGTGCACTCAGAGGTGCAGTGTCTCAGCGTGATAATGGTTGATCAATCGGCCTGTGGCTGTTGATTCTAGGCGTCGTCCAGTTCCAGCATTTCCACCATGCGGTCCGGCGGCACGAATCCCGGCACCATCTGCCCATCAGGCAGGATAATCGCCGGGGTGCCCTGGACGCCGAGCTGGCGGCCCAGTTCGTACTGCTCGGCGACCGGGTTGTCGCAGCTGGCCGAGCCGGAAAGCGTTTCGCCTCGCTTGGCACGCGACATGGCTTCGCTGGGGTTATCGGCACACCAGACCTGCTGCAGCGTTCTACCCGCGTTGGCATTAACGCCACTACGCGGAAAGGCCAGATAGTGTACCGCAATCCCCCGCTCGTTGAGCTCTGGCACGGTTTCGTGAAGCTTTACGCAATAAGGGCAGGTGGGATCGGTGAACACCACCACCGTCGCTCTCGGCGCGTCTTCTCCACGAAATACCACCCGCTCGCTTTCCGGGACCGCGGCAATCGCCTCGGCGCGCTCCTGGTTGCGCGCCTGCTCGGTCAGGTTCACCAGCCCGCTGTCGGCATTCTCGTAGAGATCGCCGACCAGAAAGTGACTGCCGTCGGCATTGGAATAAAAGGATTCGCCGTTTTCCAACTGGACATGGTAAATCCCTTCCATCGGCGTTTCACGCACCTTGTCGACCGGCATTGCCTGGCCATTGACGCTTAGCGTGTCGCGCAGCGCATCGGTTGCGCTATTTGCCTGCGCTGCCATGGGTAACAACGCACCGACCATCAGCCAGCCTATCAGCTTACACGGCTTGCTCTGGGACGTCGTTTGTTCTGTGCCTCGGCGCATCATGCATTCAACCTCTTGGGTGATGTTCAGCATGCAGACTTTCCAGGCGGGCCTGGGCCACATGCGTGTAAATTTGCGTGGTGGATAGGTCGCTATGACCTAGCAACAGCTGTACGACCCGTAAATTCGCCCCATGATTCAATAAATGGGTCGCAAACGCATGACGAAGCGTATGTGGCGACAGGGGGCGTGTTATTCCTGCCGTGATGGCGTGCACCTTGATGCGATGCCAGAAGGTCTGTCGCGTCATCGCTTTATCACCACGGCCTGGAAACAGTGCCGGGCGCGTGGGATCCTGCATCAGCATGGGCCGCGTCGTTTGCATATACTGGGCCAGCCAGTCGGCGGCCTCCTCCCCCATCGGTATCAGGCGGTCCTTGTCGCCTTTGCCGCGCACCCGGACGACCCCCTGGCGCAAATTGACCGCGTCACTGGTTAACCCTACCAACTCCGAAACCCGCAGTCCGCAGGCGTAGAGCAACTCCAGCATCGTGCGGTCACGTACGCCCAGCGGCGTATCCAGTACCGGCGCCTGAAGCAGGCGCTCCACTTCGTCTTCTTCCAGCGTGTTGGGCAGGCCTGGCTGTACACGCGTCAGGCGCACCTCCGCCAGCGGATCACTGGAAACGTGACCGTGGACGCGCGCCCAGCGGTAAAAACTGCGTAGACTCGACAACACACGAGCATTACTGCGAACCTGATAGCCCGCTTCACGGCGGCTGGTGAACCACGCATCCAGCCGGTCAGGCGTGGGCGACAATAATGACTCGCCGTGCGCCTCCAGGTGCTGCTGCCAGGCGTTCAGGTCGCGTCGATAAGCCGCTAGCGTATGCTCACTGGCCCCGCGCTCCAGCCACAGAGCATCCAAAAAAGCATCAATGACATGCATACGCAAGCCGCCCATTAGGTTGCTTCATCGGTTAGATAAACAAAACCCCGCCCCGCTGAGCGGTGACGGGGTTTTGATACCCAGGCGCAAGCGCCTGCGGAAACGACTCGCCTTAGGCCAGCTTTTCCTTGATACGGGCCGATTTACCGCTGCGCTCGCGCAGGTAGTAAAGCTTGGCCTGGCGCACGTCACCGCGGCGCTTGACTTCAATAGAGTCAACCAGCGGGCTGTAGGTCTGGAAGGTACGCTCAACGCCAACGCCGTGAGAAATCTTGCGCACGGTGAACGCGGAGTTCAGGCCACGGTTACGCTTACCGATGACCACACCTTCAAACGCCTGCAGACGCTCGCGGTTGCCTTCTTTGACTTTCACTTGAACGACGATGGTATCGCCCGGTGCAAAGTTCGGCACCTCTTTGGACATTTGCTCGTTTTCGAGCGCCTGGATCACCTTGTTTTTACTGCTCATCATCATGCTCCTAAATAACGTGGTGGCAAAACCGCTCAGCCATGGAAGGCGGTCGCCGTGATCCCGGCGCTCAATAACGAGCGACGCGGGAGTCGTTATGGGTGACACAGGTGCGCTGGCGCGTCGCCATTACCGCCCTGCACCGCCGCTCATGCCGGTTCAGTCTTGATTTCCTAGTCAGTCTTGGCTGACGAACCGGAAAGAGCGTATTCCTCGATAAACTCGTTCAACAGCTTGCGCTGTTCGGCATCCAACGGTCGCCCTTCCAACAGGTCGGGTCGACGCTGCCAGGTGCGACCCAGGGATTGCTTCAACCGCCAGCGCTTGATGGCGGCGTGATTACCGCTCAGCAGCACATCCGGCACCTGTCGCCCGTCGATAACCTCGGGACGGGTGTAGTGCGGGCAGTCTAACAAACCGTCGTTAAACGAGTCTTCGATGGCGGAATCCTGATGCCCCAATACACCGGGAATCAGCCTTGCCGCCGCGTCAATCAACACCATGGCCGGCAGCTCACCGCCGCTTAGCACATAGTCGCCAATTGACCATTCTTCATCGATGTCACTTTCCACCACCCGCTCGTCAATGCCTTCATAGCGCCCTGCAACAACAACCAATGGGCCTTTAGACGCCAGTGACGTCACACCCTGTTGGTCCAGCTTGCGCCCCTGGGGTGATAGATAAATCACCGTGGGCGTCTGGCCGGTTGCATCATGCGCCTGCTGTCGGGCGTCATGAATGGCAGCGCGTAAGGTGTCGACTTTCATCAACATCCCGGGGCCGCCGCCATAGGGGCGATCATCAACGCTACGATGGCGGTCAGTGGCGTAATCGCGCGGATTCCAGAACGCGAGCTCTATGTGCCGTTTTTCGATCGCTCTACCGACCACGCCCTGCTGGGTGAGCGCATCGAACATCTTGGGAAACAGCGATACCACACCTATCCACATCGCGGGGTGTGAAACGTCGTCTCCACTGCCCGGCTGTTGTTCACTGCTCAAAACTCAGGATCCCAATCAACGACCATTCGGCCGTCTTCAAGACTGACTTCAACAATGACGTCGCCCGGCAAAAACGGCAGCAGGCGCTCACGCTTGTCGATCGCCTCGACATCGCCGCGAACGACCATGACATCGTTGGCACCGGTTTCGAACAGGTAACTGACCTGCCCTAACCGTTCGCCGGCTTGAGTAAAAACCGCAAGGCCTTCAAGCTCATGCCAATAATACTCATCGTCAGAAAGCTCAGGGAGGGCCGCTTTGGGCATCAATATGTCCGCCTGGGCCAATGCGTCGGCCGCGTCACGGTCATCGATCCCTTTAAGCTGAACCACAAGGCCCTTACCTTGCCGACGGCCCTGAACAATGGCCATGCGCGTCAGACTGTCGCCTTGGCGCACCCACCATTCGGGGTAGTCCAAAATGCTGTCCATGGGGCTGGTATAGGAATATACCTTCAGCCAGCCTTTCACTCCGTGGGAGCTTGTCAGCTTGCCGAGCACCACATGCGTGTCGTCAGTATGGCTTGTTTCAAAACGCGTCATTGACGACCTCAACGTACAACAGCACTTGCCACATCGCGAACAGGTTTAGGCCTGTTTACGCGCTTCTTTTACCAACTCAGCAACACGACCTGACAGCTGGGCACCCTGGCTCTGCCAGTGTACGACACGGTCCAGGTCAACGCGCAGGCGTTCTTCCTGGCCACGTGCAACAGGGTTGAAGAAACCGATACGCTCAATGAAACGGCCATCACGGGCGTTACGTGAGTCGGTCACGGTCAGGTGGTAAAAGGGACGCTTCTTGGCGCCACCACGTGCCAAACGAATGGTAACCATACGATAACTATCCTTCGGTTGAGGTTACGAGAGTGCGCCTTAGCGGCGTTCGCTTCCGGAAGCACTCTTCATACTATAAAAGCCTTCAGCGTGGGGTATTGTCATTATATGACCAACACCCACACAAGAAGACGCCGCATTCTACGCAAATGCGCTCGGCTTGGAAAGCCTGATAGCCAGAAAACTATTAGTCCGTCAAGCATGCCACCCGACGGCAATGCCTAGCGGCGCGGGAATCCACCTGGTCCACCCATGCCGCCAGGGCCACCCATGCCACCGGGACCGCCTGGGCCGCCACCGCCGCCCATCATGCCGGACATGCCGCGCATCATTTTTTCCATGCCGCCTTTTTTGCCGGCTTTTTTCATCATCTTCTGCATCTGCTTGTGCTGCTTGAGCAGACGGTTCAAGTCCGGCACCTGAAGCCCCGCACCCGCCGCAATACGGCGCTTGCGTGAACCGTTGATGATTTCAGGCTTGTGGCGCTCCTTGGGGGTCATGGAGTTGATCAACGCCTCAAGCTTGCCGAGCTCTTTTTCGGGACCGGGCCCCTGGGCCATATCCGCCATCTGCCCCATGCCCGGCAGCTTGCCGAGCAAGCCCCCCATGCCACCCATTTTCTTGAGTTGCTGGAGCTGCTCGCGAAAATCTTCCAGATCGAAGCCGTCGCCTTTCTTGACCTTCTTGGCCAACTGGTCGGCTTTGGACTTATCGACCGTGCGCTCGGCTTCTTCAATCAGCGAGAGCATGTCGCCCATGCCCAGAATCCGCGAGGCGACCCGGTCAGGGTGGAAGGGTTCCAGGGCGTCGACCTTTTCACCGACCCCCATGAACTTGATCGGCTTGCCGGTGACATGACGCACCGAGAGCGCAGCACCGCCCCGCGCATCACCGTCGGCCTTGGTCAGGACCACCCCGGTAAGCGGCAGCGCATCGTGGAACGCTTTTGCGGTATTGACCGCATCCTGGCCGGTCATGGCATCGACAACGAACAGCGTTTCGTCAGGCGTGACGGCTTTATGCAACGCCTGAATTTCCGCCATCATGGCTTCGTCGATGGCCAGGCGGCCTGCGGTATCGATCAATACGACGTCGTGAAACTGGATTTTGGCGTGCTTGATGGCCGCTTCGGCAATCGCCACTGGCGCCTGATCCGAGCGGGAGGGGAAGAAGTCGACTTCCACCTCTTTGGCTAGCGTCTCCAACTGGTCAATCGCCGCGGGGCGGTAGACGTCGGCCGAGACCACCAGAACCTTTTTCTTTTCGCGTTCCCGCAGGTAGCGCGCCAGCTTGGCCACCGAGGTGGTTTTACCCGCGCCCTGCAAGCCCGCCATCAGCACCACGGCCGGAGAGCTCTTTAATGTCAGCCCTTCGTTCGCCTCGCCCATGGTGGCTTCCAGCTCTTGCTGGACAATCTTGACGAACTGCTGCCCGGGCGAAAGACTTTTGGATACCTCTTGCCCCACGGCCCGTTCGCGCACCCGCTCGACGAAGTCCTTGACCACGGGCAGCGCCACGTCTGCTTCAAGCAGCGCACGACGAACTTCCCGCAGGGTATCTTTAATGTTGTCTTCGGTCAGACGCGCCTGACCTTTGATCGATTTTAACGTCTGGGAAAGACGCTCACTAAGAGTCGAAAACATGGGGCCTCTCTGCCTCCGTCGCTGTTGCCGGGCTTGACCGGCCCTAGGCTAATGAAAAGATTATACGCGCTCGCAGCTTGAGTCTCCATGGGCTCAAGATATAGATGACTGTGCGTCACTGTAAGGATTCGTTATAGTAGTGGCTTATCAGTTCGATTTGTTTCATTACGACGCGCTGCAAGGCGCACGGATAGCATCATGCAGGCGCTCCCTTTCGCCACCATCGCCTTTGTTCTCTACATAGCCGCTGCCATCTGGCAGGGGATGGCGCTGTTCCGGCGCGTGCCCCCGCGTCAGGTCATCGTGCGGCTTTTAGCCGCGCTAGGCCTGTTGCTGCATATCCCGGTGGTGGTTCAGCTCGTCGGGCAAACGCCCGGCTTGCTGCCCGGCTTTACCACCAGCGCCACACTGCTGATGGCGGTCGCCGTGAACGTGGTCCTGGTCGCAAGCCTGTTCAAGCCCGTGCTCAACGCCGGCATCGCCCTCTTCCCGCTCGCCGGCATCGCACTGATGGCCGCTACCTGGCTACCCAGCCAAAGTGGTCACAGCGGTCTTACGCCGGGTATTTTGATGCACGCCATCAGCTCCGCGCTGGCCTTTGCGGTGCTGGCGATTGCCGCCGCACAAGCGGTACTGGTAGGCTTGCAGAATCAGGCATTGCGCCACCATCACATCCGCGGCATTGTCCAGTCACTTCCTCCGCTTACCACCATGGAGCGGGTGCTCTTCGAGCTGGTGTGGGTCGGCATTATATTGCTGACGCTATCCATTATCAGCGGCTTGCTGTTCCTGGATAACTTCTTTGCCCAGCACCTCGCCCACAAAACGGTACTGTCACTTCTGGCCTGGGTGATTTTCACCGGGCTCTTGATTGGCCGTTACCGGTTTGGCTGGCGCGGCATGCGCGCGGTGCGCTGGACGCTCGGCGGCTGCGCGATTCTGGTATTGGCCTACTTTGGCAGCAAGTTCGTGCTGGAAGTGGTACTTAACCGCTAACCTTGCAGGCACTAGTCTTTAGGCATCAGGTGTATTGACACCTCTGTTGCAACCTCTTACAAATCGAGCTGAACACGGCATAAAGGAAATTCTGACTTGAGTGATGACTTCCCGCTGGGATTACTCTTTGGCTTGCTGGCCCTTCTCATTGCCCTCTCCGCTTTTTTCTCAAGCTCTGAAACCGGCATGATGTCGATCAACCGCTATCGGCTCAGCCACAACGCCAATAGCGGCGACCGTCGCGCCAAGCGCGTCATGCGCCTGCTGGCGCGCCCCGACCGGCTGATTGGCGTTATCCTGATCGGCAATAACTTCGTCAATAACCTTGCCGCCTCCATTGCCACGATTATTGCCATCCACTTTTTCGGCGATGTGTCAGGCCCCGCCATTTCTACTGCCCTGCTGACCATCACCATTTTGATTTTTTCCGAGGTGACGCCCAAGACCTATGCGGCCATCAAGCCCGAGCGCATTGCCTATCCAAGCTCGTACGCGCTTGAACCGCTGCTCAAGCTTCTCTACCCACTGGTATGGCTGGTTAACGCCGTTTCCAACGGACTGCTGCGCCTGATCGGCGTCAAGAGCGTCGAAAACGGTGGCGACAACCTCACGCGGGATGAATTGCGCACCGTGGTGCACGAAGCCGGCACGCTGATTCCCTATCGACACCGCGCCATGCTGCTTTCGATTCTCGATCTGGAAAACGTCACCGTCAATGACATCATGGTGCCCCGCCATGAAGTGCTGGGCATTGATCTGGACGACTCGCTCGACGACATTCTGGCGCAAATCCGCACCAGCCAGCATACCCGACTGCCGGTCTACAAAGGCGATATCAATAACATTATCGGCATGCTGCACTTACGCAATGCGGCACGCTTTTTATCGCGCAGCGAAGTCACCAAGGCAGCGATCGTGCAGGAAGCCCGCGAGCCCTACTTCATTCCGGAATCCACGCCGCTTCACACCCAGTTGCTCAACTTCCAGAAACAGAAGCGCCGTATCGGCATCGTGGTCGATGAATATGGTGATGTTGAAGGGCTTGTCACCCTGGAGGACATTCTTGAAGAGATTGTCGGTGAATTCACCACCGACGTATCGGAAGACGATGAGATACATCAACAGGATGACGGCAGTCATGTCATCGAAGGCACCGCGACCATAAGAGACATCAACAAGATGCTGGGCTGGCAGTTACCCACCGATGGTCCCAAAACCCTCAACGGGTTAATTCTTGAGCATTTGGAAGGCTTTCCCGAAGGGCCTGCCTGCCTGCAGGTAGGGGCAACACGCATGGAGATTCTGGCGATTCGGGACAACCTGATCACCTCCGCCCGCTGCTGGAAGGCGACGCGCAGCGGGCTCGGCCAATAGGCTGGCGCCCGGTCACTGGCGTGGCACGATGTCCTGATCCGCCTCGACTTTAAGCTGTCTCACCTGCTGCTCAAGGTAGCGGCGCAGCGCCAGCTCCCCTGTATCACTCGGGTCAACGGGGTCGCCAAAGCGGAGACTCACCGGCGCCCGGAAACGTCTGGGCCATTTCTTCAACGCCTTGCCGTCATAGTGAGATGTCCACGATCCCCAGAGCCCCGCAAGCGCGGCGGGCACCACCGGCACGCAGTCCCGCATGACAATCGCCTCGAGCCCGCGGCGGAAAGGGTGGATCTCACCGTCGGGCGTTAGTCGCCCTTCGGGAAACACCATCACCACTTCACCCTGGCGCAGTGCCTGGCTGACTTCTTCCAGGGCGCGACGCAGCGCGCCCGGACTGCGACGCTCAGACTCGATGGGAATGGCGCCGACCAGTTGAAACCACCATCTCAGCCAGGGGGAGTCAAAGATCGGCTGATCCATGACAAAACGCAACGGGCGGGGGCTGCCGCCGCCCAGCACCAGCGCATCCATAAAGCTGACATGATTACACACCACCAGCGCTGGCCCTTGCTTGGGAATATGGCAACGTCCCCGTACATGCAGGCGATAGCAAAGCCGCATGGCCAGAAAGATACCGCCGCGCAGCAAGTGGCGCACTGGCTTAACCAATCCCATTACTCGGATTGCTCTCGGTTGCGCAGCCCGGCAAGAACGGTACTCAACAGCTGATCAAGCAGTTCATCCACCTTGAGCTGATGCCCCTGCCAATAACCAAGGCGTTCATTCAACCCCAGTTGAACCAGCCCGTGCACACTGCCCCATAAGGTGCGTCCCAGGCGTCGCGCCTCGGCATCATCCAGCATGGGCTGATACTGTTTGAGCGATGTTTCAACCTGGGTAAACAACGCTTCGATCAGTTGGCTCTGACGCTGGTCCAATTCGCCTTCCTGGGCCAACGGATGGTCAAACAACAGTTGCCATCGGTAGCAATCCTTTTCGGCAAATCGCCAATAGGCATTGGCCAGCGCCCGCAGCCAGGGCTCGGGTTCATCAGACGCGAGATTGGTAATCGTGGACTGCAAGCGCGCCAGGGTTTCGACGTTGACGTGTTGCAACAAAACATTAAAGCTGCCATACAGCTTGAGCAATGTACTGGGGGCGCAGCCCACCTCTCTGGCCAGGGCACGCAGCGATAAGCCATGAATGGACTGTTGAGCCAACCATTCATCGCAAGCGTGCATAACCTGCGCGTGTAGTGCATCCGGCGCGTGCTGTCTGGGGCGAGCCATGGCGATCTCTTAAGGTGAACGGCAAACAGGAAGAATGCCTTATCGCGCTTTAGCGTGAACAAGGGATGCTATAGGATACCCCACATCGAACACTGTTTTCGACTCCAAACCTCGACATTTCATGCTTAATACCCTCTAAACGGGTACAGACAACGCCTTAGCGTAAAAGGAGACCTGCATGGCCGGGCGCTTACACGTGCAGCAACTGCCTCTTGCCCGCCTACTCCCAAGCCTGAAGATGGCTGAACCCTTGATTGAATCACCCAATGTGGCACCGCGACAGCCGATATCGGCCATCCGTACGGTTGAGGGTCAACCCTGTTTAGAGTCGTTATTCTGGGGGCTGACACCGCCCTGGCTAAAAGTCCTGGATAATGCCCCACACTGCGCTCGAGCGGAAACCCTGAACCAACGGGGCATGTTTCAGGAGGCCTATCGCTCGCGTCGCTGCCTGGTGCCGGTGAGCGGCTTTTACATCTGGAAACGGCTACCCCGTGCCAAGCAACCCTACCTGGTCACGCAGGTCAACCGCGGACCGCTATTGCTTGCGGGGCTGTGGTGCCGGTATCACACCACACTCACTACCTACAACGACTCCACCGCTCTGGTAACCGTCCCTGCGAACGCCTGTTTGTCGCACCTGACGGACCGGCTGCCTGCGGTGATCGACCCGCGGAACGCAGACGAATGGTTAAATCCCGACACGGCTCACACTCGCCTTGATCGTCTATTGACGCCCGCACCGCTGGAACTGTTGGGCGCTTTTCCGGTATCAAAGCAGATTAACTTTCCCACCTACCAGTCATCGGCCTGCGCTCACCCCACCGGGCCGATGATACGCTGGACCACGTCATAGGAGCTTACATGCGTCAACTGATTGGTTTAAAACGCTTTGCACGGTGGAAAATGGCGTTGCCCGGAGGCGCCCTGCTGGGCATGGCCATGGGCAGCCTCTGGCTTGCGCCCGCGGCGCTGGCGGCCGACGAAGACGACATCAAGGAGGTCGTTACGCCCCACGTCAGCCCGTATGACGAGCGCGACTACCGCGTGCTCGAACTGGAAAACGGCTTGAATGTGCTGCTCGTCAGCGATGACGAGGCCGATAAAGCGGCGGCCTCGATGAACGTACGGGTCGGCAGCGCTCAGGACCCTGATGACCTGCAGGGGCTCGCCCACTTTCTCGAACACATGCTGTTTTTGGGCACTGAGGCTTACCCTGAGGTTGACGCCTATCAGCGCTATCTATCGCGCAATGCGGGGTCGCACAACGCCTTCACCGCCTCCCAGGATACCAATTACTTTTTCAGCATTGAGCCTTCCGCCTTTGAGGGCGCTCTGGACCGATTCAGTGCATTTTTTGTTTCGCCGCTGTTTAATGCCGACAAGCTTGAAAGCGAGCGCAATGTGGTGCACTCCGAGTACGTAGCACGCCGTCGCGATGAAGGAAGGCGCGAAAACGCGGTACTCAACCAATTGCTGAATCCGGATAACCCCACCACCCAGTTTGCCGTGGGTAACCGCGAGACGCTGGCCAACCCCCCGGAAGGTGAAGCCACCCTTCGCGAACGGGTGATGGCGTTTTACCAGCGCCACTACGATGCCAATGTCATGAACCTGGCCGTGGTAGCGCCTCAGTCGCTGGATACCCTGGAAGACTGGGTGGTGGAGCGCTTTGCCGAGATTCCCGATAACGACCTGGAGGCTCCCGCCATCGATGCCCCGCTGGTCGATCGCGACACGCTGCCCCGTTACGTAGAACGCCAGTCGATTGAGGATCGCCATCAACTACGTTTTTACTTTCCCATTCCCGACCCCACCGACGCTTATCGACAGAAACCCACTCAACTGATTTCCCATCTGTTAGGCGATGAAAGCGATGGCAGCTTGTTCGCCGTTCTCAAGGACGCCGGGCTTGCCGACGCGTTGTCGACAGGGGTCAGCCGCGCCGATGGCCAGCATGCGCTTTTCACGGTCTCCATCAGCCTTACCGAGGACGGCGCGCAGCGCCTGGACGATATTGAAGCCACGCTGTTTGCCGCCATCGAGCGTATCCGCCAGGGCGGGCTTGAAGCGTGGCGCTACACCGAGCAAGCCGACCTCAACGAACAGGCCTTCCGCTTTCAACAGCACGGCGAACCCCAGCAGGAAGCCATTCGACTGTCGATGAACCTGTCGCGCTACCCGGTGGAGGACGTCCAATATGCCGCGTATCGGATGGATGAGTTCGATGCAAAGCAGCATCAACGCTACCTGGATGCGCTGACTCAGGACAATATGCTGCGGATTTACTCAGCGCCCGACATCGAGAGCGAAAAGGTAACGCCCTGGTTCGACACCGCCTGGCGCGAACAGACGCCAAGCGAAAGTGGCCAAGCCTTGAGCGGGCTGTCATTACCGGCACCCAACCCCTTTATCGCCAGCGACCTGGCCCTGCTGGAAGGCCAGGACGAACGCCCCAGTACGCTGATCGACACGCCTTCGTTTACCGCCTGGCATATGCAGGTCGCCCAGTTCAACACGCCCAAGGTGGAGTGGCGGCTAAGCTTGCAGCACCCCAGTGCCAGCTATTCCGCCGAAGAAGCGGTGCTCACCCGGCTGTTGGCCAACTGGCTGAACGACAGTCTTAACGAAGCGCTTTACCCAGCCTGGCTGGCAGGCCAGTCGTTCAGCGCCTATGCCCATTCACGGGGTATGACGCTGTCGTTTTCCGGCTGGCGGGACGGTCAGACCCCGCTCATCGAGCAAGCACTCGACCAGCTCAGCAACGCCGACATCCGTCAGCGCGACTTCGAGCGGGTGCTCAACCGTTTACAGCGCGAGTGGCGCAACGCCCCTCAAGCTTCTTTGTACGCCCAAGCCAGCGGCACCCTGGGCGAAGCACTGCTAACTCCCCAATGGTCGACCCAAGCCCTGCTTGAGGCCAGTCAGCGACTGGCGCGTGGCCACCTGATCGATTTCCGCCAACGTTTCCTTGACGATCTCTACGTGGATGCCATGGCGGTCGGCAACCTGGGGCCTGAACTTGCCAGAGAGCAGGCAAACCTGATGCGCGGCAAACTCACTCCCCGGCTAGCGCGCGACGATATCCGCAATCTCACACCGCTCGCCGTCCGCGGCGACGATACGGTCCTGCACCCCAATAGCCAGCGTGAAGAATCCATCGTACTGCGCTACCTGCAAGGCCGTGACCAAACATTGCGCGAGCAAGCCGCAACGCAGGTGCTCGCCCAGTGGCTGGAAACGCCTTTCTACCAGCAACTACGCACCGAGGAGCAGCTTGGTTACATCGTCAACGCGGGTTACTCACCGGTGCTGGACGCCCCTGGCATCGCCATGGTCGTACAGTCACCGGACGCCGATAGCGACACCATTGCCGAGCGCATGGACGCGTTTCTGGAAGATGCCGACGAGCGGCTTGAACAGCTGGACGACGGTGAGCTGGACGCCTACCGCCAAGCAGTGAACACCCGCTTGAGCCAGCGCGATACGGGGTTGGCGCAGATGGCCAATCGCTACTGGCAGGCAACCGCGCGGGATGAAGTGCGCTTTGACCATCGTGAGCAGCTCGCCGAGCTGGCCCTTGCGGTGACGCTAGACGAGCTGCAGGCACTCTGGCCTGCGCTGCGTGAACATCAACTGGACGTGCGCTTCAACCCCGGCGACGAACCCAGCGATGTAGCGGCGATCCGCCAGCAGTTCACGCCTTTACCCGAAAAAGCCGACCACTAACCGTTGGGCCCTAGGCCTGCCTGCTCAGGCGTCAAATGCCTGGGCAGGCAACATGGCTTCAACATAGAGCACGAGTTCCTCGAGAATCTGGCGCTGTTGATCGGTGAGCGTCTGCTGGTTGTAGTTTTCGATCTCCCGGGCAAAGGCTTTCAAGGTAAAACCTGACAGCGTGGCATCGTTCAGGCGCATCCAGCGAAACGCCTCCCACTGCTCCAGCTCGTCGCCCTCGAGGGTTTCCGGGTAGCTTCGCGCACGAAAGCGGAACAGCATCTCCTCAAGTCGCGGGTCCTGAAAGGCGAACCGCTCGCCCACCAAATCCCAAGGGTCCATGGCCCTGACCCGCTCCATCTGCTGGCGGTCGGCCGCCGAGAAAAAGGCACCGGCATAGAGCATCAGGTCGGGATCCTGGGGCGCATCGTCGTAGCCTGCGCTGAAGACCTCGGCCACTTTCTGGGACACTGAAGGGGCCTCGCGGAGCATTTTCCAATGCCGGCGACAGGCGTTCATATCCAGCCCCAGCCGGGCCACGATGTCGCCATACTCCCCTTTCTGCGGACCCTCCACGTCTTTCAGCGCCGTGGTGGGAAAGACTACCGGGCAGCGATTGATGTGAATGACCTTGAGCGGAATGCGGGTTTCGCCCTCCGCCAGATCCTGCTGACTGACGAAGACCCGCTCACGAATTTGCGCCGCCGACATGGTCAGGAACTCGCTGGGATCAATGCTCAGATCGTAGACGATCACCCCGTTGGGATTGCTCGGATGCTCCGCCAACGGCATCACCAGCGCACTGCACGCCCGGCTTGCCGGGTAGCGACGCGAAATATGCAAGATCGGTTTGGCACTGGGCAAATCGAGCTGCTTGGCCACTGCCCGCTTGCCACGCAGGCCGAGCAAATAATCAAACAGCTTGGCATTGCGCGACTTCAGCAGGCGCGCCAGCGCAATCGTCGCACGCACATCGGCCACCGCATCGTGGGCGCCTTCGTGGGCGATGCCATTGGCCGCCGTCAGGTCTTCCAGCTTGAAACTCGGCGCGCCATCGTCGCGCAACGGCCATTCGATCCCCTCGGGCCTCAAGGCGTAAAAGGCTCTGACCACATCGATAAGATCCCAGCGCGAGTTGCCGTTTTGCCACTCGCGGGCGTAAGGGTCGAGCAGATTACGGTAGAACAGGTGGCGCGACACTTCGTCATCGAAACGCAGGCTGTTATAGCCCACCACGCAGGTGCCCGGCTCGCTCATATGGCGCTGCACCTCAGCGGCGAACTCGGCTTCCGGGAGACCGTGACGCTGTGCCTTTTGTGGGGTAATACCGGTAATCAAGCAGGCGGCGGGATGGGGAAGATAATCGTCAGCGGGGCGGCAGAACAGCTCGATCGGTTCGCCGATTTCATTCAACTCAGCGTCGGTGCGCAGAGCCGCGAACTGAGCGGGGCGATCACGACGCGGATCAGCCCCGAAGGTTTCATAGTCATGCCATAAAAAGCTGGCGGGGGCAGCATTGGGTGACGCCATGGACAAGCACTCCGCTGGGCATTGAAAAGCCCAAGCCTAGCATATCCACGCTGGGTTTCGCCGCGTATTCCAGAAACCGCTGATGTCAGCAATCCCGGTTTCAGCAACCCAGGCTTCCAGAAAGCGCGGCTCAGCTTTTGGGCAGCGTCACGTTCAACTCCAACACCGAGCAGTTGTCTTCACTATCCAGTGAGATCTGAATCGCATCGTCGTCCACGTGAACATAGCGGCGAATGACCTCCAGCAACTCACGTTCCAGCATCGGCATGTAATCGGGTTGCCCTCGTTGGCTTCGTTGATGCGCCACGATAATTTGCAGGCGTTCTTTGGCCACCGAGGCAGACTTCTTGCGCTCACGCTTCAAGAACTCCAGCAGTTTCATCGCCGACCTCCACCAAACATGCGGCTGAGCAGGCCTTTACGCTGCATTTCGTGAAAGCGCAGCGGCATGTCTTCACCGAGCAGACGCGAGACGGTGTCGCTATAGGCCTGGCCCGCGTCGCTTGAAATATCGTGGGTCACCGGCACGCCCTGGTTCGACGCCCGCAGCACGGCTTCGGACTCGGGAATCAAGCCGAGCAGGTTAATCGCCAATATTTCACGAATATCGTCCAGCGTCAGCATGTCGCCCGAGGTGACACGCTCAGGGTTGTAGCGCGTGACCAGCAGGTGTTCCTTGATCGGGTCGCTGCTTTCCTCGGCGCGACGTGTCTTGGATGCCAGCAGGCCCAGAATCCGGTCGGAATCGCGCACCGAGGATACTTCCGGATTCGTCACCACGATGGCTTCATCGGCAAAGTACATGGCCAACTGGGCGCCACGTTCGATACCGGCGGGCGAATCACACATGATGTAGTCGAAGTCCTCTTTCAGCTTGTCGAGCACTTCGGCAACGCCTTCCTGGGTCAAGGCATCCTTGTCGCGGGTTTGTGAAGCCGGCAGAATAAACAAATTCTCAACCCGCTTGTCGCGGATCAATGCTTGATTGAGCCCCGCCTCACCTTGAATCACGTTTACCAGATCGTACACTACGCGGCGCTCGCAACCCATGATCAGATCAAGGTTGCGCAAGCCCACATCGAAATCAATCACCACCGTTTTCTTTCCGCGCAGGGCTAAGCCTGTCGAGATAGCGGCGGCACTGGTGGTTTTGCCGACCCCCCCTTTACCTGAGGTCACTACAATAATTTTGGCCAAGAGTTACTTCCTTCTTGAAGTCGTTCATCGCAAGCGCACCGTTGGCGCACTACGTACAACGGGAACGTCTATGTCATATCTATAAACCACGCGATGACGCCGCGTGGCTGGCATTCTCAACGATTTACGCGTCAGGCGCTAATTAAGCGGCTTAATTTCCAATTGTTGTTGCGTAAAGTGCACCTCAGCGGGGGCACCCAGCAGCTGAGAATCAATATCTTCCAGACGCTTGTAATTACCCGCCACCGACAGTAATTCAGCGGCCAGCTCGCGGCAATAGATACCCGCCTGGGTATTGCCATGAATACCCGCTAATGCCCGTCCGCGCAATGCGCCATAAACATGAATACTGCCGGCGGCCAGCACTTCCGCTCCCGCATTGACCGCACCGATGACGACCAAATCGCCTCCCGAAGCGCTCACCTGCTGCCCCGAACGCACCGTACCACGGTAGAGGCGCGTGGTTTCTGCACCGTTGCTGTCCTGTGCCTGGGCTGGCTCTTCAGCGGTGTTTGCGTCTGCCAGGGCGACGGGAGCGGCGCTTTCGCTATCGCTGCCAACACTTTTCAGCATTTGCGCACGGCTTTCATCGACCGGCGCGAACCAGCCAAGGCCCAGCGCCCACGCCGATTGGCGAACAGGCTCAGTGCCCCCCCTCACTGCCACGGGGAGCAGCTTGTGGTCACGGCAGACGGCGCAAATACGCTCCAGCGAAAGATGGGGCTCATCGAGCTTTTCCACGTTAAGCACAACCGGTGTATGCTGAAAGAACGCGGGCGACTGAGACAGTTTGCTCGCCAGCTGACGTCGGATATGCTCAGGGTCAGCACTGTTTAGCTCCATGACGGTCATCGGCAGCATGCCGCCTTTAAAGGTAAAGGCCACGTCGGCACTATCCACATTGAGGCTCATGGCCGAACTCCATGTCATGTTCAGGTAAGATATTAAGGTAGCGCATTTGAGCGCTTTTGGGTGGTGAGAATTAACCCTCACCAAGCCCGCATCATAAGTCAACGCTAAGCGACAGCGCCGACAACTGCAACCTTCTAAGGGTCGACGTCTGATTTTTTTCACGCAAAGCGCCTCACAGCAGGATGATCCATGCACGGACTGTTAAGACGCCTGTTCGCACCCCGCTGGCAACACCCCAATGCCGAGGTACGTCGCCAGGCTCTCCACCGCCTTGATCCTGACCATCGCGAACAGCGCCAGGCGCTCGCTTCGCTTGCGCAGGATCCGGATAGCGACATACAGCTTGCCGCCTTACTGGCCCTTGACGACCTTGAAGGACTGATGGCGGCTTACCCGGCCCATCAGGACGACACGGCTTGGCAAGAGGCGCTATGCCAGCGACTCAGCGGCCAGCAAGGGCAAACGGCGCTTGGCCAGCGTGAGGCACTTGCCGAGCGTATCGATGATACCAAGATCCTCAACGCGCTCGTGCATAAGGGTGACAACCTCAACTTACGATTGACCGCACTCGCCCGGTTAACCGATGAACGCGACTTCATCGAACACGCCTGCCACAACGGCGTCGCGGCCGTGCGTCACCAGGCAGCTGATCGCGTGGTCAGTGAAGAAGGCTTGAAACAGCTGTTGAAGAAAGCCCGCCGGGACCGCCAGGTCGTACGCATGGCCAAAGATCGGCTGCAGGAACGCCGGGCCGACGCCGAGTGGAAAGAAGCCCAACAACAAAAGCGCGAGACGCTTTTGCAACAGCTGGAAAAGCACGCCCAAGCCACCTGGGAACCCCTCTACGGCGGCCGACTGCGTCACCTGCAGCGTGAATGGGAACAGCTCCCCCAATCACCTGGCCCCGACCAGGAGGCACGTTATCATCGGGCTGTACTCGCGTGCCGCAAAACGCTGCACGACCACGAAACTCACGAGCAGGCGCGTCAGCAGAACAACCAGCAACGCGAAGCCACCGACCAGACCCGAGAACAGCTATTGGAAGGGCTGGAAGAAACCCTGGAAGGCCTGCGCCTTGGCAATGGGTTGACGGCACAGGATATCGACAGCCTTCGCGCCCAGCGTCAGTTGCTTGGCCAGCGCTGGCAGCAACTGTCTGACGAACACCCGCCCAGTGATTCGATGCGCCAACGCTACACCCGGGCTCTGAAAGATTACGAGGCCTGTATCGAAGCCTGGCAGCGCTGGCAGCATATTAGCGCAGACCTTGAGCAAGCGCTGGCCGACGCTGACCACTCCGCCATGGCGTCGCTGCTCGACCAGTGCCGCTGGCCTGACAGCCTGACCATGCCAACGCTTGCCCGCCAAGCGCAGGAGGCACTTGCCGACGCCCACGAAACAGCCGATACGCAAAATGATGCCCAATCCCTCAGCGCTTACAACAACGACCTGGACGCCTTCGCGCAGTTGCTTGAGCGGGGCGCTTTCAAAAGTGCCAGCCGTCTTCACCAGCGGCTAAAGCCGCGCATCGATGCGCTCAAGGGCGACGACGCCCGCCCCCTCAAAGCGCGGCTGAAACAGCTTGGCGCGCAACTCGCCGAACTGCGTGACTGGCGAGGGTTCGTGGCAGGCCCCAAACGTGAACAACTGTGCGATTCCATCGAAGCCCTTGCCGACGACCAACATATGGCGGATGCGGCGCTGGATCGCCACCATCGCCAGCTCGTCAAGGAATGGAAATCGCTGGGTGATGCGGCGGCTGATCGAGAGCTGTCCGCGCGCTTTCGCGCTGCCTCGGACCGCATCCATGAACGCCTTGCTCCCTGGCGAGAGCAACTGAGCGAAGAGCGGGCAGCCAACTTGCGGGCTCGCGAAGCGCTCTGCGAGCAGCTCGAGACGCTGATTGCACAGCCAGCTCAGGACGCCGACCCGGATGTGCTGCGCGAGATTCGCGATAAAGCGCGTCAACAGTGGCGTCACCACTCTCCCGTACCGCGCGAACAGGCAGAAGCCATTGGTCGCCGGTTTGGCCGCGTCCGCCACCAGCTACAAAGCTTGATCGATACCCGCGCCGAACATATTGCCGACCAGAAAAAAACCCTGATCAGCAAGGTCCAGGCGCTCCACCAGGACGAACGCCCGCTCGCCGAGCGCATCGAAAAAGCCAAACAGCTACAGCAGCAGTGGCGCCAATTGGGGCGGGCACCTAAAGGGGAGGAACAAACGCTCTGGAAGGCCTTCCGTCACGAATGCGACCAGCTGTTTGCCCGGCGCGACGCGCACAAAAAAGAGCAGCTTGCCCAGCAGCAACGCCAGCTCGATAGCCTGCAGGCGCTGATCGACGAAATGGATAGCTGGCAACCTCAAGATGCCAGGGACCACGCCAAGCTGGATGCCTTCATCGAACAGGCAACGCATTTGGAACCACTGCCGCGTAGCCGCCGCAGCGAAGGGATGCAGCGGCGTTTAAGCGGCATTATTCGCGCCCGGCGTGAACGCCTGAATCGACTTGAAGTCGCCGATACGGTCAATGCCTGGCAGCAGCTGACGCCGCTTATCGAAGCTCACTTGCGCGCAGACCAACGCCGGCTTGTCGACGAACAGGCAGACACGGTGGACGCCCAAACGGTGCTGGGCGAAACGACCTTGACGTCGCCTTTTGAGCAGGCCCACCATCAGCGCAATCAACGACGCCAGGAGACACTCCCCGAGGCACACGAAGCCAGCCTGAAAGACCAACTGGCTCGGCTTCGTGTCCACTTATCACTACTCGCCATGGGGCGTGTGCACCAACAAGATGAACCCCTGCGGCTGGCCATCCAGGTGGAACGCCTCAACGACGGACTGCAAAAAGAACGCAGCCGCGCGCAGGAAGTGAGCGAGGTACTTGCCGACCTGATCGCCCTTGGGCCTATGCCCAGGTCGCTATGGGATCAAGAGGTCGGTGAGCTGGATGAGTTACTCACCCAGCTCGCCCGAACACCTCTGCCTTGATGACGAGCAAAGCCGCAATTAAAAAAGCCTCAATCACAAAAGCCAGCGAGGGTATCGCTGGCTTTGTGGTCATTGAGCAAAATGAACGGCTGGGTCAACCCATGAACTGACCACCATTGATATCGAAGTTTGCCCCGGTAATGAACCCGGACTCCTTGTCGGCGATGAAGGTCACGAGTCGGCCAATTTCCTCTGGCGTACCATAGCGCTTAACGGGGATCGTTTCACGGATCGCCTCGCGCACTTTTTCTGGAATGTTCATGATCATGTCGGTGGCAATGTAGCCGGGCGACACGGTGTTCACGGTAATGCCTTTCGTGGCGGTCTCCTGGGCAAGCGACATGGTCAAGCCGTGCATACCCGCTTTTGCCGCCGCGTAATTCGCTTGGCCGAACTGCCCTTTGCGGCCGTTGATGGAGGAAATATTGATAATCCGCCCGTATCCGTTTTCGAGCATCATCTCGATCACGCTGCGGCAGGTATTGAAGACACTGTTCAGGTTGGTATCGATCACCTCATACCATTGCTCGTATGACATTTTCTTCATGGTGCCGTCACGGGTGATGCCTGCACAGTTCACCAACACACTAATGGGACCATGCTGCTCCTGGATTTGCTGGGCACCTTGTAGGCAGGCTTGATGATCGGCAAGGTCGACACCGGACAGCGCAATGTTGTTATAGCCATCGGCTTGCTGCGATGCCAGCCAGGTTTTGGCCTTTTCGGGGTTGTGATAACCCGCTACGACCAGATAACCCGCATCCGCCAGCGAACGACAAATCGCCGTGCCGATACCACCAGTTCCACCAGTTACCCAGGCGACGGGGGCTTGATTGGCCATTGACTACCTCCCTGATATGACGAATGGCTTGGGCGTTGCAGAATTAGCACCGCAAGCCATTGTGAAAAGCGCCTTGGCGCTTGAGTACCAACGGCAAATCGCCATACAGATGCGCGACTTACCGAGAGTCAGCATTGTTGTTGTTTCACTAACCTCAGCATAGCGCTACTCGGCTCATGTTGCAGCACGAACCCCACCAACGGCTATAGGGCAAACGTTTTAAAACGCCTATTGACGAAACGTAAAAAAAGCGTAGAATACGCCACACGTTGATGCGGGGTGGAGCAGTCTGGTAGCTCGTCGGGCTCATAACCCGAAGGTCATCGGTTCAAATCCGGTCCCCGCTACCAATATTTCGAGAGGCAGATCAGTAACTTACTGGTCTGCCTTTTTTGTGTTTATTCGTTGACTAGCGCCCTGTGACACATCTGTGTCGTATATGTGCCACATTCACTCCTTCCCTTTCTTTAACGATCACTTCTAACGACCTTCAGGCGACTTGCTCGCTGCCCTCAATTATTTTCATTTTTTGCACCCTCGTCTTGGTATTCCAACAGATCCCCTACTTCACATTTGAACAGGCTGCATAGTTTATCCAATGCATCTAAGTCGATCCGCTGGGCAGTTTCTTTGTAGAGCAGCGTAATTGTATTGCGGTTGAGACCTGTCTCACGCGCTACATCAACGATCTTCATCTTATGCTCGCCCATCAAGCGCGCCAGGTGACAACGAACCATCAAAACCTCCTGTGAAATCTTTTTGTCATTCTAAATGGCAAAAAACGCTTGCAAATGGTTTTTTGCTGTCTAAAATGCCATTTAGGATGGCATTCTGATAGCTGGAATGCCTTTTAGCCACGCAGAATATCACCCCTGTTAGAGGTTTTCGATGGAATCATCTTATACCTACCTCACGACCGAAGAGCTTGCTCAGCGCATCAAGTACGACTGCCGTACTATCCGCCAGCAGCTAAAAGATAGCGTCCTTATCGAGGGCACTCACTACATCAAACCTTTTGGCCGGCGGAAAATTTTATTCCTCTGGGAAGCCGTCGAAAAAGAAATGCTAAAAGCTGCCCAAGGCAATATCTCCATTCCAATGGCAAATGGAGGCTATAGCCATGGGTAAGGTTCGCCAACGTAAAGAGACGGGTAAGCTCTATCTGGATTTTTTCTACCAAGGCCTACGATTACGTGAGCAAACTGCACTGAAAGACACGCCTGCTAACAGGAAAAAGGTCGAGCAATTGCTTGCAAAGATAGAAGCAAAGATCTTGCTAGATGACCTCGACTACGCTGAGTTTTTTCCGGGCAGCAAGAATTTGCAAAAACTGGGAGCAAATGAAACGGCGAAAAACCAAAACTCTCAAACTCCCAACATCAAGGGCACACATACCCCAGTGGAAACACCACTCTTCAACGATTTTTCCGACCAATGGTTCGAAGAGAGCAAAATTCAGTGGCGTGCCTCTCACGTGCGAAATGTGAGTTCGATCCTGGATAGCTCACTGAAGCCAGCGTTTGGAAAAAAGCCGATTGGCGACATTACCAAGACGGACATCATGGCGTTCCGCGCCAAGTTAGCTAAACGTAAGGGGCGCGGCAGCACAGGGTTGGTGTCGTCCAAGACGATCAACAGTCACATGACGATTCTGCGCATGGTGCTAGATGAAGCAGCCGAGCGATTCGATTTCGAGTCACCATACAAAAATATCAAGCCGTTAAAGCTGCAAAAGACCCATATCGAGCCATTTTCGCTACACGAAGTACAACGCATCATCAATAACGTCCGCGCGGACTATCGCAACTACTACACGGTGCGCTTTTTTACTGGTATGCGAACCGGCGAAGTCGATGGGTTGAAGTGGAAACATGTTGATTTTGCCAAACGCGAAATCTTAGTACGCGAAACACTGATCAATGGCGAGACGGAATACACCAAGACCGATGGATCTCAGCGGGAAATCCCCATGTTTGGGCAGGTGTATGACGCGCTTAAAACGCAATACGCCGCGACGGGGCATTTAAGCAAATACGTGTTCTGTAATCAGTCAGGCCAGCCCCTTGATCACAATAACGTGACCAAGCGCGTGTGGTACCCCTTACTGAAGTCTCTCGGGCTAACCAAGCGGCGTCCTTACCAAACACGCCATACCGCCGCGACGCTGTTTCTGGCGTCGGGTGAAAACCCTGAATGGGTGGCCCGCATGCTGGGCCATAGCTCAACCGAGATGCTATTCAAGGTTTATTCCCGATACGTTCCCAATGCGACACGTATGGATGGCTCAGCCTTTGAGCGTTTACTTGGCAATACCACGCCCACCAAGTCCCAGAAGGAGCATCGTAATGAAACGGCTTGATAATGCACCAGCCCACCTGTCACGCACCTTCAAAGGCACTTATCGGCTTACAGGGCGTGTGGTCGAGTTTGATAATGCGAAAACGCCCTTCTTAAAGTTGCGGTTGAGCGATTGCATGGGAGATCACATAGCGATGCTCAATCTGGATAAAACTCAGGTGCCTGAGCGCATTGGCCACCTGGACTATGTCACCGCTTCCGGGGTGAAGTGTTTGTCTAATCAGTTCGTACTTGACGGGTTTCGCAAGGCGACCCGGGAAGAAGTGGCCGCGCTGGATACACTGCAATCGTTGCCGCGGGTGTATTGCCCAGTACCGGAGGTACTTGACCAGCTTGTCGCGACCGTGCAATCGCTTCAGTCGGCACATATGCGTAAGTTTTTGATGCTCGCACTGGAGCGCAAGGATCGTCTCGAAGCCTTTTTAAACGCGCCAGCCAGCGTAAATTATCACCATGCATATCCAGGAGGGCTGCTGGCGCATTCACTGGATGTCGCCAACAACGCTGTGGCTATGCTGCGCCTAAACGAGCCCAACATGCCGCGTCTGATGCAGGAAACATGTTTTGTCGCAGGGTTGTTACACGATATTGGGAAGACCTATACCTACGATTCAAAAGGCAAACCAAATGCGGCTTGGAAACTATGTAGCCATGATACGTTTACTCTGGAAGCATGTGCCTATGGGCTTGCGTATTTAGACAAGCACGAGCCGGACATTGCGATGACGCTTCGTCATATTTGGACATGTGCATCACCTGGGGCGCGCTACGGCCAACCAGCCGCGATGACGATAGCTCGTTATATTCGTGATGCTGACGGGCAAAGCGCCATGGCCGATAATCAACAGCGAGCATTTCGCACTAAATCTAGCTGGGGATTCAGCCGCCTGGGCCAGAACCTTTTTTGGCGTCCTGAAATCCCGGCTCTACAGTCACTGTAGGCTACATATGCTCATAGTCTGACACCGCCAACTGCTTAGCTTGGCGGTTTTTTCACTACGCCACCCAAATACACATTCATCCCGATGCTAGCACTCTTACCTTTGCTGCAAGATACCAATTGTGGCAATGGCTTTCTAAGCTAAGGCCTATTCTACTAATCCAGGACTGCCGAGCTAAATTCGTTTTCATGCCTAGGATGTACGTCCTATAGTACAGCTCTCTTTCTCACTCTGCTAAGCATGCTACTATCTAACCCTGCTTAACTAGATTAGATGACCACGCCTGAAAGGATGCTTGCTGATGTTCGATTCGTCCGTTGCGGTTGCCACGCCTGATGCCGTCGATCAGTTTATTGAGCGCTGGCAACACACCACCGGCACCGAAAAGGCCAATTATCAGCTATTCCTTTCAGAGCTATGTGCGCTGCTTGAGTTGCCAACGCCCGACCCCGCCAGCAAAGATAATAGTGAAAATGCCTATACCTTCGAACGCCGGGTGGATATTCAAAACCCCGATGGCAGCGAAAATCGCGGCTTTATCGACCTTTACAAGCGCGGCGCGTTTGTACTGGAAGCCAAGCAAACCGGCAAAGGGCTAGAAACCAAAGGCTGGGATAAAGCCATGCAGGCGGCTTATAACCAAGCCGACCAATATGTACGCGCCCTGCCCCCAAAAGAAGGCCGCCCAGCCTTTATTTTGGTCACAGATGTTGGGCGCACGCTGGCACTCTACTCTGAGTTTTCGCGCTCTGGCGGCACCTATGTACCCTTTCCAGACCCGCGTAATTACCGCATTAAGCTGGAAGACTTACGCCAGCCAAATATTCAGCAACGCCTTAAAGCGCTATGGGAAGCACCCGACACCCTTGACCCGAGCCAATACGCTGCTCGCGTCACTCGTGAGGTCAGCGCCAAGCTTGCAACCTTAGCGAAAACGCTAGAAGCCGATGGTTATGAAGTCGACCGCGTAGCGCACTTTTTGAAGCGCTGCCTGTTCACCATGTTCAGTGAAGACGTTGGGCTGTTGCCCAAAAACAGCTTTACCGACTTCCTCACCCGCATGAAAGAGACACCCGAACACTTTGCCGACGCCATTAGCTCGTTATGGGAAAGTATGAACAGCGGCGGCTTTAGCGGCGTACTGACGGCCAAGGTGATGCGTTTTAACGGCGGCCTGTTTAAAAACATTGACCCCATTCCGCTCACCCCCGAGCAGATTCAGCTGCTGATTGATGCCGCCAAAGCCGACTGGCGCTTTGTGGAGCCGGCCATTTTCGGCACGCTGCTGGAGCGCGCCCTGGACCCCCGCGAGCGCCACAAACTAGGTGCCCACTATACGCCCCGCGCCTATGTCGAGCGGCTGGTGATGCCCACGCTGATTGAACCGCTACGCCGGGAGTGGGCCACCGCCCAGGTGGTCGCGGAAACCCACAACCAGAAAGGCAAAACCGATAAAGCGCTAGAGAGCCTGCGCACCTTTCACCACAAGCTCTGCCAAGTACGCGTGCTTGACCCCGCCTGCGGTAGCGCCAACTTCCTGTATGTCGCGCTGGAGCACATGAAGCGTCTGGAAGGTGAAGTATTAAACCTGATTGCCGACCTCAGCGGCGGGCAAGACTCATTAGAAGCGGAAGGCTTTACCGTCTCGCCCCAACAGTTCCTCGGCATGGAAATTAACCCCCGCGCCGCCGCCATTGCTGAAATTGTGCTTTGGATCGGTTACCTGCAGTGGCACTACCGTATTCACGGCAGCCTCGATCTGCCCGAACCGATTCTCAAAGACTTCCACAATATCGAGGAGCGCGATGCGCTGATTGAATTTGACAGCCGCGAACCGCTGCTGGATGAAAACGGCCAGGAAGTCACCATCTGGGACGGCATCAGCATGAAGAAAAGCCCCGCCACCGGCGAGCTGATCCCTGATGAAACCGCCCGGACCACGGTATACCGCTACCACAATCCCAGACGCGCCGAGTGGCCGGAAGCAGATTATATCGTCGGCAACCCACCGTTTATTGGCGCCTCCACCATGCGCCGCGCACTAGGCGATGGCTACGTGGATGCCGTGCGCCAAGTATTTAAAGGCACGGTGCCGGAATCTGCCGATTTTGTGATGTACTGGTGGCATATTGCCGCTGAAGCGGCACGCAACGGCCACGCCCAGCAGTATGGCTTTATTACCACCAACAGCCTGCGCCAAACCTTTAACCGCCGCGTGCTGGAACCGCACCTGAACGATGCCAAAAAGCCGCTCTCGCTCACCTTCGCGATTCCCGACCACCCCTGGGTAGACGGCAACGACGGTGCCGCCGTGCGCATTGCCATGACCGTGGGCCGCGCAGGCGAAGCACCAGGTCGATTGCAGCAAGTAACAAGCGAAAGCAGCGAAGACGACCGCGAAGCCCGCAGCGTGGCACTAAGCCACCGCGAGGGTAAGGTATTTGCCGACTTGAGTATCGGCGCGGATGTGGCGGGGGCGGGAGCGCTAAAATCAAATAGCAGTATTAGTCAGCGTGGTTTCGAACTTGGAGGCAGAGGGTTCTCAATCACAACTGGTGATGTAAACGCTGCTGGCTTCGGAAGATATCTCAATACAAGTGTATTAAGCAGATTTCGCAATGGTAAAGACCTTAATCAGACTCCACGTGATAGATATCTAATAGATTTCTATGGATTAACAGAAAGACAAGCAAAAGCTAATTTTCCAGAGCTATACCAATGGGTTAAAGAAAGAGTAAAGCCTGAAAGAGATACAAACAGAAACAAAGCATTGCGCGAAAAATGGTGGTTGCACCGTGGGCAGCGCGAAGACCTTAGGGCAGCTCTGAGTGGGCTAGGTGATTATATTGCGACTGCTTATGTAAGTAAGCATAGATTTTTTGTCAAACTAGATAAAAGCATTTCTCCAGATGATGGGCTAATTGCCATAGCTTGCGAAAGTGATAGCGCCTTAGGTTACTTGAATAGCAGAGTTCACACATTATGGAGCCTAGCCAGTGGCGGGCGATTAGGTGTAGGCAATGACCCCCGCTACAACAAAACCCGCTGCTTCGAAACCTTCCCCTTTCCTGAGCTGAACGACGAGCAGGCGGCGAAGATTGGCCAGCTTGCGGAGCAGATCGACGCCCACCGCAAGCGCCAGCAGGCCGAACACCCAACGCTGACGCTCACCGGCATGTACAACGTGCTGGAAAAGCTCCGCGTGGGTGAAGAACTCAACGCCAAAGAACAAACCATCAACCAGCAAGGCTTGGTCAGCACTCTGCTCGCCGACCACGACGCCTTAGACCGCGCAGTATTTAATGCCTACGGCTGGGATGACTTGGCAAAAGTACTAGTGGGCTTACCCGGTGCCACCACCCCACTGCCGGACAAGCCCGCCGCTCAAGCCCAGGCCGAGGAAGAGTTGCTAATGCGCCTAGTGGCGCTCAACAAACAGCGCGCCGCTGAAGAAGCGCAAGGCAAGGTGCGCTGGCTACGCCCCGATTACCAAGCACCGGAAGAAGCCGCCCCCACCCAAACCGAGCTGCAAAGCACCACAGCTGAGACCAGCGCCCCAGCAGCAGACAAAACCAAAGCCACCTGGCCCAAAGACCTCGCCACCCAGGTCACGGTTCTACGCGACATGCTTGCCCAAAGCCCCCACAGTGCGGAAAGCCTGGCCGCCCAGTTCAAACGCAAACCGGTGAAAGGCGTTGGTGAGGTACTATCGGCGCTGGCCGCCCTCGGCCAGGCCCAGCAAGAAGACAAACACTGGCGGCTGGTGAGGTAGCACATTTGACCTAGCGCTTTTCAATTTGGCGATCGATAGCAAATTGTCAGACGGCAACCTATCCGCTCTGCGATACAGATACTCGTTTCGCAGAGATTACTGCCAACTGACAGGTTTCTCGATGCGAGTGCTAATCATAAGCAAAAAATCACGCCACACCACCACACATTGTCGGCGGCGTTGCTCTCAATGGGCGCGCTGATCACTACTTGGTCGTAAAAAACATAAATTTCACCTAGCGAGGCGTGCATCATGGGTTCGCCAGGAGACAACGCCAGCTCACCGAAACTCACACCTGGAGAAAGACTCTCAAGCGCGAACTGATGCCGATGAAGGTAATAATTTTCGGCAGCAGTGAAGCCGATATAGATCCGATCATCGTCGCGCCAGGCGGTGGTTCGGAAGGCTTCTGTAGCCGGTAAAAAGTCACGTTGCGTCGAACGGTTAAAAGGGGAGCTTTTGTCACCAACCCCAAATATCTCTTCACGTGCCGCTACCGGTGTGACTATAAAGAGTGCCACCATTAGAAAAGCGAAGACTTGTTTCATGAGTTTAACGCCGCCTTTGGCTTATCTACTGGCTGGCGTCTGGACCAGGCAACCAGGGTAAAGCCTGCGATGAGCATCGGTAGTGTCAGCAGCTGCCCCATGGTCAACCAGCCAAAGGCAATGAATCCCAGCTGAGGGTCGGGGAGGCGTGCGAACTCCACCGTAAAGCGGAAGGCTCCGTAAAGTAGCAGGAAAAGCCCCGAGATCAGGCCCCTATGGCGCGGCCGGCGCGATAGCCACCACAGCACGGCAAACAACACGATGCCTTCAAGAGCGAACTCGTAAAGCGCCGAGGGATGGCGTGGCTCTGAGCCGAGCCCCATCATGGGAGGGAATACCATGGCCCACGGAACGTCGCTGATACGCCCCGGTAACTCGTGATTGATGAAGTTGCCGAGGCGACCCGCCCCCAGGCCGATGGGGACTAACGGAGCAATAAAGTCGGTCAGTTGTATAAAAGCCAGTTGATGTTTGCGAGCAAACAGCCAGGCAGCCACTAATACACCGGTAAGGCCGCCAT